>JBGQCL010000247.1:0-17153 GCA_041495365.1 Kofleriaceae bacterium | reverse complement strand
TCAACAACCCGCTGGCGGTGGTGCTGGCCAACGGCAGCTACCTGCGCGCCGAGCTCGACGAGATCGCCGCCGGGCTGGGCGACGGCGGGGGCGAGCGCGCCCTGGCCGGCCGGCTGGGCGAGCTGTCCCAGGTCCAGGCCGAGATCACCTCGGCCGGCTGGCGGGTCGGCAAGATCGTTGCCGACCTCAAGTCGTTCTCGCGTCCGACCGACTCGGCGTCGGGCACCGCCGACGTCGGCAACGCGATCGGCTGGGCGATCCGCGCGACCGAGCACGAGTTCCGGCACCGCGCGCGGCTCACCCAGGAGCTGGACGCGCTGCCGCGGGCGGTGGCCGACGAGGCGCGGCTCGGCCAGGTGTTCGTCAACCTGCTGATGAACGCGGCGCAGGCGATCGCGCCCGACGCCAGCGACCGGGACGTTGTGATCCGCGGCCGCGCCGACGGCGACCGCATCCTCGTCGAGGTTCGCGACACCGGCCCGGGGATCGCGCCGGGCGACCTGAAGCGGATCTTCGAGCCGTTCTTCACGACCAAGGCGATCGGCCAGGGCACCGGGCTGGGCCTCTCGGTGTGCCACGGGATCGTGACGTCGGCCGGCGGCGAGATCCAGGTCGAGAGCGAGCTCGGGCGAGGCACGACGTTCCGCGTGATCCTGCGCGCGGCGTCGCCGCCCGCCGCATCGCCGGCGCCACCGCCCGCGGCGCCGGCAGCGCCGCCCGCGACCGCCGCCGCGGTGCGCCGCGCCCGGATCCTGATCGTCGATGACGACGCGATGGTCCATCGCACGATCAAGCGCCTGCTCCGCGACCACGACCTGGTGTGCACCGACAACGGGCGCGACGCGCTCGCGCAGTGCGAGCAGGGCGAGCGCTTCGACCTCGTCCTGTGCGACCTGATGATGCCGGTCATGACCGGCATCGAGTTCTACGAGCGGCTGATGGCGCGCGATCCCGCGCAGGCCGGACGCGTCGCATTCATGACCGGCGGCGCGGTCGCCACCGGCCCGGACGAGGCCTTCCTGCGCTCGGTCCCCAACCCCCGGCTCGACAAGCCGTTCGGGGTCCCCGAGATCCGGTCGCTGGTCGCCCGGATGCTCGGCGCGGAGAGCCCGGCCGGCGCGCCGCAGACCGCGCCGGGGGAATCCTGAGCCGCCGGGTGGGCGTGTAGGCACAGGGCGCCGCGCGCAAAGCCCCGGGACCGCGCTGCGCAGCACAGCATTTGCGCGGATAATCGCCGGCGATGGCGTCCAAGAAGAAGCCGACGGATCCCTCCGCGGCCGACCCGCCCGCCGGGTCACCAGCCGCGCCGAGCGCGCCGCGATCCACCGGCACCGGCACCGGCCCGGACCGGACCACGGCGGCACTCGATCACGGCAGCGCGGCGGGAGGCGCGCGGTTCCTGCGCCGCGGGTTCGCACTCACGCCCGAGGCCGACCTCGCATTCGCGCTCGGCTTCCCGCACCTCGAGTACATCGTCGACGACCACCCCGACGATGCGCGCGCCGAGATGATCGCCTACGAGCGCCGCAGCTACCGGCTCGGCTGGCCGCGCAACGTCGCCATCCGGTGGTGCCGGATCACCGCGAGCAAGGGCTGCCGGCGCACGCCGCAGGGCGCGACCGAGCTCGACACCGCCGGCAAGAAGGCGCTCAAGAACGGCGCGGCGCTGGCGCCGGACGAGATCGCGCTGACGCTCAAGGCGCTGTTCACCGACACCTCGTCGTACGAGGACCTGCGCGACCTGGTGCGGCTGTTCGAGGCGTTCGCCGGCCCCGAGCTGGTCGCCAGCTCGATCGTCGACGCGCTCGAGCGCTCGAGCAGCGCGGTGTGGACCCACCAGGACCACGACCGCGCGCTGGTCATGCACCACGTCGGCTTCCTGCTGCTCCGCCTGCCGCCCGCCACCGCCGACAAGCTGCGCGGCCGGCTGGCGGTGGTGTTCGACCGCCGGGTCAAGGCGCTGCCCAGCAAGGAGCTCGGGCCGCGCCGGGGCGAGCGCGGCTCGCTGCTGCGCGCGCTCGACGTCGTGCTGCACGGCCGGCTCGGCGCCGAGCGCAGCGGCGAGCGCGGCGAGGACGGCATCGAGCCCGGTGACCTGGTGCACGTCACCGACGACGCGGACTTCGTGCGCGAGGCGGCGAGCCGGATCTCGGTGGACGCGCGGCTGGCGTTCCTCGGCGGCGAACCGGTGCTCGAGCGCCTGGTCGACGGCTTCGCCCGGCTGCGCGGCGCACACCACGCGCTGCTCGACGGCTACGCCGAGGTCGCGTCGCCCGCGGCGGTCCAGCTCCTGCAGCGAATCGCCGCCGGCAAGGAGGCGCCGGAGCGCGCGAAGGCCGTGCTCGCCGCGCGCGGGCTGTGACGGCCCCGTCCAGGCTACCGCCGGCGCCACCAGGTGTGCGATGCCGGCGCATACTCCGCCGGATCAAGCGCGAGCTGGTCGGCCCTTTCGCGGAACTCGCGATCGACCTCAGGGTCCTCGAACTCGGCGAGCATGGCATCGACGGGTGTGTCGCGGAACGCCTCGCGCGCCCACGCGTGCTGCGAGCGGCGGTCGAGCGCGGCCTCGGCATCCACCTCATCGCCCGATGCGGTGTAGAACAGGTGGCCCATCTCAAGCTCCCAATCCTCGAGCGCCGGGCGGGCGGCTCGCACGCGCTCGGCGATTCCATGCGCCCACGGGCGCACGTCGTCCCACGAGCCATGGCCGGCCGCGATGTCCTTTGCGAGATCCTCGAAGGTGCGCATGAAACGGGTGATCGCCGCGAGCCACGCCTTCTCATCTGCGGCATGCAGCGCGCCGTCGAGCGCGTCGCTCGCGTGCTTCAAGAGAGAATCGATCGTCATGAGCTGCCGCAGCCTGTGGCGGCTAGCGTCGGCGCCACCAGGTGTGCGACGCTGGCGCGTACTCCGGCGGATCGAGCGCGATCCGGTCGGCCTCTGCGCGAAACTCGCGATCGACCTCGGGGTCCTCGAACTCGGCGAGCAGCGCATCGACGGCCGTGTCGCTGAATGCCTCGCGCGCCCACGCCTGCTGCGAGCGGCGGAGGAGCGCGGCCTCGGCGTCCACTTCATCACGCGTGGGGTCGTAGAACAGCCGGCCTATATCGAGCTGCCAGTCGCCGAGCGCCTCTCGGGCGCCTAGCACGCGCTCGGCGATTCCATGCGCCCACGGGCGCACGTCGTCCCACGAACCATGACCGGCGGAGATCTCCTTCGCGAGGTCCCCGAAGGTGCGCATGAAACGGGTGATCGCCGCGAGCCGCGCCTTCTCATCTGCGGCATGCAGCGCGCCGTCGAGCGCGTCGCTCGCGTGCTTCAAGAGAGCATCGATCGTCATGAGCTCGCCTGGCCGAACGTCGCGATGACGGCGTTGCCGTCAGCGCTGACATGAATGATGGCACGCATTCCATCGGCTGCATAGACGACGCTGCGTGAACCGTTCTGGTTGATCCTTACGGTGCCGGGCTTGCTGCGCACGAAGTCGCGCGCGGCCTTGAGGTACACGGCCATCTCGCTCGCGGGCGGTGGCTTCACGGGCAGCTCTCCCGCGTGCTTGTGGGCGTGGTAGGCGGCGTCGAAATTGGTGGCGAACGACAGCGTGTCCGCGATCGAACGGAGGTGGCCCGGCAGCTCGGCGTCGGTCTTTCCGCCGATGCTCCTCGCGCCGGCGGCGTCCGGCCCCTTCTGTGCCCTCATGTTGGCGTCCCAGGCGGTGTCTGCCGCGTCGGCCCCCACGGTGGTCGGCTTGCCGTCCTTGGTGATCTTCGCGGCCATGTCACGGAGCGCCTTCCCAATGGCCTCCCGGCGCCACGCCGGCCCTTCGACGTCGAACCCTCGCCCCAGCACGGCCTTGGTGGCTTTCCGGGTCGCCGCCTTGCGTTCGGTGTCGGTCGGATCGCGTCCGCCGTTGGCCGCCTTGCGCGCCGCGATCTCGTTCGCAAGCGCCGCCTTAGCATCGGCGAAATATCCAGCGGCGCGGTTGATCACCTCGGCTTCGTAGAACTGCAACTCGGCGACGAACTCACGTGCGCTCTGGGGATTCTTGCTGAACGCCCACTCCGCTGCCTGTTCCCGGATCGCGGCGTCCTGGTAGCCGCCTTCATTGAACAGATCCCACAGCCGGATCGCGTCGCCCTCGGCCAGCTTGCCGGGCTCGAAGATCTCGGCGCGCGGGTCGCCAGGCGCGAGCTTCAGCGTCTTCTTGATCTCCGCGATCACCCGGGTGACGCGATCCATCACCCGTGACTTGAAGCGCAGGCGCGCGCCTGGCTTGCCGCCCAGGGTGCTCGTCGATTCGAAGTACTCGTACGCATCGACCGGCCCCTTGTTCCTGGCGACCTCCACGAGCTTGGCGAGATCGGCGCCCGAGAGCGAGTCGAGCTTGCCGGCGGCGATGTCGATCTCGCCGTGAATGCTCACCATGCCGTCGCCGACCGGCTGGAAGTGCGCCAGCACCGCCTCGCCGAACTGCGCGAGCAGCCGGCTGGCGAGCCCGGGGCGCGACTTCATCGCCTCGAGGAACGCGAGCATCTCCTTGGGGTTCGCCCGGTACAGCGCCTCGAATGCGCGCAGCGCCGCCGCATCGGCCAGACCGTGCGCCCTGGCGACCTCCTCGGCGCGCGGGCCGGGCGGCTCGCCGCCGGCGGTCACCGTCTGCTTGGTCTCGGTATTGACGTCGCCGGGCCTTCCGGCCCGCTCGCTGATCCGCAGCTTGCTGCCGTCGGGCAGTTCGACCTCGAACGACCGGGTACGATTGGTCGGATCGATGACCACATTGCCGATCTTGTTCGCCTGGTCGCCGGCGTAGTGCTCGCGCGCCTCGTCGAACAGCTTTCCTGGCTCGCACAGGTATTCGCCGTGGACGGCCGGTTCGAGCTTGCTCATCAGCTCGGCCTCGCGCAGGCCACGCACCGCGGTCTGGAAGTCACTGTTCGCGCTCATCAGCGCGTCGTACTGCCGGACGGTCATCCCCTTCTTGAGCGCGGCGTCGCGGCCCTTCGTCGTGAGCTCGAGCAGCGCCTCGAGAAACTCGCGCTCTGCGGTCAGCAGCTCGCGTTGCCGCTGCAGCAGCTGCTCGCCGACCTGCCTGTCCTTCACCGTCCTGGCCTGCGCGGCGAGGCTCTCGACCTGCTTGTGCAGCGCCTCGATCTCGTCGAGTCCCTTGCCGACCTCGAGCTTGACTCGCCACTTGCCGAGCAGCGGTGCGAGCGCCTTGCCGCCGATCGCGACGGCGATCGCGAAGATCAGGTTGTCGAAGCTGAGCTTCAGGATCTCGGCCTCGGTGAGGGTCTGGCCGTGCCTGGCCTTGTCCTGGTTGGCCTGATACAGCGCGATGCCGTTGACCGCCACGAACTGGGCGATCACCTCGGCTTCCTTGAGCTCGACCTCGAACACCTTCTCGAGACCGGCGAACGCCTTCGACAGTCCCTTGAGCGCACCGAACACCAGGATGTTCTTGCCGAGCTCGTTCTTGAACCCCGCCATGTCCGGGTGCTTCTCGACGAGCGCGTACGACAGCGTCGTGAACAGCGTCGCCTCGGCCGTCGTGGTCACGACGAATCCCAGCAGCGGACCGAGCGCGCCGACCGCGACCGGCTCGAGCAGGGCGCCCGCGAACCCGGTGACGATCGCGATTCCGATCAGGATTCCGAACGTCATCCACGCGTCGTACGTGGCCTGATCCTTGATCTCCTTGGCGACGTCCTCGAAGAACTGCCTCCACTCGGGGCTCTGGGCCTTGCGCTCGAGTGCGTCGGATGCGCCTTGCTTGTCGCCGTCCTTCCACCGGTTCAGGATCGCGTTCCACTCGCCCTGGAACGTCTCGGCGCGGGCCGCGAGTGCATCGAGGCAGTCGTTGCCATGGTTGCCGGTGAGCGGGTTGCTCGCGAGGCTCCGGATCCAGCCGGTCGTCGACCTGGCGTCCTTGAGGTTGACGAATGCCTCGTCGCACAGGTCCATGTTGCGGACCGCGGATGCGCCGGTCGCGAGCTCCCGCAGCTCCTTCGTGATCCGGTCGAGCTCCGGCTTGACCGATAGCGGACTGGTCAGCAGCTTGTCGCGGACCTTCATCAGATCGAGGCGCAGCTTGGTCTCCTTGTCACCCAGCGACTTGACGAACCGGTCCTGCTTGGCGGTCCGCGCATTGGTCTGCGAGGCGAGGATCGCCCGGCGGATCCAGCGGAACTGGGCATCGATCCAGTCGGCGGGGAATGCGAGCAGGCGCTGGTTCGCCTGGTCGAGATCCGCGCGCGCGGTGACCACGAGGTCGGAGTGTCCGGCCGCGATCACGAACAGCGTGCCGATCTCGTGTGCCAGGTCGCGGGGCTCGGGCGCCTCGAACGAGTGGAACAAAGCGCCGACGATGTCGAGCCCGGACCTGGCCTTGCTCACGATGTCGAGCTGCTCGCGCACCTGCGCGTTCCACTTGTCGGCCTCCTTGGTATCGCGCGCCTCGGAGATCGCCTGCTTGCGCTGCTCCGCGCGCGTGACCGCCTCGCTGACCTCCTTGTCGAGGGTGACCCACGCGTGCGCGCCGGCCGCGAGCTTCTTCAGCTCGCTGATCACGAGATCGAACTGCTGCAGCACGACCGGCTTGCTCGCCCTGGCCGTGGTGAATCCGGCGGCCTGGTCCAGCGCAGCGTCGTTGCCCTGCCCACCGGCGAGCATCTCGTGGGCGACGTCCCCGCCGGGCGAGCGGTCATCGCGGAACCGCTCGTACTCCTTCTCGTGCTCGGGACGCAGCATGTCCTTGCGGACGTCGAAGCCGAACAGCGGCGGCGCGGGTGTGATCAGATAGGTACGCAGCGTGTCGCCGTACAGCTCGTGGGCCACTTCCTCGGGAGTCGCATCGATCGGATCGGTGACCCTGATCCAGTGCCGCGCCTGCTTGGGGGACTGCCACTGGAACTTCACCTGACGCAGCGTGTCGATCACCGGCTTGCTGTCACGCGATCCATGCGGCCTTGCTTCGTCGGGGAAGTCCTTGCGGTAGGCCGCGAAGTCGGGCTTCAGCGTGGGTGTGGTGAGGCCCCACAGCGCACCGAGCACGTACCGATCGATCGGGTGAGACTGCAAGATCCCCACGCCCGGCTGGTTGGTCTCGGGGTGCTCGGGGAGCGGCGCCTTGCTGTTCTTGCTGCGCTCCGCCTGGTCGGCGAGCGTTCGGCGGTTCCACTCCTTGATCACCCGCGGGGTCAGCCGGTTCAACGCGTTGCGGACTCGCTCGCGATAGGCCTTCACGAGCTCGAGCGTCACGTTCAGGTGGTACTCGTTCGCCTGCGCCGGATCGTCCTTGTTCTCGGCGTCGCGGCCGGTGTCGATGATCTCCCACAGGCTCGCCGGTGCCAGCGTCTGCTCGGCCAGGTCCCACGGCCGGCCGGTGGCGTCGTACAGGTCGCTCGCGAGCTTGTCGGCGAACACACGCGCGCTTCCCGCCGTCCACGCGGCGTAGCGCGAACCGGTGTCGAGTGTCGGCTCGCCGAGCTTCATGTCCATCAGGTGCTTGAAGTGAGCCTTGCCGTGCTTCTCGAAGTACTTGAAGGCATCGAGCTGCGGATCCGGCGGCCCCGAGAACACACCGCCGCCGCGGGGGCCCATGCCGAACGGGCCGTACGGTGCAATCGCGACTTCTGCGGCGGGCGTGATGGGCTCGCCGGGAGCCTTGTCGACCTCTCCGCGCGCCTCGCGCTCGACATGGTCCCCAGGCGACGTGAGCTTCAGCTGATCGGGCGCCGGAAGCGCCGCGCCGCGCTGCTGCACGACGTGTGTGAGCTCGTGCGCCAGGATCTCGGTGCTGTCCGGCGTCACGCCGTCGCCGAGGAACACGCGATTGCCGACGGTGAATGCGGGAGCTCCGATCGCAGCAGCCGCGGCCGCTGCCTTCGGGCCGGTCACGATGCGCGCGCCGGCCAGATCCGCCCGCAAACGCTTCGACCATCGCTCGCCGTCCGGCAGGGGCGTTCCGGCCTCGCTGGCGATCGCGTCCTGGACGATCCGCGGCGGGCCGTTCGCCGCATCCGGCTGCCCATCGGGACCATGCAGACCGGGAACGTATGCGTCCGTCAGCGCACGTTTGCCAACCTCCAATGGTTGCGCGGCCGGCAAACCGAGCCGCTCGGTCAGCGATTGCTTGCCGGGTCCGAGACTCGGCCTGCCCTCGCGCCCTGACTCGCCAGTGCTGCGCTCGTTTCCCCTCCGCAGCCGCACGGACTGCGAGTCTATACGTGAGCGGCTGGGATGCTTGCCCGTGCGGCCAGGCTTGCGTTGTCTCCGGCACTCCCGCGTCGGACGAGCCCGCGAGGATGTTCATCGCGTAAGTCGGCTCACACCGGCAACGCGAGCGATCCAGCCGAGGACATCATGAACGGGGTGGTCAGGGATGTTGCGGTGGCCGCCCCAGCGCCGCGAGCTCGCTGCAGATCACCGCGGGTAGCACCACGGTGTCGCTGCCGGTGTGCGCCGGGCAACCCGACCCGCGCGGTGCGCCGAGCTCCAGCGCGTGACGGATCGGCGCGCCGACCGGCGGCGTGACCTCGAGCGTCACGCGGTGCGCTGCGGCGAGCGGCCCGGCGGCGAGACCGATCGCGCGCGGCGTGGCGAGCTGGGCGATCAGCGCCTCGACGCGGGCGGCGTCGACCGGGCCGGCGGGCTGGCGATCCCACGCACCGATCACCGGGCCGCGCTGGTAGCGCACGCCGTCGACGACGACCGCGGTGATCATCGTCGGCTCCTCGACCCACAGCGTGAGATCGCGGAGCTCGCGCGACGGGCGGATCAGCAGGTTCCACAGGCCGGGCGCGGTCCGCAGCGCGACCGGCTCGCCGGGGCGGGCCAGCACGCGATCGGCGAACAGGTCGAGTGCGATCGCGGCACCGGCGCGATCGGTCGCGGTGAGGTGCGCGATCGGCGGCGCGGTGGGCCGGGGCACGACCTCGGCCGGCGCGGCGAGCGCGCCGAGCAGCTCCGCCACCCGCGTGTCGTCGGCCGCGGCGTCGCCGACTCGCGGCGGCGAGGTTGCCAGCACGCCGCCGTCGGGGAGCACGACCCGCGCCGGCTCGAACGGCACCGGGCGGCGCTCCACGATCGCACCCGGCGGCCGGTCGAGCGCGGCGACCGCAGCCTTCACCGCATCGGCGGCGGCCTGCTCGACGCAGCCGTCGCCGGCGGTCCCGGACACGGCGACCAGCGCCGGCGCGCCGGGGCAGGCGCCGCCGAGCTCGACGGTGACCGCCGGGCCCGGGCCGGCGACCTCGATCGCCAGCCCGCGGCCCGGGAGCGGACCGTCCGCAATCCGGATCCGGATAATGACCACATCGCGCAGCGCGCGCTCGAGCGCGGCGGCGAGCTCGGGCGCGAGCAACAGCGGTTCCGGCCGGACCTGCCGCCGCGGAACACCCTCGATCCGCAGATCGACGCGTCCGCCCCCGGCCACATCACCCGCGCCACCGGCGGCTCCTGGGCGGGTCGCGAGCGAGACCGGGACGGTGCCGGTGACCGCGATCGTCCGCGCGCCGGCGGCGTCGGCCAGCGGCCGGCGGACCTGCAGCGACAGCCGATCGCGATCGAGGGCGCGCGCGACCCAGCCATCGACCACCTCACCCTGCCCGTCGCACACGATCCAGCTCTGCTCGGTGCCGGCGATCGGCGCCGCGATGCCGAGCACGTGGCGCTCGCCGCCGGCGATCACGGTCAGCGTCGTGTGCGGCGGCGTCGCGTCGCCGCGCCGGTGCCAGTGCGCCCCGCGCAGCGCCGCGAGCACGTCGCCGATCGCACCGCCGTCGGCCGGGATCGCCCCGGGCGCGCGCAGCTCCCAGCGCTCCCCGGCGCGCACCGCGCGGATCGCCGGCTGACCGGCGCGCTCCCAGATCAGCTCGGTGGCGCGCACCGGATCGAAGCCGGGCAAGAGCGCGTGATCCACCGCCACCGGTCCCCCGGCGCGTAGCGTATCGATGATCACGATCACCGCCAGCACGGCTGCGATCGCCGCCGCCACCGCGAGCCCGCGCCACGACGCGATCATCGCGCCGCCCTCCGGCGCCACCACACGATCGCGCCGCCGACCACGAGCCACGCCAGCGGGAGGCCGGCGACCGACAGCACGATCACGATGAGGCGCTGGCGGTCGCTCATCACCAGGCGGACTTGATCCGGGGCGCGGCTCGCCACCGGCGCCACCGGCTCGGGCGTGCCGGTGACGAACCGGATCGCGCGGACGAGCCAGAGGTCCGCCGCCGACACGCCGCGCGACTGCTCGGCCGCGCTCAGCGGGCCGGCCGACCTGCCGCGCGACAGCTCGGCCGTGGTCAGCGAGCCCGCGGAGCCGATCGCGATCACGCGGCGCGAGCCGCCGATCGCCGCGAGCGCGACCGGCCCGGCGACGTCATCGGCGTCCCTGGCCGGCGGATCGAACAGGTTGCGCTCGCCCCAGCTGTCCGGTGTCGCCGAGATCAGCGGCCGCGCGGCGCCGGTGGTGATCACCACGCGCGGCTGGACCCACAGCGTCGTCCGCACCCCGGCAAACCCGCGGTTGATCGGGTGGTCCGCGTACCCGCTGAACACCTTCAGCGTGCCCGGCAACCCGGGGATCGACGGCCTGGGCTCGACGGCGATCGCCGGCGCCAGCCCGAGGCCGTCGGCCGCGAGCACGCCGTCCAGGCCGGTCGCCGGCAGCGCGACGCCGGTGGGGGCCTCGACCGCGGCGCCGGCGGCGACGATCAGCCCGCCGCCGCGGCGCACGAAGTCCTGGATCGCCAGGGCGTCCTGGGGCGGTAGCGGCGATCTCGGCCCCGCCACCACGATCGCGGTGCACCTCGCCGGCACACCGCCGGCGAGGTCGTCGAGGCGCTCGACCGTCATGCCCTCGCCGCGCAGCCGGTCGCCGACCGCGGCCCAGTCCTGGCCGGCCGGCTGTACGGTCATCGCGAGCTCGCCGTGGCCGGTCGTCGCGCAGATCGTCAGCGGCCGGGGCGCGGCGAGCGCTGCCAGCGCGCCCGCGATCGCCTGCTCGACCGCGAACCGCTCGACCGTCAGCGCACCACCCGGGCCGACATCGATCGCCGCGAACGTCGAGAGGTCCAGCACCCGGCGCTGGCCGCCGAGCTCGATGACGATCGAGCCGCTCGACGCGAGATCGGGGACCGAGAGCCCGGCCGCGCGCGCGATCTCGGTCAGCCCGCCGGGTGCGCTCGCCGGATCGACCCGGCGCACGGTCAGCCCCGGCGCGGCGTCCGCCAGCTCGCCCGCGATCCGGGCGACCTCGTCGTAGACCGGCTCCGCCGCGCCCAGCGTCGGCTGGACGATCGTGATCACCGCCGGCCCCGGCAGCTCGGCGAGCGCCTGGCGGGTCGCCTCGGACAGCGTGCTCCGCCCCGCCGCGCTGAGATCGAGCCCGGCGGGATGGCGCGCGGCCAGCACGCACGCCAGCACCGCGATCGCCGCCAGCGCCAGCGTCCCGAGCGCGCGGATCGCCAGCTCGCGGCGGTGGCGCCGGCCGGCGCACGCCAGCGTCACCGCCAGCGACAGCCCGACCACCGCGAGCCCGCCCAGCACGGCGAGCGCGCGCAGCGCGACGTGGCCGCGCGCGAAGTCGGCGGCGATCGCGCGCAGCGACACCGCGTCGAGCACCCGGGCGAGCGTCGCGTGCTCGGTCGCGAGATCGGGCCACAGCGCGCCGAGCTCGCCGACCAGCAGCAGCACGATCAGCCACGCGAAGCCGAGCGCCCCGGCGGCGAGCGGCGAGCTCATGGCGGCGCTCGCGGCGACCGGCCAGGCCAGCAGCGCGGCGCCGAGCGCGATCGCACCGGCGTAGCCGACCGCGATCGCCGGCACATCCCAGCCGCCGGTGTCGGCGCGGTACAGCGCGACCAGCCCGAGGTACGCCGCGGTCGGCAGCCACACCACGGCGTAGACGGTGGCGGCGGCGAGCCACTTGCCGGCGACCGCGGCGCCCTCGCCGACGCCGGCGGTCAGCAGCGACTCCCAGCTGCCGCTGCGCTTGTCCTCGGCGATCGCGCGCATGCCGAGCAGCGTGAGCACGACCAGCGCGAGCACCCAGGTCAGCAGCGTCCCCGACAGCTGACCCTCGAGCAGCGCGCCGAGCGGCGCCGGCCGCAGCGGATCCGACAGCACACCGACCAGCCCGGCGAACGCAAACCCCTGGACCGCGAGGAACAGCCCGCCGACCACGTAGACCACCGGCGCGCGCAGCATCACCGCGAGCTCGCGCCGCCACACCCAGTACGCCGCGGTCACACGACCTCCTGCTCGCCGAGCAGCGCCACCACCGCACCGTCGAGCCGCGCCGCCCCGGTGCGCCGGCACAGCGCGTCCGGCGCCTCGCACGCGACCAGCGCCCCGTCGCGCAGCACCGCCACCCGGCTCGCCAGCGCCTCCAGATCGCTGACCGCGTGGCTCGACACCAGCACCGCGCGATCGCGCGCCGCGGCGACCAGGTGATCGCGCAGCTGCCGGACATGGATCGGGTCCATCCCGCTGGTCGGCTCGTCGAGGATCACCAGCGGCGGGTCGCCGAGCAGCGCGTCGGCCAGCCCGACCCGCTGGCGAAACCCCTTGGACAGGGTCGCGATCGGCTGGCGCACCGTGTCGCCCAGGCCGGCCAGCGCGATCGCCCGCTCGATCGCGGCGTCGACCGCGGCCCGGGTCGCCGCCACGCGCTTCTGGCGGGCGCGCAGGTACAGGTGCTCGCGCACCGTGAGCTCGCCCGGCGCCGGCGCGTGCTCCGGCAGGTAGCCGAGCCGGGCCTGCGCGCGCGCGCGCTGCCGCGCCATCGCGATCCCGTCGACGATCACCTCGCCTTCGTCGGGGTCGAGGAACCCGGCGGCGATCCGGAGCAGCGTGGTCTTGCCGGCGCCGTTGCGGCCGACCAGCAGCACGGCCTCGCCGGCGGCGACCTCCAGCGACACCCCGGCGACCGCCCGGCGGCGGCCGAACGTGCGGACGATCCCGCGCAGCGCAAGCATGCCGGCTCACTCGCCGTCGGCGGGGCGCGACAGGGGCATACGGATCACGAACGTGGTGCCGGACGGTCCGGTCTCCGGACGGATCGTCCCGTGGTGGTCGTCGATGATCCTCTTGACGATCGCCAGGCCCAGGCCGGTACCGCCCTTGCGGCCGGTCGCGAACAGCTCGAACAGCCGGCCGCGCACCTGATCGGGGATCCCGGGCCCGGTGTCGCGCACCGCCCACACCAGGTCGTCGCCTTCCTTGTCGATCGTGACCCGCAGGTGGCCGCCGTCCGGCATGGCCTCGATCGCGTTGGACGTCAGGTTGTGAAATACCCGCATCAGCTTCTGCTCGTCGAAGTACGCGATCCCGTCGTAGCGCGTCTCGACCTCGAAGTCGATGCCGCGGCCCTGCACCGCCGCGCCGAGCTGGGTCGACAGCTCCTCGGCAAAACGATGAACGTAGACCTTGCGGATCACCAGATCCGTGTCGCCGCGCGCGAACGCAAGCACCTCGCGTGCCATGCCGGCCATCAGGTCGAACTGGCGCTGGATCTGCTCGACGTAGCGGTCGCGCTGTGCGGGATCGTCCATCGCGGCCATCAGCTGCGCGTAGCCCGAGATGATCGTCATCGGCGTCTTGAGGTCGTGCAAGAGACCGGCCAGCATCCGGCCGATCGACGCCAGCCGGTCGCGGTTGCTCTGCTCGCTGCGCCGGCGAGCCAGGCTGATCGCGCTCGCCGCCTGCGCCGCGATCAGCACCAGCAGCTTGAGGTCGTCATTGTCCCACGGTCCGTCGCCATCGCGCGACGCGCGGCGCTGATCGATGATCTCGATCCCGCCGATCGCGTCCTCGCCATCGATCAGCGGCGCGACCAGCAGGTGCTTCGGCGCGACCCCGATCTCGGCCGCGATCTCGGCGGCGTGGCGCGGATCGCGGCCCGGATCTTCGATCACCAGCGGCGTCCGGTGCTTGATCGACCAGCCGAGCAGGCCCGTGCCATGCGGCAGCGTGCGCTCGATCAGCCGCGGCGCCGCCGGGCCCTGCACGGTGCGGAACCGCAGCGATCCGTCGGCGTCGAGCAGCGCGATCGAGCCCGCGCCGCCGCCGAGCACGGTGATCGCCTGGGCGAGGATGCGCGACAGCAGGTCGTCCAGATCGAGCGCCGCCGACAGCTCCTTCTCGACCTCGTACAGCGCGTTGAGCTCGCGGGTCCGGCGCTCCAGGTCGCGGCGCGCGCGCGACAGCTCCTCGTTCTGCTCGCGCAGCGCGTGGTACAGCCGCGCGTGCTCGATCGCGACCGCCGCCTGGCTCGCGAGCGCCATCAGCAGCTCCTCGTCGGCGTGCGTGAACGGGCCGTCCTGCTTGTTGAGCACCTGCAGCACGCCGACCAGCCCGGGCGTGCCCAGCATCGGCACCGACAGGATCGACCGCGTGCGGTAGCCGGTCTTGTGGTCGACCGCGGGCTGAAACCGCTGATCGGCGTAGGCATCCGGGATGTTGACGATCTCGCGGGTCTTGGCGACCCAGCCCGCGATGCCCTCGCCGAGGTCGAGCCGGATCTCGATCCGCTCGCTGCCCTGCGACACCTTCGACCACAGCTGGCCGCCGTCCTCGGTCAGCAGGTACAGCGTCGAGCGCTCCGCCTCCATCAGCTCGGTGACCTTGGTGATGATCAGCGCGAGCAGCGCATCGAGGTTCTCGGTCTGCGAGAGCGCCCGGCTGACCTCCTGGACCAGCGCGACCTTCTTCTGCTCCCGCTCCAGGGCGGCTTCCAGCGAACGCACGGGATCTCGTGCGCTTGCTGGCGCGAGTCCCGTGCCGTCCGACATGGACGACATCGTACCGCAACGCCTGCATGTACACCCGGTGGAGCCGCAGTTCGCTGCAGATCGTCGCGCTGCCGTCCGCGCGCGCCGATCCATCCCGCAGGATCCCCCGCGATGCCGCGGAACGAAGCAGTCCGGCGTGACCGGCGGGCGGCTTGTACGGCCGGTCGAAGCCCACCGGCTCCGCGTCGCGCGGTCCAGCGGATTCAGTGGTCCTCGGAGTGATATCGAGTCTGGCCGGTGGCGATTCCCGTCGATGGGCGACCCCACTCGCCCTCACATCGCATGACACTCCGAGAACCGCCGGAAAGCCGGTTTGACACCCGCGACACGGCGGCCTGACAATCCCGTCGTGGCGAAGGGATCTGCCGAGGTCGGATCGGCCGCGAACCAGTACAAGATCCTGGGAAAGCTCGCCGTCGGCGGCATGGCCGAGATCTTCCTGGCGCGCGGCGCCAACACCACCGGCCTGGTTCGCTACTGCGTACTCAAGCGGATCCTGCGCGAGCGGGCGACCGACGCCCAGTTCGTCCAGATGTTCCTGGACGAGGCCAAGCTGGCCGCCCAGCTCCAGCACCCCAACATCGCGTCGGTCTACGACATCGGCATGCTCGGCGACTCGTACTTCTTCACCATGGAGTACGTCCACGGCGAGACCGTCCGCTCCCTGCTCCAGCGGACCAAGCAGCGGGAGCGCAAGGTGCCGATGGCCTGCGTGCTCACGATCATCGCCGGCGCCGCCGCCGGCCTCCACCACGCCCACGAGCGCAACGGCAACGACGGGCGCCCGCTCGGCATCGTCCACCGCGACATCTCGCCGGCCAACCTGATGATCAGCTACGAGGGCAACCTCAAGATCGTCGACTTCGGCGTCGCCAAGGCCGCCGATCGGGTCGAGACTAAGTCCGGGACGGTCAAGGGCAAGATCAGCTACCTGTCGCCCGAGCAGTGCCGCGGCACGCGCGTCGACCGCCGCAGCGACCTGTTCTCGCTCGGCATCGTGATGTGGGAGATCCTGACCGGCGACCGGCTGTACCGGCGGTCGAGCGACTTCGAGAACATGACCGCGATCGTCCACGAGCCGCCGCCGCCGCCGTCGTCGCGCCGGCCCGACGTGCCGCGCGCGATCGACGACATCGTGCTGCGCCTGCTCGCCAAGTCGGTCGCCGACCGCTACCAGACCGCCGGCGAGGTCGTCGAGGCGCTCGAGAACGCGTCGATGCGCGCCGGCACGATCCTGTCGACGTCGGCGGTCAGCCGCCTGGTCCACGACCTGTTCGGCACGCGCCCCGAGCCGTGGCTCGATCTCGACACCGAGACCGCGCCGTTCCAGCGCATGATGCTCGCGTCGCGCCCGCTGCCCCGCAACCTCGCAGCGGTCCCGCTCGACCCCGTCGAGGCCGAGCTCGCCGCCGTCCCCGACCTCAGCGTCTCGATGGTGCTCGACGACGAGTTCGACGACGACGGCCCCGACGAGGCGGCGACCGAGCCACCGCGGCCCGCCGCGCCGCGCCGCGACGCCGCCGCGCTCGCGCTCGGATCGATCGCGCCGCCGGTCGACGCCGGCGCTGCCCCGCGCCGCGCCCCGAGCTCGCCTCCGCTGAGCCCGCCGGCGCCCGCCGCGCACCCGCCGGTGCTCGCCTTCGCGCCGCAGACCTCGCGGGCCCCATCGACGGTCCCGCTCGCCGGCGCGGCACCGTCGGCGCAGCTCACCGTTCCCGGTTCGCGGCGCGCGGTCGCCGCGCCCGCGCCGGAACCGGCGCCTGCGTCGCCGCCCGGCTCGCATCGACCCTCGCAGCCGGTGCTGCCGAGCGGCGGGGTCCGCGCGCTGCTCGAAGCCGTCGCCAGCGCGGTGCCCGCGAACACGCCATCCGCGACCACGCTGCTCGGACACTCGGCCCCGGCCGTCAACGCGGCGCTGACCGCGATGCGGCAGACCGCCGCCGCGCTCGCCGCCGGCCAGATGACCACCGCGCGCGATGCGGCGCCCCCCGCGTCCTCCATGGTGACCACGCCGGACCTGCAGCCCGCCGGCGCGTCCGCGATGCCCCCGAGCGGCGGCGAGCTGCCGACGCCGGGCACCGCGCCGAGCGTCCCGACGATCACGCCGACCCAGCGCGTTGCGCCCTGGCCGCAGACCACTGCGCCGTCCGGACCGTTCGAGCCGCCGGCGCGGCTCGCCGCGCCCTCGGCCCCGAACCCGATCCTGGACTCGGCGCCGCACCGGCCGGGCCCCGCCGCTGCCCCGGGCCGGGCTCCCACGAGGTTCGCCGCGCCTGCGCGACCGCCGCAACCGCCGATCGCCGGCGTCATCGTGACCGACGACCGCCACACGCCGCGGCGCGGGTCCCGCTTCAGGCC
>JBGQCL010000246.1:0-17204 GCA_041495365.1 Kofleriaceae bacterium | reverse complement strand
TGTCGGAGGGTGACGCCGACCCAGAAGAGACGCAGCGATTCCTCGACATCATCATGCGCCATGCCCTGCGCATGGAGCGTCTGGTCAAGGATCTGCTACGGCTCGCCCGCTTGGATGCCGGCCAGGAAGTGCTCGAGATGGCTGAGCGGCATGACGTCCTCCGGGGTGGCTAGACGACCTTGAGCTCCAGGGTCCCCACGCCGTCGATGCCGCCCTCCAGCGCGTCACCGCGCCGCACCGGCCCCACGCCGGCCGGCGTGCCGGTGTAGATCAGATCGCCCGGGGCGAGCGTGAACAGCGTCGACAGGTAGGCGATCACCTCGGGGATCTTCCAGATCAGCTGCGCCAGATCGCCGCGCTGCCGGATCTCGCCGTTGACCTTGAGCCAGATCGCCCCGCTCGCCGGGTGGCCGATCCGCGCCGCCGGCATGATCCGCCCGCACGGCGCGGCGTGATCGAAGCCCTTGCCGGTGTCCCACGGCCGGCCCAGCTTCTTCGCGGCGGCCTGCAGATCGCGGCGCGTCATGTCGAGCCCGGCGGCGTAGCCGTACACGTGGTCGAGCGCGCGGTCCACCGCGATGTCCGCGCCGCCCTTGCCGATCGCGACGACGAGCTCCATCTCGTGGTGAACGTCGTCGGTCTGGCCCGGGTAAGGGAAGTCGTGGCCGTCGCTGACGATCGCATCCGCGGGCTTGCAGAAGAAGAACGGCGGCTCGCGGTCGGGGTCGCCGCCCATCTCGCGCGCGTGGTCCGCGTAGTTGCGGCCGACGCAGTAGATGCGGTGCACGGGAAACCGGGCGTGGCTGCCTTCGACCGGAAGGCTCGGGATCGGGGGAGCTGGGATGACGTATTCCATGGGTCCTCTGGTTCGATGACGCCGGTACGCGGTCGGGTGCGATCTTGCCGGGTAGGGCGCGTCAGTGCCACCGCGGATCGCCGGTCCAGGCGCCGAGCGCGGCGATCACCGCGGTGATCGGCCCGCGGTCGACCAGCGAGGCCTCGTCCGGCCGGACCTGGCCGAGGTCGACCAGCACGTGCAGCTTGTCGTCGCGCCCCAGCACGTCGATCGCCTGCTCGTCCTGCAGGATCGCGGACTGGATCGTGCCCTGGACCAGCGCGCTGGTGTAGCCGTTGGCCGTGATCGGGACGCACGACGCATCACCCGGCGTCAGCCCGGCCGACGCCAGCACCATTCACCATCGACACCGTCAGCCGATCGTCCGCAGCAGCGTCGTCTTGCCGCCGCCCGAGGTTCCGATCACGCAGACGAACTCGCGCTGGGACACCGTCAGGGACACGCGGTCGAGGACCAGGGTCTCGCCGAGCATCACCGAGAACCGGTCCAGGACCAGGTCGCCCGGGTGGTGGGGAGCCGTCTCACCAGCCTCCTCGCGCATCGCGCGCGACTGTCTCATGCCTCGGGCCTCGGTGGTGGAGATCACCCGCGTTCGGCGGGTGGGCTCCAGATCTCGGCGATCTCGACACGCCGCTGCTCGCGGGCCGAGATCAGCCCTGCGCGGATGACGGCCAGTGACGCCGTCGCCTGCTCCCCCCCGACCTCGGGAGCGCCGCGACCACGCACTGCGTCGGCGAACTCGTCGAGCTCGTCGACCACCGCATCCACGCGCTCGTGGCTGACCGGCTCGGCGCGCGGCTGGCCGCGGCTGTGCCAGCGCAGACCCTGTTGCAGATCGTAGTACGCCGTCGCTTCCTTGCCATAGACGTTCATGACGTAGTGCTCGGCGGCCGACGCATAGCTTGCATTGAGCGTGGCCAGCGCACCGCTCTCGTGCTCGAGGATCAGGCTGGCGACGTCCGGATTGTCACCCGGCAACACCAGCTGGGCGAGCTGCGCGCTGACCGCCCGGATCGGTCCGAGCAGGTACGCGAGCACGTCGGTGTAGTGAATCCCGATCTGCAACATGACCCCGCCCGGCATCCCCTCGGCGGTGTATCGCCACGAGGTCAGATCGATCTGGCCCAGGCGGTCGCGGCTGATGTTGGCCTCGGCGTTGACCGGCCGACCCAGGGCGCCGGCATCGATCTGGCGGCGCATCCAGCGGAACTGACCCTCGCGGCGGCGCTGGTAGCCCACGGCCAGGATCACGCCGGCCGCCTCACAGCACTGGGTGATCACCTGTGCGTCGTCCAGCGTGTTGGCGATCGGCTTGTCGAGGAACACGTGCTTGCCGGCGGCCGCGGCCGCGGCGGTGGTCGCGAGGTGCACGGCGTTGGGCGTGGTGTTGATGATCGCCTCGACCTCCGGATCGCGCAGCACGTCGTCGTAGCGGGCCGCCGCCCGGCAGTGGTACCGGGCCGCGAACGCGTCGCGCTTGGCCGCGGAGCGCGAGTGGCACGCCACCACGCGCAGCCGCCCCGACCGGACGATCGCCGCGGCCAGCACGTCCGACCACCAGCCCAGCCCGACGCAGGCCACCCGGACCGGGTCGTGAAGCAACAGCGGACGTTCCCGTCCCGTCGGGTCATCGCTCACGTCGCGGCACCGATCGACTCGACCGCCGCGACGGCGATGCGCGCGTCGGTCTGCCAGTCGCCCCCGCTGACGCCGATGCCACCGACGCATTCACCATCGACCACGATCGGATGGCCGCCTTCCATCGCCGTCCAGCGCTCCGGCCCCGCGGCCAGGGCCAGGCCGATCGCGTGCACCGTATCCAGCGCCTGTCCCTGCGCACCCATCGCGCCGGTCGGCCGCCGGTTCGACGCCGCGCACACCGCCTTGGTCGTGGCCGAATGCACGGTGTGAAACCGGCCGCCGTCCATGCGATCGAGCAGGATGAGGTCCCCCCCGGCGTCACAGATCGCGACGGACACCGCGATGCCCGCCGCCTGTGCCTGCGCCAGGGCCGTGGCCATCATGTGCTTCGCGCCGGCGTGGGTCAGCCGTGCGGTCGTCGTGACAAACATGCATGCCCTCGCTTCCGCTGCCGTACGGTAGCACCGAACCTCGGCAAGCGAGCGCGGCCGTGCGACGATGTCGCCGTGCGAACCGCCCTGCTCGCCCTCGCCGGCTCTGGCTGCATCACCGCCCTCCATGTCACCGCGCCCGCCACGGTGGCCGACCGCGAGCTCGCGCCGGCGTTCACCCTGCCCGCGCAGGACGGCACGCCGGTCTCGCTCGCCGGCGCGCTCGCCGGCGGCCCGGTCGCGCTCGTGTTCTACCGCGGCACCTGGTGACCGTGGTGCAGACACCAGCTCGGTGAGCTGGCTCAGGCTCGGACGGCCGAGGCGCTGCGCGCCCGCGGCGTGACCGTGCTGGGGATCAGCATGGACGCGCCCGCGGACTCGCAGCGGTTCGCCGCCGACTACGGCATCGCGTTCCCGCTGCTGTCCGACGAGGACGGCGCGGTGGCGCGGCGCTACGTCGGCATCTCGTCGGACAAGGTCGCGCTGCCGGGCGTGACGATCATCGACCGCGGCGGCCGGATCGCGTTCCGCCAGGTCGCCTCGACCAAGGACGACCGGATGTCGGCCGCCGAGCTGCTGGCGACCCTCGATCGCACGCTGGGCACCTCGGGGCCGGCGGTCGCGCCGCCCGGCTACGCGGCGATCGATCGCGCCCAGCTGCGGGTCGCGCTCGGCGGCGGCGGCGTGCACACATCCGGCGACACCCTCGGCACGGTGGCCGGCAGCGTCGCTGGCCTGGTCCCGCTCGGCCCTCACCTGCTCGTCGGGCCGTGGCTCGGCGTCGAGCCGCGGCGGAGCCCGCTCGACCTCGACGCCGCGCTCGTGGTGCGCCTGCCGTTCTGGTCGCACACCGGCGCGGTCGAGCTCGGTGCGGTCGGCGGCTGGACCCCGTGGCGCGACGCCGGCGGCAACGCCGCCGCTCACCTCGGCGCGTGGTTCGCGCTGTCGCCGCGCTGGGCGGTGCAGCTCGACGCGGCCATCGCCGAGCACGGCCTCGGCGGCGGGGCCCGCTCGACCGCGGTGACCGGCTCGCTCGGCGTGAGCCGGCTGCTGCGCGCGCCGTGGTGACCTCGACGCGGGGCGCCTCCATCCCGGCGGCAGGGCGCGGCGCCCGGCAGGGGTTGCGTGGCCGGCCCTCGGGCGGCTAGGCTCGCCGTGCTGCTGCGCCGCGCCTTTGACACCCTCGCCCGCAAGCTGATCGCGGGCGCGCTCGCCCTGGCCGCCATCCTGGCGCTCGCCTGGCGCGGCTGCGCGTCGCGCCCGCGCGAGGGCCGCGACGAGGATCGCGACAGGGACCGGGACAACGACCGGGACGACGACGCCGAGCTCGAGCGCGTCCGTGACGAGGTCCGGCGGCACCGCCCGGCCCCGGCCCCGGGGCGATGGCTGGACATCGTCGCGCCGGCGTTCACGATCCCGCCGGGCGCGGCCGATGCCTACTGCTTCACGACCCACCTGCCGAACGCCGACACGCTGGCGATCCGGCGCTGGCGGTCCCGCATGTCGGGCGGGATCCGGGACATCGTGGTCTTCCTCGGGCCGTCGGCCACGGCCCAGGCGCCCGAGGTCCGGCGCGCGCCGTGCGACCGGCTCGTCGCGCCGCGGCCCTCCGAGGCGCTCGCCTACATCTCCCATGCCTCGACCGCCGAGCTCGCGCTCCCGTCGAACGATGGCGCCGGACACCCGGTGGCGCAGCTCGCCGAGCCCGGGGCACTGCTGGTCGTCGAGATGCAGATCATGAATCCGACGGAGCGCGAGCTGCCGGCCGAGCTCGAGCTCCACATGGAGGCCGCCGACCGGAGGCTCGAGGTGACGCCGATGTCCTCCGTGATCGCGTTCCACAAGGAGCTCCGCATCCCACCCGGGACCGCCACCGCGCCCGGGACGCTGACGATCGCGGGGAGCTGCGCGGTGCCGGACAACGTCAAGCTGTTCGGTGTGTCGAGCTATACCCATCAGCGCAGCGTCCACACCTTCGTGTGGGACGGCAGCGCCAGGTTGTTCGACAGCACCGGCTGGGATCATCCCGAGACCCAGGCATGGTGGACGGGGTACCCGTTGAAGAGCGGGAGTCTCCAGTACGGCTGTGAATATCGGAATCCAACCTCCCGGCCGGTGGCGCTGGGCGGCCTGCCGGACGCAGAGCTGTGTCTCATCATCGCGTACGTGTTTCCCGCACCCCGACCGATCCTCTGCCCGAACTGAGCGAGCGCTGCGCACAACGCGGTGGTGCCGGCGATCCGGGCCGTAAGGCTGCACACGCGAAAAATCGACAACTCCACATCGCGGCGGGAGTGCGCGGCGACTCGGGCATAGTGCGGACCTAGCGCAAAGGAGCATTGCCATGTTCCGCTCGATCCCGATGTCGACCTCGTTGTCGCCCCCGTTGTCGCTCTCGTTGTCGCTGTCCGCGATCCTGCTGACCGCGCTCTCGACCGTCGCCCCGGCGTCGGCGCAGCCGCTCGCCGCGCGCCCGCCCGACCTCGGGCCGAACGTCCTGGTGTTCGATCCCGGCATGCCGCTCGCCCAGATCCAGTCCGCGGTCGACGCGGTCGCCGCCCAGCAGGTCGACAGCGAGATGGGCAGCCAGCGCTTCACGCTGCTGTTCAAGCCGGGTGTGTACGGCTCCGCCGCCGCACCGCTGACCTTCCAGGTCGGTTACTACACCGAGGTCGCCGGCCTGGGCGCGTCGCCGGGCGACGTCGTCATCAACGGTCACGTCGACGTCTACAACCGCTGCCTGGCCCCCGACAACTGCCATGCGCTCGTCAACTTCTGGCGATCGCTGTCGAACCTGACGATCAACGTCGCCGGGCTCACCGGCTGTCGCGCCGCCGCCGAGTTCTGGGCGGTGTCGCAGGCCGCGCCGATGCGGCGGGTCGACATCGCGGGCGGTCTCCTGTCGCTCCTGGACTTCTGCACGGCCGGCCCGCAGTTCTCGAGCGGCGGGTTCATCGCCGATTCCCGGACCGGCTTCGTCATCAACGGTTCGCAGCAGCAGTTCCTCGTCCGCGACAGCAGCATCGGCGGCTGGTCCAACGGCGTGTGGAACCAGGTGTTCTCCGGCGTGATCGGCGCGCCGCCGCAGTCGTTCGGCGCGACCCCGTTCGATCCGCCGCCGTACACCACGCTGGCGACCAGCCCGGTCACCCGCGAGCGCCCGTTCCTCTACCTCGACGCCGCCGGCCAGTACCAGGTGTTCGTTCCCGCGCTGCGGCGCGACGCCGTCGGGACCACCTGGGCCAGCGGCGCCGCCGCCGGCGTCTCGATCCCGCTGCGCGCGTTCTTCCTCGCCCGCCCGACCGATGGCGCCCACGCGATCGACCGGGCGCTCGCCGAAGGCCGACACCTCCTCTTCACGCCCGGCATCTATCACCTGGACCGCACCCTCCGGGTCGAGCATCGCGACACGCTCGTGCTGGGCCTGGGCTTTGCCACCCTGGTGCCGGACCGCGGGATCCCGGTCCTGACCGTCGCGGACGTCCCGGGCGTGACGCTCGCCGGGCTGCTGATCGACGCCGGCCCCGAGTCCTCGCCGGTGCTGCTCCAGATCGGCGACGCGCGCGGCGGCGACCGCGACGACGGTGACGACCGCGACCGCGACCGCGACCGCGATCGCGACGGCGATCGCGACGGCGACCATCGCGGTCATCACCGGGACGCGGCGGACGATCCGACCGCGCTGCACGACGTGTTCTTCCGGATCGGCGGTGCCACGCCCGGCCAGGCGAGGCGCAGCCTGGTGGTGAACAGCGACGACGTCCTGCTCGACAACATCTGGGCGTGGCGCGCCGACCACGGCAACGGCGTCGGCTGGACCGTCAACCAGGCCGACACCGGCGTGGTGATCAACGGCGACGGCGTCACGGCCTACGGCCTGTTCGTCGAGCACTACCAGAAGTTCAACGTCGTGTGGAACGGCGAGGCCGGCCGGACGATCATGTTCCAGAACGAGCTGCCCTACGACCCACCGAGCCAGGCGGCGTGGATGCACGATGGCGTCAACGGCTTCGCCGCATACAAGATCAGCGACGCGGTGCGGACCCACGAGGCGTGGGGCCTGGGTAGCTACTCCAACTTCATCGCCGGCCCGGAGATCCATGCCGAGCGCGCCTTCGAGGCGCCGCGGACGCCGGGCGTGAAGCTGCATGACCTGCTCAGCGTGTTCCTCAACGCCCACGGTGGGATCGACCACGTCATCGATGATGTCGGCGCCCCGGTGAACGCCGGCAACCAGGTGACCAACATCGTCAGCTTCCCCTGACCTCTGGTGCCCCTCCTGGCGCCCGCGCGGCATGGGGGCGCGGCCGGCCCGGCTACTTGCGGCTGCCCTTGTCGAGGCTGCTCTGCGCGCGGCTGGTCGTGCGCTTCTGGAGATCGGCATCGAACATGTCGGCCGGCGCGAACGCCACGGCGTTCGCCTGCGTCGTCTTGTCGCCATCCTCGCGCCGGCTGCCGGACATCGACATCGAGACCCGGCCGCCGAGGTCCGGGGCGCGCGCCAGCTCGCTCAGCGCGCCCTGCAGCTTCTTGTTCCAGTCGTCGCCGCCCTGCTTGGTCTCGATCATCGCGATGCAAGGAAACTCGTCGCAATCGAGGTCGGTCAGCGTGCCGAGGCCGGACTTCTCCAGCATCGCGTTGAGCCGGCTCTCCAGCGCCTCGGGCCGGTAACCGGCCGGCAGGTTGGACGGCCACGACTTCGGCTTGCCCTCGATCGCCGCGATGTGCTCCTGCGATGCCGCGTTGTCCGCGCGCAGGGCGCTGAGCTCCTGCTGCAGCCGGGCGATCTCCTGCTCCTTGGCGGCGATCCGCCCCGCCACGTCCGCCGCCGGCGCTGGTTCGGCTGCCCGCGCGGCAGGCGGCGGTGGCTTCGCGACCGCGACCGCGTCCTCGGTCCGCGCCGGCCGGGCCTGGACCCGCGGCAGCACCAGGAATTGATACACGAGCACCGTCACCAGCGCCCCCACGAACGCTGCACCGGCGTGTCCGAATCCCATCTTGTGAGCCCTCACGTTGTGTTTCTGGTGTTGTAGCGCCGGGTTCTATCCGGCATTGTCAGGGTACACTGAGCGCGCTCGACTCGGCAGCGCTCGGCTGGGGCGCGGTCTTGCCCTCCAGTGCCTTCATGTCGGGCAGCCCGATCTGGCGGAGCCGGGTCTCGATGTAGTCGAGCAACAAGCGCTCGACCACGCACACCCGGATCCCCTCGGGAGATATCTCCCGGCAATTGTTCTCGTCCTCGACCAGGCAATGCCCGGAGCACGAGCCGAAGAACTTGCACCGCACGCAGTTGTACGCGAGCCGCCGCTCCGCGTTCGTCAGCGACTTCTGCCAGCCTGGCCCCGACAGGAGGTCGCCGAGCGGTGCGCTGAACAGGTTACCGAGCGTCCAGTCGGGCTTGCCGTACGGATCACCGCTGCTGTAGCAGTCCCCGTTGGTGTTGATCAGCACCGCCGAGTTCCACAGGGCCTTGTTGTAGTAGCGGGGTCGCCCGCCAGCCAGGTGATGCACGACGGACTCGATGTGTTGTGAGACCGGAATCACGTAGAAGCCGCGCTCGCTCTGCAGCCACAGATCGAACACCGTCTTGAACGCCTCCAGGATCTCCATCGTCGTCACGTTGAAGTCGTCGAGCTGCCCGGGAAACGCCGCGTCGAACAGCGGCAACAGCCGGAAGCTGAGGCCGGCCTGCTCGTAGAACCGGACGATCCGGGTGATCTCGCCGATGTTCCTCCGGGACAGCACCGTGATGCAGCCGAACGGGATGCCCTCCTTGCGCAACACGTCCATGTTGCGCAGCGTTCCCGACTCGGCCTCGCGGCCGGCGATGTTCACCCGCAGGCCGCCGAACAGATCCAGCGATACCCCCACGCTGTTGAAGCCCTCGCGCAGCAGGCGGACCCGTGCGTCATCGAGCACCGTGAGGTTGGTCTGCACCAGGTTGGTCACCTTGAAGCGGTCGCCAAAGATCTCCTTCTGATCGGCGAACGTGTCCCAGTAGTGCTGCGGCTCGTTGAGCAGCGGCTCACCGCCGTGCCAGATGAAGCGCACCTCGGTCTGCTGCTCATCGGCCGCATCCCGCGCGCTGTAGTAGGACTCGATGTGGCGATACATCCGCTGGAGCTGCTCGCGGGTCATCGCCACCTTCGACCCGAGTTCCTCCATCTCGTAGCAATACTTGCAGCGAAGATTGCAGAACTTCGAGGTTTTCACGACGAACTGAGTGATTCGGTTGGGCATCGGGATCGTCGCGAAGACTCGGAGGTTCTGGCTTGCGCCGGGATGGAACGGAACGCCGGCGGCTCAAGGCCTCGGGTCGGCCATGGACCGGCGATCAGGCGTCTTTCTTGACGCTGTCCAGCAGCGCCTTGTACGAGCCGAAGTCGCTCTTGGGCGTCTCGGCCTGGGCGTCCTGGACGATGATGATGATCCGGCCCCAGACCTCGATCCAGATGATCTGCAACCAGTCGGACGGCAGCGCGCTCGACGAGGTCACCTGGGACTGCGCCATGTCGTTGACCCGGGTGACGGCCTGCTGCGTGACCTGCGGCGTCCCGGTCGTGGCCGCGGCCGCGGGCAACGAGTACGCCGCGCTCGAGACGGACAGCGACAGGGCGGCAAGGTACTGGAGCCACTGGGAAGGTGCGTGCTTCATGACAGAAGACCTCCTGGGAACGTGTTTGTGCAGAGAGACTAAGAAATCTGGTTAATCGACTATTGCAGCCCTTGTCAAGCGTCTTGACGGCACTGTCACTCTGCACGTACCCAATCCGGATATAGGCGCAGCGTTCTGCGACAGCCAATCACGCCATTGCGGTGTGCCGCAGTCCGGACGACTCACCGCGTCGCCGCGACCTCGGTCGTGCCGCGCTGGCCGCAACCGTGAGACCGCTCTCGTGGTGTTCGCGGCCCTCAGACCGCGACGCCCGGCTCAGACCGGACGGTCGGCCGCCGGCGCGGGCGCCGCCCGCTCGGTCAAGGCGCGGTCGCACAGCGCCCGGACCGCGCCCAGCGCATACGGCTTGCCCAGGAAGTAAGGCGTTCCGACGCGCGCCGCGATCCGCTCGAGATCGATCACCCCCGACAGCAGGATGATCGGGATGGTCTCGAGGCCGCAGTTGCGGACGAACATCTGCCAGGCCACCCCAGGGCCGTCGAGCAGCGGCATCTCCACATCGAGCAGCACGGCATCCGGCCGCCGGATCGAGAGCTCGCGCAGCCCGTCCATGCCGTCGCGCGCGAACCGGACCTGGTGCCCGTGATACGCGAGCGCCTCGCCGAGCAGTTCGGACAGGTCCGGGTCGTCATCGACGATCAGCAGATCGGCCATCACGCCCGCTCCGCGGCGCCGGGAGAACCGCTCGTCTCGCCCACCGGCCGTCCGGGAGGCGGTGGGTCCGGGAGACGAACCGTGAACGTCGAGCCGGTCCCCTGCGTGCTGGCGACCGCGATCTCGCCGCCGTGCGCCTCCACGATCCGGCGCGCCACGAACAGGCCGAGCCCGGCCCCCGGGACGCCGTGCCCGGCCCCGGTGCCGCGCCGGAACGGGTCGAACACGCGGTCGATCTCCTCCGCGGACATCCCCACTCCCTCATCGGCCACGGTGATCACGACACCCTCCGGCCGCCATGCGATCGCGACCCGGACCGCGCCGCCGGGAGGCGAGTACTTGATCGCGTTGTTCACCAGGTTCGCGAGGACCTGCTCGATGCGCATCGGATCGCACTGCACGCGGACCGGCTGGTCGGGCGCGCTCACGACCAGCCGGTGGCTCGCCGCCGCCGGCTCGAACAGGTCGAGCGTGGTGCGCACGAGCTCCCGCACGTCGCAGTCCTCGGTCCGGAGCTCGAGGTGCCCGGACTCGATGCGAGACGCGTCGAGGAAGTCGTGGACCATCCGCTCGAGGCGGTCGATCTGCCGGCCGATCCGCACGACCAGCTGCCGCATGCGCGGCTCGGGCGGCAGCGGCTGGTCGGGCGGGAGCATGTCGGTCGCCATCTTCAGCGCGCCCAGCGGATTGCGGATGTCATGGGCGACGCCGGCCAGGAACGCGAGCTGATCCGCGCGCTGGCGATCGAGGGTCTGCGCCATGTCGTTGAAGCAGCGCGCGATCGTGCGGAACTCCTCGGGGTCCTGCTCGCTCGCGCGCGCCGTCCGGTCGCCGCGCGTGTAGCGCTCGATCGCGCCCGCGAGCTGGAGCGCGGGCCGGAACGTCCGGCGCTGCAGCCACCACGCGACCCCGCCGAGCCCCACCACGAGCAGCAGGATCGCGGTCGCGCCGACGACGCCCGCGATCTCGGCCCAGCGCGCCGCGGTGCGCTCCGCGGCGCGGCCCTGCTCCACGTTGAGCTGCATCCAGTGCCGCGCCGACGCGAACGCCGGCTCGAACGCCGCGCGCGTGCGGTCCCGCACCTGGGCCGGCGCGGCTCCGCCGTCCGCCGCACGATCGAGCGCGGCGAGGTACTGGTCGACCTCGCCCTCGAGGTGAGCGAAGATCTCCTGCTCCTGCTGGCTCCCCATGTAGCGGGCCGCCTCCGTCAGCTGGTGCCGGACCCGCGCCTCGGTCGCCGCCTGCGCGCCCGGGTCGGTCTCCTCGCGCAGCGAGATCAGCCCGAGCTCCAGCTCCTCGCCGACCCGCAAGCTCTCGACCTCGACGCCGACCTCCTGCGCGGCGCGGTGCAGGTTCGTCGCGAGGAGGATCAACGCGATCGCGACCCCGGTGCCGATGACCGCCAGGGCCGCCGCAAAGACCAGAGACGATCTTCGCAAGCTCATGACATCTGGATACGACACGCTCCCCCGGGGCGGCACGGCGAAACGAACCCGGCGCGAGCGCGCAGGTCGAGCGCCGTCGGGAATCCAGGCAGTGTCCGTGTTCCTCGCTGTGTCGATCTCGCTCGCGCTCGCTCGCAGCGGGACGGGCGCGCTGCTGCACCGTGTCCGCGACGCACGCCGCCTCGCGCACGCGGCGCCATCGCTCGACTCCGGCATCCGGTGCATGGCCGGATGCGCCGCGATCGGCGACCTCCGCGTCCCGGGCCAGACTGGGCGGGTGACCACGACGATCGCGAGTCTCCAGACGCTGCTGCTGCTCGTCGCCGTGCTCGTGGTGGTCGCACTCGACGCCCAGCGGTGGCGCGTCACGCCGCCGATCTTGATGGTCATCGCCGGGATCGCGATGGCGCTGGTGCCCGGCTTACCCAGGTTCGAGCTGTCGCCCGAGTTCGTGCTGCTGTTCGTGCTCCCGCCGGTGATCTACGCGGCCGGCGTGGCGATGAGCTGGCGCGAGTTCCGGTTCAACCTGCGGCCGATCGGGCTGTACGCGATCGGCGGCGTCGTGTTCACGACCTGCGCGCTCGCCACCGCGCTGCACTGCGCGCTCGGGCTCGACTGGGGGCTCGGCTTCCTGCTCGGCGCGATCGTCGCACCACCCGACGCCGTCGCACCGATCGCGATCGCGCGAGGCCTCGGCGTCCCGCGGCGGATCCTCGTGGTGCTCGAGGGCGAGGGGCTGGTCAACGACGCGACCGCCCTGGTGATCTATCGCTTCGCGGTAGCGGCGGTCACCACCGGCGCGTTCTCGCTGGTCCGCGCGGTCGGACTGTTCTGGGTGATCCTCGCCGGCGAGATCGTCCACGGCGTCGCGATCGGCTGGCTCAGCCTGCGGCTCCGGCGCTGGGCCCACAACCCGCGCGTCGAGATCGTGCTGTCGCTGATGACCCCGTACGCCGCGTTCTGGCTGCCCGCCCACCTCGGTGGCTCCGGCGTGCTGGCGACCGCGGCCGCGGGCCTCTACGTCAGCTGGCGAGGGCCGCTGCAGATCTCCGCGGCAACACGGCTGCAAGGCATCTTCTTCTGGGACCTGGTCATCTACCTGATCGACGGCCTGGTGTTCCTCTACACCGGCCTCCAGCTGCGCATGCTGGTCGAGCGCATCCACCTCGGCGAGCTGCACGGGCTGCTGCTCGTCACCGCGCTGACCGCGGTGATCGCGATCGCCGCTCGCCTCCTGTGGACGTTTCCGGCCGTCTACGTCCCGCGCTGGATCAGCAAGCAGCTCGCGGCGCGCGATCCGGCGCCGCCGTGGCAGACCGCGTTCATGGTCGGGTTCACCGGCATCCGCGGCGTGGTCTCGCTCGCCGCCGCGCTCGCGGTCCCGATCGCCACGCGCGACGGCAAGCCGTTTCCGCATCGCGACATGTTCCTGTTCGTCGCGTTCAGCGTCATCGTGATCACCCTGGTCGGCCAGGGCCTGTCCCTGCCGCGCCTGATCCGCTGGCTCGACCTGGCGCGCGGCGGCGAGCAGGAGACCCGGCTCGAGCTCGAGCAGCAGCGCGCGGCGCGCCACCACGTGATCGACCACGCGGCCCGGGCGCTCGAGCAGATCGCAGCCGAGCGCGCGGTGCCCGACGACGCCATCCGCGAGGTGCAGGATCACCTCGCCGATCAGCGCCGCCACGTCCCGGACGTACCCGGAGGCCGCCCCGCGCCGGCCTGCTCGGCCGCCGAGCTCAGGGCCGCGCTGATCGGCGAGCAGCGCCGCGTGCTGCACCAGCTGCTGCGCGACGGCCAGCTGAGCGACGAGTCACGCCGGCGGCTCGAGCGCGAGCTCGACCTCGAAGAGGAGGCGCTCCGCCACCGCGACGACCTGGCGCTGTAGCCCGGATCCGCGCCGCGGACGCCCGCGCGTTGCCGCGGCGCGCTTGCTTGATCGACGCGCTAACGTAATGGACGCTGTTGCGCTTATCGTTCGCCTCGAAACTCGCGAGGAACCGACGTTGGTCCGACGTGAGTTGATGGCTCCAAGCCGGGGTCATCCTGCCGATGTAGTACCGGCTCGCGATCTGCCCGGTCCGCTGTGCCGCATCCGGTTCCAGGACAGCCGCGCTGGCAGCCACGACCGCTGGGCGGTGCGCAACGGCCCGGTCACCGCCCGCATCGTCGAGCCCGTGCCCGAGCCCGCGCCGCAGCACTACGACGACGTCGTGGTGTTCGACGCGGCGCCGCTCGACATGCCGCGCGACGACGACGGCGACGACGGCGACGACGACGGCGACGACCGCTACGACGACGACGATGACCCGCCCGCGGGCGATGACTCCGCCGACGAGCGACCGCTGACGTTCGCCGCCGTGGCGGTGCTCCGGCCGGGCGGATATCGCACGTTCGTCGTCGACGGCCCGCACCCCGGTGAGGCGGCCTGGCAGAAGCTCGGGGCGCGCCTCGCCGGCCTGGGCTGCCGCGGCCGCATCCAGAGCGGCGAGCAGTACAGGCTGTTCGCAGGCTCGGCCGAGCTGCCGGCGATCTACGTGCTGCTCTCGATCCCGTCCGCCACCGCCCTGGCGGACGTCCACGCGGCGCTCGCCGAGGAGGCGAACGACCACGCGTTCCCTCTCACCTGGGCCGACCTCGCCGCCGCCGCCGGCGACGAGCCGGCCACCGCGGAGCACCGCGCCCGGCTCCACCGCCACGAGGGCGGCGACGGCGATCCGGAGCCCGCGTGATGCGGTAGCGCCTACCCCGGACCGCCGGGGATTCGCGTGGCAGATGCCGCGCCGGGCGCAATGACGCGGCTTCCATGGTTGCGCCGTGCGACGGCGTGTTGTCGTGTATCAGGCATGGCCGCTGCTTCCTACGACGCCGGCGTCGCCCGGGCGCGGATCGAGCGGGTGTTCCGCTACCTCGCAGAGCTGCAGCGGATCCGCACGCCGCCCGCGCTCGACCTCGACCGCTACGACTGGATCCTGCGGCTGGACGCGCTGCCGCGCCACACGACGATCCAGCGCGGGTTCGGCGCGGTCGATGCCGCGGACGACGCGCGCGGCGAGGCGTCGGGCACCGGGTTCCTGCTCGGCGTCGAGCGGCCGGCCGAGACCGAATGTCCGGCACCGTCGGTGCTGTTCGAGAACTGGCTCGAGCCGGGCTGGGAGCAGCCGGGCGTCACGCCCGCGGTGGTGCCGGCCCGGCCGCTGCACACGGCCGCTCGCGAGGAGAGCTTCGAGGACAAGGAGGACCGCGTGCTCGCGTTCGAGGACTGGCTCGACGAGCGGCGGCGCTGGGAGGCGAGCCAGAGCCAGGTGGTGGCGGCCGCGCGGCTGTTCTCCGAGCTGTTCACGCTGTGGGGCAAGTTCGAGCGCGAGTCGGAGAAGCTGCAGCTGTTCGTCGGCGACGGCATCCTGGTCGCGCCGCGCGCCGGCGAGCTGGTGCGCCACCCGCTGCTGCTCCAGCGCGTCCAGCTCGAGTTCGATGCCCACAAGCCGCGGTTCACGCTGCGCGAGACCGGCGATCCGCCGGACCTGTACGCGCCGCTGCTGCGCTACCTCGACGTCGATCCCAGGCGCCTGCTGGCGCTCAAGGACCGGGTCGCGGCCGACGAGATCCACCCGCTCGGCGGCAAGCCGACCGGCGAGTTCCTCCAGGGGCTGGTCCAGGCGCTGTGGCAGGACGGCATGTACTTCGAGTCGCAGGCCGAGGTCGGCCGGCCCGCCGGCCCCTACGTCTATCGCCAGCCGGCGTTCTACCTCGGCAATCGCAACCAGGGCTTCGCGGACGCGATCGATCGCTACATCGAGGTCCTGCCGCACCGCGAGGAGCTCCCCGAGGCGCTGCTGCGCATCGTCGGGATCGAGACCGGCCGCGGCACGGCGCGCCGCACGACCGAGTCGATGGCGCACGACATCCTGCTCACCCGCGACGCCAACCGCGAGCAGCGACGCGTGATCCACCGGCTGGACGAGACCGGCGCGGTGCTGGTCCAGGGCCCGCCGGGCACCGGCAAGAGCCACACGATCGCCAACCTGATCGGCCACCTGCTCGCCCAGGGCAAGACGATGCTGGTCACGAGCCACGCCTCCAAGGCGCTGCGCATCGTGCGCGACAAGGTCGCCCAGCCGCTGCAGTCGCTGTGCGTCAGCCTGCTCGACAGCGACGAGGAGAGCACGCGCCAGCTCGAGGAGTCGATCACCGGCATCCTCAACTACTTCTCGGCGACGACGCGCGGCAAGCTGGACAAGGACATCGAGCGCCTGACCCGGACGCGCGGCGCGCTGCGCGACGAGCAGGACGCGATCCAGACCCGGCTGCTGCGCGCGATCCACGACGAGCACGCGGCGCTGGCGATCCTCGGCCAGCGCATCGCGCCGGCGGACGCGGCGCGGCGGGTCCGCGACGCCGCCGGGGTGCACGACTGGATCCCCGGCCCGGTGAGCCCGGACCTGCCGCTGACCGTCGCCGAGCTCGTCGAGCTGTACCGCCTCAATGCCCAGGTGACCGCGGCCGACGAGGAGCTGCTTGGCGCCGAGCGCCCGACCGTCGCGGACCTGCCACCGCCGGCCGAGCTCGCGGCGCTGCTCGACGAGCTCCGCCGGATCGAGCAGTCGGCTCCCGGCGCGAGCGCGCGGCTGTGGGCCGACGACCGGCAGACCACCGAGTCGCTGGTCGAGCTCGAGCACGCCGTGCGCGGCGCCCTGGCCGGCCTGGCCGAGGACAGCGCCTGGATCCGCGAGTGCCTCGAGGCCGGACGCCGCGGCGACGCCGCGCAGGCGCCGTGGCTGGCGCTGTGCGACGAGGCTCGCCGCGCCGCGCACGAGATCCAGCTGCGCGACGAGCTGATCCTCGCCCACGCACCGGCGATCGCGTCGAGCCGGCCGCGCAACGAGCTGACCGCCGCGTGCCGCGAGGTCATCGCGCACCTCGAGGCCGGCAAGAAGCTCGGCCGCACGACCCGGCTGTTCAACGCCGCGTGGAGCGAGCTGATCCGGACCTGCAAGGTCGAGGGTGGCGAGCCGCGCACCGCCCCGCAGTTCCGCGCGCTGCTCGCCGCCCTCGAGGTCGACGCGCTGCGCGAGAGCCTCGGCCGGCGCTGGGACCACCAGATGGACGGCCTGGACGCGCCGGCGAGCGCCGCGCTCGGCAAGCGGCCCGAGCGCAAGGCCGCCGAGCTCGCCGGGCGGATCGCCGCGGCGCTGGCCTGGCACGATCAGGTCTGGACGCCCTGCCTCGCCGCGCTCGCGCGCAGCGGCCTGGCCTGGGATCGCGTGCTCGACCGGATCCCGCCCGCCGCCGGCGCGACCCGCGAGATCGACCGGATCCGCGCCGCGCTCGATCAGCTCGGCCCGATCGTGGCCGAGCGCAGGGCCGCCGTGCGCGCCCGCGACCTCGCGCACACCCGCGAGCGCTGGATCGACGGGCTCAAGGGCTACTCGACCCACAGCGCCGGGTATCCGATCGTCAAGCTGCTGCGCAACGCGATCCGGACCGCCGACTACGACACCTAC
>JBGQCL010000245.1:0-17215 GCA_041495365.1 Kofleriaceae bacterium | reverse complement strand
CGTTCGTTCACGATCGCATGCAAGCCGAAGCGCAACGCGACGGCACGCGACTTCGCTTGCAATCTTCACAGCCTGCAGAGCTACCCAGTCTGCTCAAGGCAGCGTGACATGGGCCGATCTGCACCCTATTCGAACTGGCTGAAGGTTCCATCGCCACGGTTTTTGATTGGGCCCTCAACCGTTCGTGGGGTCGTATCCGGACGGCTGAGCCATGTCCGTCGAAGCTCGGCACAGTCGCGGGGCACCGAAGGGTGAAGGTACAGGCACTCGGCTGCGTTGCGCAGTTGCATCTCGTTTAGAACCCAGGCGTTGCGTGCGCTCACCTTCACGATGACGTTATCGTCAGATCCGCACTCGTAGACGTCGCCATCCTAGATGGCGAGAGTCACTGTTGGGGACACGGGCATGAACATCTGGAGCCCACGAGCGAGCGTGCCAAGCGCACCAGGACCACCGGGAGTCACTTCCGCGAACTGGTTCCGGCGGACGACGGGGTGATCCGACAGAATGAAGCTCGGTTCGTCAACGACGAGGAGCTTCACAGTCATGTCAAGCATCCCGAACGAGAACGGGGCCGCGGAGTAGAGGATGTGGCCCATGGTGTCGTCCAGCTTGATGATGACGTCGTCGAGGTGTTCGAACGCCTCGGGGGCCGTCTCCCTGAACCGCGGGTCCTTCTGCAGCCAGCGCTTGGCGCTGCGGTCGATGTTCTCCTCCATCTCATCTGCGGACGCCGCTGTCCGATGGGCCTGGTAGTAGATGAACTGGCGAAGGACATGGAGTGGATGCTCCTGAAGCACCGCGTACTCGGCTGTATCTGGGAACTCGCGTAGACGATACAGAGCGTCGAACCCGACGAGGTCCGCGGCTGCGGCCCGACGAAGAACCGCCGAGACCTTCGCCTCAGATTGCGCGAACGCGTCCTCCGTGTCACGTCCGTAGAAGTAGTCGCGTGCGCACTGCCCGCGCACGCTCGACCTTTCGTGAAACTCACCGCTCTCGAGCACGAGCGTCGGGACCGCGCCACCACCATCGGGCGAAAAGTTCCTGAGCACGAACTGCGGCACGTAGTGATGCCGCTTCTTTTTCGGAGGCCCGCCCATGTCGCGCACCTTAGCAGTCTCGTACGACCTTGACGCTCGGGAGAACCGACCGGGATCGGCGCGCGCTTGTGTCGCTTGACATCGTGCCGTCTGAAGATCCTCGATCCTCCACCACAAGCCTTCGCGTACGAGACGCGCATGCTTGCGCGATACACGACCGCTGGGATCGACGATGCGCAGCGGCGACGAGGGCTCGCTGCCGATCATCGACTCGGCGCCGTCGCCCTCAGGCAGGGCATGAACCAGGTCGGTCGCGGACTCACGCAGCTGGGTCACCGGCTCGTGGCCGAGCCAGACGTGGACGTTCAGGCCATCGGGATCGGTGGTCGTGCGCTCTCGCACCGATGACGGCAACCTGCCTTGAACCGGCTCTTCCGGATCGCACCCACGGGGGCAGTTCCACCTGTGGCGGCGTTTGCGAGTGGACAACCATCGCGTCCTACCTCGCGCAGCATTGTGCGCAGAGACGCGACGATGTCTCGCATCCGGGATAGACCTCTTGATGCAGCAAAGTGCGGCACAGCGTGAGGTGCCGTACGCTTTTATCTCGGCTCGAACGTGGCCCCGCGAGGGCCGCAGCATCCTACTTCGTCGGCTGCGGCGGGACGACGACGGCGGCTGCGTGACATTGCTCTTTGCCCGTATCGGGCACCACGCCATCTCCTCCAAGAGCACGTGCCAGCTCGATGTCTGCGAGGGCGCGAAGGGTTTCGCGGCGAACCTTCAGCTTGGCGGGGCTGGATTTCTTCATCTTCTCAGGGTAACGCAACCTTGCGTTCGGCGATCTTACTTCTGCTGCTCGATGACCTGGGCCGGCGGAGGCAGCCTCCACCGGGCGATGTCCCCCGCGAAGCCGCGTGTCACGATCTCGTCGCCCTCGAAGTGAATCCCGACCACGTGCGACTTGTGCGCCTGGAACTTCCAGAGGACGCGTCCCGTGGCGAGGTCCCAGAACCAGAGCTCGCCGTCGCTGCCGCCCGCCACGAGCAGCGAACCTTCGGGGTCGACGACGGCGTCCGCCAGGAAGCGGCTCCCGCTGTGATAGGTCTGAAGCAGGCGGGCGGTCTCGCTGTCCCAGAGTCGAGCGATGCCATCGTTCCCCGTCGTGACAATTCCCGCCGCGACGTAGCGCGCCGAGAACACGCGCCCGACGTGACCCTCGAGCTGCGCGACGAGCCGGTAGCCGTCGAGATCCCACAGGATCGGCGGCGCGGGCTTGCCGGTGTAGTTCGCGACCGTGACCAGACGGTGGCCATCCGGCGATGGGCGCAACATCCGTACCCGGCTCGGCATCGTCAGGTCCGCGAGCACTGCGACGTGGTCCGGGTCGATGACCCGGAGGTGCTGGCGCGCATCGACCGCGACGAGTCGGCCGTCCGTCAGGAAGCCTGCGGCGTCGATCCCGCCGGGTGACGGTGGCAAGACGGCCGGCTCGCGACCGTCACGCGTGACCAGCAGCGCTCCATCGGTGGCGCCGCTGACCAGATCATGCCCGGAGAGCGCGAACGCAACCGCGGTCACTGGCGCGCGGTGCTCCACGGTACGCAACCGCCGACCGGCGGGAAGTTCGTAGATCTCCACTGTGTGGCCGCGCGCGATCGCAGCGCGATCCCCATCGGCGGACACCGCGGGAAACGCCGACGCGAAGTCGGCGTCGACGGATGTCACGCTGGGCAGCTCGGCGAGCAGCTGGTTGTTCGCGGTGTCCCAGACGCGGGTGGCGTGATCGCCGCAGCCAATCGCAATGAACCGGCGGTCTGGCTCCAGGCTCGCGGCGAGACCGCAGCCGTCGGCGATCGCGGACGAGCTCCAGCGACGATAGGGCGACGTCGCATCCCAGACCAGCGCGACATCGTCCCGCGACGCACCGATGACATGTTGTGAGGTAGGATCGAAGTGCGCGCTCCTGATGCCCTGGCCTTGGCCCTCCAGCACAGCGATCGGCATCCCCAGGGCAGCGTCTGCGACGGCGACGGTCTTGCCATCACCGGCGGCGACCACCAGCCGGGAGGCCGGATCGAACTCGACCGACATGATCTCCTGGTGAAGCACATTGAGCTGGCTCGCCAGTGCGCCTGTCTTCGAGTTCCAGACCTGCTCGGCGCCGTCGTGAGAGCCGGCGACGACGAGCTGACCGTCAGGCGCGTATGCGATCGCGCCGATCGACTCACCGACCTCTCGAAGGTGCCGCCCCCGTGCGCCGCTCGGGATCTCCCAGATCGACGCGTCGCCCGTGTCGCTTCCAGTGGCGAGCCGCGGGCCGCTCGGATCGAAGGCCAGCGCGCGAATGCGAGACTCGGCGATCGTGACTGCTTGTGACCAGGTGCGCGTGTCGAACACGCGAACGTCGTCACCACCGCTCGTCGCGAGCCAGCGAGAATCGTTGCTGAACGCGATCGACGGAAAAGCCGACGCGTCGTTGCGCAACTCGGCGACGGGCGCGCCCGACGCCGCGTCCCAGACGTTCGCGACCGCGCCCGCGGAGTCGATCGCGGCAACCAGCCGGTTGTCCGGAGAGATGGCGGCAACGAAGTAGCGCGGCGGCGTGCCGTCGGCTCGCTGCTGCTTCAGCGTGTGCACGATCGCGCCGGTCATGGTGTCCCATATCCGGACGGCGCCATCGCCGCAAGCGGTGATCAGCCGACCTCCGTCGGAAGTGAAGTGCGCGTCGTACACGATATCGCCGTGTCGAAGCGTGAACATCAGGCGTCTGGTCCTCGCGTCCCAGAGCCGCGCGGAGACCTCGTCGGTCGTGACGATCTGCCGGCCATCGGGGGAGAACAGCGCCGACCACATGTGCCCGGTGCTGGATGCAAAGCGCGCTTCTTCCGCGCGCGACGGCTGCAGTGCACGCGCCAGCATGAACGACGTACTCGGCGAGTGATCGCCGCGCCCGTACGCTTCGGCGAGATGCAGATGCGCCTCGGCGAAGTCGTCGTGAAGCAGTGCCTGACGGCCTTGCTCGAGCTCGGCGATCTGCTCGACCATGCTGACCCGCAGCTCCCTGCGGTACTCGATGCCGGCCAGTACGGCGCCGACGCTCGCGGCGACCAGCAGGCGACGGATCCAGCGCGATCGCCGGGCCGCGCGCCGGCTGGCCGCGATGAACGATGACTCCAGCTCGCCGAGGCTTGTTTCGCTGGTATGGCGCGTCCAGCGCTCCAGCTCCCCGAGTATCTCGCCGCGCCAGAGCAATGCAGTCGACCGGACGCGATCTTGCCACTGCTGCGCGGCGATCCGGATCTGCTCGCGCATGCGCATCTTGTTTTCGACCTTGGTGATCACGCGCCTCACCAGCCAGTCCCTCGCAACCGCGTCGTGGTGTTCCAGGCCGGACGGCGCGGCGATCATCAGCGAGCCATGGTGGCCATGACCATCGAACAGGAACAGCTCTCCGTCCTCATCCTCGGGATCCTCGGTCGGTGGCGTGGTCTGGGCGAGCGGCCACAGGTCGACGCAAACCCGCCGCGCGCGGTCCAGCAGCGTCGGATGCCCATCGACGAGCTTGCCGGCCGAGACCTCCATCACCGTGCGCTGCTTGCCGCGGCACCCGCTCCACCGCTCCGCCGCGTTATTGCACGGCACCACGAGCGCGTGGTCGATCACGAACGTTGTACTGCGGAGTAGCTGCGTCAGCTCGGGAACCAGCCGGATGAGGTGCAACCGCGCGGCGTCCTCGGTGAGCGCATGGTCCGTCGTCGAGTGCAGCGCGAAGATCGGATCGAGCCCGTCGGTGCCATCCGGGAGAGGTGTCACCAGATCGACCAGCTCGGGGACTGGATGCTCGTCACGCCGGGCGGCGAAGGGCCGAACGAGCAGGCGCAGCAACTGGACGCGCTCCTCAGGGCTCAGCTCGCGCCGATCGAGCGCGCGGACGAGCTCCAGCAGCGCCGGATCGTACTGTCCTTCCTGCGCCTGCGCCTGCGCGGCGATTGCCACCACGAGCAGGTAGCGCAGCAGGCTGCGTGCGAGCTCCTGGATCGCGATGTGCGCCTGGTGGGCGTTGCGGGCATCATCGAGCGCTCCGACCAGCTCGGCAAGCGGCTGCGGAGCGGCGGAGAGCCATGCGTCGCGCATGCTCGGATCGAGCCTCGGCAGGTCCGCCGAGCTGGCGCCGATGCCCGACGCCGCGCGCAGCGCTGCCGCGAGCTCCACCGCGGTGCTCCAGCGGTCTGCGGGGCGCTTGGCCAGCGCACGCTGGAACATGCGGTCGAGTGCAGGAGGGAGGTCACCGCCAAGCGCAGGTATCTCGCCGAAGCAGTGCAGGTCTGCGTAGTCGGCCATCGTCGCGCCCTCGAACGGTCGGCGGCCGGTCAGCGCCTCGAAGGCGACCACGGCAAGCGCGTAGAGATCCGACGCGGGGCCGACGGCGATCGCGCTGCTCCACTGCTCCGGAGAGATGTACGGCGGTGAACCGACCGTGTGGTTGTTCTGGGTCAGCCTGCTGTCCGCGGGTACTGCCGGGCCGGGCACGGTCGACGGGCCCGCTGGACGAACCACGCTGATCGGGCTATCGCCGGAGTCGTCGGTCGCCAGCGTGAGCGGGAAGTGGATCCCGGGCATGCCCTCCGGCAGCGCCTCGCCGTCGAGCAGCTTGGCCACGCCGAAGTCGAGCAGCTTCGGCATCAGCGCGCCGGCGCGCTCGATCACCATCACGTTCGACGGCTTGAGATCGCGGTGCAGGATCCCGCTCTCGTGCGCCGTCTGCACGACCGAGGCGATGTGCTCGAAGAACGACACGAACTGTGACAGCGGCATCGGCCCATGCGTCTGCAGCCACTCCGCCAGCGTGACGCCATGCACTCGCTCCATGGCGATCCACAGCAGCTTGTCGTGCTCCTCGATGCCGAACGCATAGACGTGGGCCGCGTACGGATGGTCGAGCCGCGATGCGAGCCGGGCTTCGCGCAGGAACCGCTGCACGATGATGTCGCTACGCCGGAGCTTGCGGTGCAGGACCTTGATGACCGCCTCCCGCCCCAGTAGCCGCTGCTCGCAGCTGTAGACCGCCCCGAAACCGCCCTCGCCAATCCGCTCGCGGAGGACGAACTCGCCAATCTTTCGCCCCGAGAGGTTGTCCTTGCCCGCCATCCGCGGCCGGACGGTAACACCGGGGATCAGAAGGTTGCTCAGGTGCACCGTAAAAATGCATGCAGCGGCTGCGGAGCGATGTAGGTGGATGGGCCCATGCAGGCGCGCGCCGGCCTCCCGGGTCGTCCCGTCGGGAGCTGCCTGTGACTTGCCGCCGCGACGGCCGCGTCCTTCCCGATCGAGAGGAGATCCACCGCGGGCGTCGCTCGCGCCGACCTTCTGGCGGCCAGGCGGTGCCGCGGCCCTGCGGCGGCCAGCCGAGTCCGCCTCGGAGCCAGCGATGGTTCCCAGGCTCGCGGCCTCGGCTGCCCGGTCGTTCCCATCTTCGCCGCGTCGGAGCTTTCGTCCGTCTGGTCAGCGCGAAGCTGTGCATCGACCTCGGTGACGCCACCGGCGCGGCCTTCCCGGGCTCGGCGACCGGGTGAGCCGGGCATCGCGTGACGCCACGTGGATACACCTGTCTCCGCGGAACAACAGATCGTTAATAGTTGGCAATTGAGGACTGACTCTGATTGCATAGATAGTCAATCAGAGCGAATGGTACGGGTGTAGCAGTAGGCAATCGCATGGCGAACACGGCTACCTGCCTTGATTGGACTCCGACCCATAGCGATCTGGAGCTCGCGAATCTCGTGCACCGTGCTCTCGCCTCCATACAGGACGGCGGCCGGTTCGGCGATCGCAAGGTGTTCATCGCGTCGCTCTGGATGGCCATGCTGTGCATCGAGGCAGAAGCGGGCGACAGCTTGACCAAGGGCGCGACGCTCCAGCACTTCAAAGCGTGGCTGCTGCGCAGCCGGCTACTCACCCGCGATGGAACCATGGAGGGGGAGCGGCTGGTCGTTCTCTGTCGCGCTGATCTCGTGGCCGCCATGGATCCTGCGCTCGTCACTGCGAGCGAGGCCGTCACCGACGGTGCGACATTTCACTTCGTCATCGATCCCGTCGTCGGCGGTGACGAGTACGCTCCGCGCCCTCGGGCACCGAAGGTGCTGGCCTCGCGCACCGCGATCGGAAGGGTAGGAAGGTTCGGCGCATCCGGGCGAGCGGTGTAGCATCCTCACCCTCGGCGACGACGGCGTCGCGGTCGGCAGCCCCAGTCTCGATGAGGTACTGTCGCGACGCTGCGTTCCACCGCCCCGGCGCGGCGGCGCACCGGCTCGCTGCGGATCCCCCCGGCAGGCAGGTCTCGTGGACGCCGGTCGCAGGCGTGAGCGTCCCTCGTCAGCGTCGCCTTGGTACACGGCTGCCGGCGATGTCGCAGGTGCGACTCCACATCAGTTCACGAAGTCATGATTCACTCAGCGGGCGTCCATACCGGGTCAGTATATCATCTGTAACCGCTGGAAGGGAACCCGCGCAACGCGCATGGTCCGCCGGTAGCGAGGCTACAGGGCGGCGCCGTTCAGCACGGCCAAGCGGCAGACGATCCGGGGGCGCAACACTGTGCTTGGCGCTGTCGTCGGCTACCTCGTCGGCTGGTACATGAACGCGTCGTCGTCATGGATCTGGGTTCTGGCGCTCGGGTTCGCGTGGCTCGCCTACCGAGCCCGACCCGCAGCGACGATGAGGGCACGAAGCGCCGCCAGGCACGCGAGCACTGCCGCGCTCGCCGCGCCGCCGACCTCAAACAGGCAGCGACACGGACGGTGGCCCGCCATGATGCCTGCGGCGCTGCCACAGGTACCCCGCCACCGGCACCAGCAGGACGGACCACAGCCACTGCCAGTTGTCGCCGAAGAAGTCCGCCAGCACCTGCCACGGCGTGATCTTGACGTGGATCGTCCGCACGAAGGACTCCAGTTTGTGCACCTTCTCGGATCCGGCGATCTTGATATGCACGTACAGCTTGAGCTGGAGGACGCCCGCGCCGGGTTTCTCGGCGATCAGTTCCCACTGCCAGCGGGTGATCTTGTCACGGGATATCAGCTGAGAAGCGTGGTCAAGCGGCCGTACAGCGATCCCGGTGCCAATAAGCTCAGCCTCCATCTCGGCCGAGACCCGGATCTTCGCCGACTGCGCGCTGGTGCGGTCGGCGAGTTGGGACTCGAGTTCGGCCTGCGAGGCGCGCGGCGACAGCACCAACTCGGCGATGCGATGCTCCTGATAGCGCATCTCCGATGGCACATCGAACGCGATTGTCCCCCAGTCGAGGCTTGCAAGCGCCTTGTCGACCGACGACACGGAGTCCTGCGAAGCCGGGGGTGGAGTGGTCACAACCGAGCCGGGTGCCCGCGCGCCGGCCTCGGGCACCACTTTGGCGCCTTGTGCACCGGTCACGCGGTGATGAACGCCCTTGGCGGGGCGCTTGCCCATCTTGCCCTCGTCGAGGTGCATCGATGTGTCTGGCTCGTCATCTGGCATGTCCTCATCGACACTCGGCAACTCGTCTGGTTCGATCCGGGCGGTCTCTCGCCCCGCGCGGTCGTATTCTGCTGCCTCAGCTTCTGCCTCAGCGACGGGCCGACGCTCCGACCGCGGCTCGGGTGCCGGGCCCGGCACGGACACCGGCCTTGCCTCGGTCGCCGGGCCTGGGATGACTGCCACAGCTCCGTTCCGGTTGCCGCCCGTCCTGCAGCCGGCCGAGCCCAACCATGGAAGCGCCGCCAGCGTGGCGGCGACCATGATCGCAATGACTCCCTTCATGTGTGCCTCCCAGAGCGATCCCAGGCGTCCAGATGTCCAGTAAATCTGCATTCGACGTGCCAGGAACATTGGCAGTCTCGGAGCCGCGCCACCGCGTTTGCGCGGTGGCGTTGCGCAAGTCATCGCCAGGCCTGGTATCCGATCCGCAATCATTGCGCGATCCACCGCGGGGATCCGTGTGCCGCCAGCCACGCTGACCACCAGAAACGGCGCGCAAAGCGCAATGCTCGAAAAGCCGGCGCGAATCATTTCGACCGCCGCATTTCGCGGCGGATCTCGGACGGCGCACGCCGACAGCAACCGCCGGCAGCACGCTGCCCTGACTTGCACGCGCAAACGCCGCGGGGCACCTCAGGTCAGGAAGCGTGCTCCGCTCGATGCGCCGCGCGGACGGTACAGCGCGGCTGCAGTCCTGCGCCGACTCCTCGCCACCCAGCCGCTCGCCGGCATCGAGTCGCTCCCCACGCTCGACGCCGCCGCGCGCCGGGCGCTCGCGGTCCTCGTCCCTCACCTGCCCGCCCTGGCCGAGATCGTCGCCGCCTGCGAGCGTCTCGACCGGGAGGTGATCTGCGTGCCGGGCGACCCGCAGCATGGTGTGGTCAAGGCGCTCGCCGGCGTCCACGCGTCAGCAACCTCGAAACCATCGCGGCAAACAAGGCCTGCCAGCTCCCGGACAGTGCGGCGCGGCGGCGAGGACATCGCCGTTGAGCATTTGCCGCGACCATCACGCTGATCGCCAGGTAGACGACGCGCCACAGTCAACTCGGGCTCCCTCGGACGCGTCCTGCGTGAGGGGATCACCCGGCGAGCCGGCCGAACCAGGTCGTCGCCGGAACGATGTAAGATGGCCAGCCTATGGGGAGTTCGGCTTCGGCGGCCCGAGGATCGGCGTACGCGGCGGTGGACGAATACGCGCGGGTCCTGCTGCACGCGCTCGCGCGCGACGAGGCCGCGGGCCGGCGTTCGCCCAGGTTGACCGAAGCCGGCCTCGCGACCTGGCGGCGCTTCCGCGGGCGGCTCGGTAGCGCCGATCTGCTCCGCCTCCTCGCCGAGGACGCCGCGGTCGGCTACCCGATCCCGTTCGACCTGCAGCGATACGCGGCGGAGCTGGACCTCGCGCGGGTCGATGACGAGCTCGTCGACGCGTGGCTCGGCGAGCTCCCGGGCCTCGACCTGGCGCAGCCGGGCGCCGCGTACCTCGAGGACCAGGCCAGGCGGCTCGGGGTGCCGACCCGGCTTGGCCGCAAGGAGCTGCATCAGGTCAAGCAGCACCAGAAGGTGCTCGAGCTCCCCGGCACGGGCGGGCAGCTCAGCTTCCACATCGTCTCGACGCAGGCCGAGCCCACGCTGCAGGTGAACTGCACGATCGCGTGCGGCGACTGGCGCGAGCTCGCGCTGGCCGGGTGCGTGGCGCTCGAGGGTGGGGCGCCGCCGGGCAGCGAGCTGATCGTGGCGGCGTCGGCCGCCGACCTGGCGAGCGACAAGCACCCGCTGCGCCAGCAGCGCTTCGACTTCGTCGTCGGGCTCCGCCCGGACAAGGGTGGCAAGCTGGACATCGCCGACCAGCTCGCCCTGTGGTTCCACGGCGCGAAGGTGCTCCTCGTCTAGCCATGGCGGCGAAGTTCATCCCGCTGGGACAGCCGGCCCACGATGCCGAGCGCCAGGCGCTGCGCTTCCTCGTCGAGCAGCTGCCGGGCACGTTCACGGTGTACGGCAACCCCTGGCTGGTCGAGCGCACCGGCGTGGTCTACGAGACCGACGCCATCGTCATCGCTCCGCACGCGATCTTCGTCGTCGAGGTCAAGGCGTATCGCGGCACGATCGAGGGCACCGACCACGACTGGTACGCGCCCGACCCGATGAAGAGCCCGATCGGGCTCAACCGCAAGACCGCACAGATCCTCAACACGCTGATGAAGCGCGAGAGCTACGAGGCGGGCCAGATCTGGGTGCAGGGGCTCGTGTTCCTGTCCGCCGCCACCGCGTGCAACGTCCGCGGCCCCGCCAGCCGCGATCGCATTCACACGCGCAGCACCATCCTCGAGGCGCTCCAGAACCCCGAGCTCATCACGCGGATCGCGAGCCGCGCCACCGCGCACAACACGCCGTCGACGCAGGCGGCGCTGCACCGCATCCTCACCAGCGAGGACACGGCGCCCAGGCGCGCGCGGCCGGCTCGCCGCATCCGCGAGTACGAGGTCGAGCGCAACCTCGAGACCCACGACAACTGCAAGGAGCTGCTCGCCAGGAACACGCTGTCCGGCGACCGCCGCGTGCTGCGGATCTACGGGATCCCGTCGCTGGCCAACGACGAGGAGCGCGAGCTGATCCGCAAGCGCGCCCGCTGGGAGGCGCAGGTGCTGGGTCGCCTCGGCAAGCTCGACGGCATCCTCAAGGCCGATCCGCCGTTCGAGGACGAGGCGGGCATCGTGCTGCCGCTCGAGTACTTCGAGAGCATCACGCTCGCCACGTGGGTCGAGCGCTACGCGATGCCCAAGAAGGCGGAGTTCAAGGCGAGGATCGGCCTGTGGCTGGACATCGCCGCGGCGATCTCGGATGCCCACGACGAGGGCGTCGTGCACCGCCTGCTCCGCCCCGAGGTCATCCTCGTCGAGGACACGCCGAAGCCCACCGAGGTCCGTATCACCGGCTTCGACCTCGCCAAGCAGCTCGCGTCGGACTCGACGGTCGCGTTCACGTCGCTGGCCGACGAGCGCCTCCGGTTCGCCGCTCCCGAGGTCGTCAACGCGTTCTCCACCGCCGAGCCCGCGTCGGATCAGTTCAGCCTGGGCGCCCTGCTGGCCCTCGTCGTCGCGGGCCGTCCGCTGTTCGAGAGCACGCGCGAGCTCTTGACCTCGCGACGCCTCGTCGTCCGGTTGCGCGACATCGCCAGCAAGGTCCCGCTGACGGTCGACGAGGCGTGCTCGCGCATGCTCGCGATGCGGCCCGCCGAGCGCTTCCCGGACGTGGCCGAGGCGGCCGCCGCCGTACGCGCCTACGAGGAGAAGACGCTCTCGCTGCCCCATGTCGCGCCTGCGCCTGGCTCGACCCACCCGGACGACCTGGTGCCCGGCACGCGCGTCGGCGCTGACTACGAGATCGTCGCGCGGCTCGGCCACGGCGGCATGGCGGTGGTGTACGCCGCCCGTCATCTGCCGAGCGGCCGCACCCGCGCGCTCAAGATCGCCCGTCCGGATCCGTCGGCCGAGGAGGCGCTGCGCGGCGAGTACCAGGTGCTCTCCACGCTCGACCATCCCGGCATCGTTCGCGTCCTGGATCTGACCCACATGGTCGAGTCGCGCCTGACCCTCGTGATGGAGCGCGTCGGCGGGGAGACGCTCAAGCAGCGCCTCGGCGCCGGCCGGCCGCCGCTCGACCCGCCGACCCGCCGCCGCTACGCCGAGGACCTGCTGGGTGCGCTCGACTACCTCGAGCAGAAGGGCGTCACCCACAAGGACCTCAAGCCCGATAACCTGCTGGTCGGGGACGGCGGCCTCACCGTCATCGACTTCAGCCTCGCGGCGATGCCCGCCGATGCGCCGTACGGCGGCACCGCGCTGTACCGCGACCCATCGCGCGCCGACTGGACGCCGGCGAGCGATCGCTACGCCGCCGCGCTGTGCCTGTTCGAGCTCTACGCCGGCCGCCACGCGTTCGACGGCAAGGTCCCGGAGCCCGGCCAGCCGCCGAACGTCCGCCCCGAGGACATCGATCCGCCCGGTCTCGCCGCGTTCTTCAAGAAGGCGCTCGATCCCGTCCCCGAGCAGCGGTTCCCGTCGGCGCGGGCGATGCGCGACGCGCTGCTCGTCTACCTGGGCGCCAGGGTCGAGGTCGAGCCGCCGGGGCCGATCTCCGAGCACCTCGAGTCCGCCACCTCGCTGCGCGCGACGCCGCTGCCGCCGCGGGCGGTGAACCAGCTCGCGCGCGCCGGCATCGCCACCATCGGCGAGCTCCTCGCGCTCGGCGAGAGCCAGGTCCGCCACATCGCGAACCTCGGCGACAAGACGATCGCCGACATCGTCGCGTTCCAGTCGGCGATGCGCACGCGGGGGCTGGCCGCCACCTCGGCCCCGCTCCATGCCGAGCCCCCCATCGTCCCGGCGCTGATCGACAGCCCCGAGCCGCTCGATCGCCTCGCGCTCCAGCCCGCGGTCCGGCGCGCGCTCGAGCACGCGAGGTTCACCACCATCGGTGCGGTCGCGCGGCAGTCGCGCAACCAGCTGCGCGCCGTCGATGGCATCGGTCCGGGCCGGCTGCACCAGGTCATCGAGGCGATGCTCAAGTTCTCCGAGCACACCAGCGCCGCGACGGCGCGCGCCTACACGCTCGATGCGCTGTGGGACCAGGCGTCCCAGCCGCTCACCGACGCGCAGCGCACCGCGGTCGATCGCTTCGTCGGCGTCACGCAGGAGCCCGAGGTCCAGGGCGACATCGCCGCGTCGCTGGGTGTCCACCCGTCGACCGTCAGCGTCCACTGCACCGAGGGGCTCACCCGGCTGCTCGACGCCGCGCTCGCCGACGTCCTGGAAGCCGTCGAGCAGCTGCTCGACGTCCAGTCGGGGGTGGGGCTGGAGGCCGACCTCGGCGCGCGGCTCGAACAGCAGTGGGAGCCCGGGCTCGTGCGCGGGGTCGGCATGGTGCGGCTCCTGGCCCGGACACAGGACACGCGGCTCCACGCGTTCGAGGTCGATGGCGTCGACGGTCGGGTGGTGGCGCGACCGATCTTCGATCGGGCCGCGGTGCGCTCGTTCGTGGCGGAGGTGCACCGCCTGGTCGAGAAGTGGCCGCCCATCGAGGCCGACTCGGCGCGGCGCACCCTGGTCGCGACGTTGCCCGAGCTCGCCGGCGATCCGCTCCAGCTCGCCACCCGGCTGTGCACGGACGTCGACTTCACCGAGAGCGGCCAGCTGTTCCAGCACGCGCTGCTCCCCGAGCAGTCGATCGGCTACGTGCTCGACCGCGCGCGCGACGGCGTGGCGCTCGCCGACCTCAAGCACCGCGTCCGCCAGGTGTTCGGCGAGCGCTGCCCGTTCCCCGAGCCCGATCACCTGCTGGAGGTGCTCCACCACCTCGAGTGCCACGTGCAGGACGGCCGCGTCGTCTACGGGCGCGCGGGCCTGCCGCGCAGCATGACTGCGCCGCCGGCGCTTGCGTCGGACTCGCTGCCGCCGCTGCTGGTCGCCGATCGGCCACCCGAGGTGGCGCTGCGCGAGCTGTTGCGCAACGCGGCCGCCAGCCGCGGCTTCCGCATGCTGGTCACGCCGCCCGAGAAGCACGCCGAGATCGGCCGGTCGGTTGCGGCCGCGCTCGGCGGCACGTTCGTCTCGTTCGAGGACGCCTTCTTCCAGCGCCATGGCGCCGACATCGCTGCGCTGGAGCGCGCCGAGCAGTACGCCGCGCAGCGCGGCATCCTCACCGAGTACGCCGAGGTCCTCGTCCATGACCTGCTGGACGAGCACGGCCGCGCCGGCCAGATCGTCGTGCTCGGCGACACCGCGCTGTTCGCCCTGTGCGATGCCCTCGACGCCCCGCGCCGGCTCTACGACGAGACCATGTCCGGCGCGCACGGCCTCTGGGTGTTCGTGGTCCCCGGCGTCGTGCGCAACCACCAGCCGTGGTTCAACGAGGACCAGCCGCTGTGGCACCTCGAAGGCGTGACGTTCCCGCTGCTCGTCCCCATGCCGGCCGCCGCGCCGGCTGGTTCTGCGGAGTCTCGATGAACCCGGGCCACCGGCAAGCGCTCACGAAGGCCCTCGCGGCGCACGTCGGCGCGATCGCCGCGGACCTGCGGGCGCAGATGCTCGCCGAGGGCGCGGTGCGCGAGCGCGCGAGGAAGCTGCACGCCGACGAGCAGGTCGGCGACGACTTCGACGTGTGGACCGACCTCCTGTCGCGGCGCGCTGCCGTGCTGTGGGTGCTCAAGACGGTCTACGTGCGCGTGCTCGAGGACCGCGGGCTGGTGCGGCCGGGCCGGCTGCTCGATCCGGAGGCGCAGCAGCTGTTCGAGCAGCTGGCGCCGAACCTGGGCGACACCGCGTTCCTGTCCTGGGTGTTCCGCGATCTGGCGTCGCCGCGCGGCGGCCTGCCCGAGCTGTTCGCGCCGCAGCCGGCCGAGGTCGCGGTGCCGGCCGATGCGCGGTCGCGCGCGCTGATCGCATTCTGGCGCGCGAAGGACGCCGACACCGGCTTTCAGTGGAGCTTCGCGGGCGAGGCGTTCGCCGGCGAGCTGATGGGCGACCTGTACCAGGAGCTCGATCCGGTCGTGAAGGACCGCTACGCGCTGTGCCAGACGCCCGACTTCGTCCGCGACTTCATGCTCGGCCAGACGCTGACTCCGGCGATCGCCGAACTCGGCGCCGACGCGGTGCGCCTGCTCGACCCGGCCTGCGGCTCGGGCCACTTCCTGCTCGATGCGCTGCGCCGGCTGGTCGACGCCACCGCCGCGCAGCACGCCGACTGGCCGCGTCGGCAGGTCGTCGAGCACGCGCTGGATCGCGTGGTCGGCATCGATCTCAACGACTACGCCTGCGCGCTGGCCCGCGCGCGCCTGGTGATGACCGCCGCCGAGCTGGCGGGCGCGACCAGCCTGGCGGAGGCGGCGAGCTTCCACCCGCATGTCTACTGGGCCGACGGCCTCGAGCAGGTGGAGCGCGACGACGACCGCCAGCCGGCGCAGCTCGACCTGCTGGGGCCGAACCCGGAGCCGCCTCCGCGCGCCGTGCTCACCCGGCCGATCGTCCGCGCCGTGCTGCGGCCGCTGCTCAAGCCGAAGTTCCAGGTCGTCGTCGGCAACCCGCCGTATATCACAGAGTCGGACGATGCGCGCCGCAACTATCACCGCGAAAAGTTTTCCGGTCGACCCCGATACGCAACCGCGTACCGCGAATATACACTCGCATCATTGTTTATTGAGCGTGCGTTTCAGCTATCCGCGAGTGGGGCATTTGTTGGATTGATTGTCGAGAACGCATTTATGAAGTGGCCTCGCGGAATTCCTCTTATTCGAGAGGTGCTGCCCGCCAAAGACTTGTTCTTGGTTGTAGATACTTCCCAGGCCTTCATTCCGCATCACGGAACTCCAACGGTCATGTTGTTTGCCAGGAACCGCCCGCCCGCAGAAAAGACTGTGCGCGCCATCCTTGGGAGGCGCGGCGAAGCGGGAATTCCGGCGGATCCGTCGAGAGGCCGTGTGTGGTTAGGAATCCTCGCCGCCAACGCAAGTACTCGCGAGTTCGAAGATGACTTCGTTTCGCTCTCCCTTCTTCCGCGCGAACGACTTGGGAAGCATCCGTGGACTCTGCGTGGTGGTGGTGCGGCTGAGCTACGGAGTCTGCTTGAACAGGATCGTCAGTCCCTCGATCAATTCGCTGCATCGCTTGGCATTGGAATGATCTCCGGTGCGGATAGCGCATTGCTTCAGCGTCGAGGCGTCCTTGCTCGCAATCATGTACGGAACGCTCGCCTTCTGATTACGGGCGAAGGGATCCGGGATTGGGCGATTGCGTCGGAGAAAGAGGTCGTGTGGCCGCATACCCTTCAGGGTGACCAACTCGACGTTGGAGAGGTGGCCGATGTGGTGCGATTCCTCTGGGCGTATAGGCAACTACTTCGGGTTCGGCGCGTCTTCGGCAAGCCGTTGAAGTCACGTGGCCTGCATTGGTGGTCGATTAAGGAAATCTATAAGGAACGCTTGGCACCGGGACTCTCATTGGTGATCGCCGGGATTGCGACGCACGTTCAAGTTGCCATCGACCGTGAGAGTCGCGTCTGCAACAACCGATCGGCTCCTGTGATCAAACTGCCATCTGCGTGTACAGAAGACGACCATCTCGCGCTGCTCGGGCTCTTGAATTCCTCGACGGCCTGCTTCTGGATGAAGCAGGTGTTCCACTGCAAGGGCATCCGGGGCGAGGGCGGGGGAACAACGGCGGAGACGTGGGAGCAGTTCTACGAGTTCGACGCGACCAAGCTGAAGTTATTCCCGATCTCTGAGGACCGTGATGCCGTCATCCCGTACGCGCGCATTCTTGACAGCCTCGCGCGGCGTCGCACAGAGCGCTCAGTCGCCTCGATCCTCGGGCACGATGGCTGGACGAGCGCCACCGAACTGCGCCTGCGGCTCGACGAGCGTCGCACCGCCGATCTCGCCGACCTCCGCCAGATGATCGCGAAGCAGGAGGAGCTCGACTGGGTCTGCTACGCGCTCTACGGCCTGGACCGCAACCCGACGACCGCGCCCGACAAGCTCGTGCCGATCGATCCGACGCTGCGCCCGGTCGAGCTCGAGCTCGCGGTGCGCGACGAGGCCAACCGCGCTGCGATCGCACGCGGCGAGGACAGCACCGAGATCCCGACCGCGTGGTTCACCCGCCACG
>JBGQCL010000244.1:0-17229 GCA_041495365.1 Kofleriaceae bacterium | reverse complement strand
GCGTCGTGCTCCTCGTCGACGACGATCACGCCGAGCCGGGCGAGCGGCGCGAACACCGCCGAGCGCGCGCCGACCGCGATCGTCGCCTCGCCGCGGCGCAGCCGGGACCACTCGCCGAGCCGCGCCGACTCCGACAACCCCGAGTGCAGGATCGCGACCAGGTCGCCGAACCGGGCCCGGAACCGCGCCGCGAGCTGCGGGGTCAGCGAGATCTCGGGCACCAGCACCAGCGCGGTGCGGCCGGCCGCGAGCGCCGCGGCGATCACCTGCAGGTACACCTCGGTCTTGCCGCTGCCGGTCACGCCGTGGAGCAGGAACGGGGTGAACGCGCGCCCCCGACCTGCCTCCGCGGCGACCGCCGGCTCGACCGCGATGGCCGCCGCGGCAGCGGGATCGCCCACGCGCTCCTCGCGTCCGGCGAGCTCCACGGCGCACGCGGGCTCGCCGCGCAGCGCCGCGATGATCGCGTCGACCGCGTACCGCTGCTCATCGGTCAAGACCGGCGGTGCCGATCCCGCCATGCCCTCCCCTGCCGCGACGGCAGCGATCGGCGCCTCGCGCTCGGTGACCGCGACCACGCCGAGCCGGACGAGCTCGCGCACCGCGGCCCGGGTGCCGGGCAGCTGGTGCTCCAGCGCGGCGACGGCGATCTCGCCGCCGGCCGCGAGCAGCTCGACCACCGCAAGCCGCCGCGGCGCGCGCGCGACCCGCTCGCGGGCCGCGTCGGCCGATCCGACGAGCGCCGCGAACCGCTCGCGCTTGAGCCGGACCCGGGCCGCGTCGCGCTGCTCGCGGTGCTCGACGAGGCCCTGCGCGACGAGCTGCGCGAGCTGGCTGCGCAGGCCCGCCGCGAGCCCCGTGGCCGGCAGGTCGCGGCCGAGCCGGGCGAGCAGCGCGCGCTGGCGGGGCAGCATCGCGGCACCCTCCCCGTCGAGTGCCGCCCGCCCCGCCGGGGTCAGCGCGAACACGCTGCGCGCGGCGATCCCGCTGCCGGCCGGTAGCGCCGCGCGGATCACCTCGCCCGGCGGCGCCTCATAGTAGTCGGCGATCCACGAGCACAGCTCGACCAGCTCCGGCGACAGCGCGGGCACCTCGTCGAGCACGTCGGACAGCGCGATCGGCGCGATGCCCGGGGGCGGCGCGGAGTCGGTCCGCACCACGACGCCGGTCACCTTGCGGGCCCCGAACCGGACCAGCACGCGCGCCCCGACCTGCGCGCGCAGCGCGAGCGGCTCGGGGATGGCGTAGTGAAACCGCCCCGACACGGGCAGGGTCACCGCGACCTCGGCGAACCGTGTGGCCGCGGCACCGGGAACGGCCGCGCTCGCGCTCGGCCCCGACAAGGCGTTCCCGGGCATCGGGAGCCTGCCCTCCACGCGCGGCGGGGCCTCGCCAGGCGCCGGGGCCCCGGGCGACCACGGCGCGTGCGGCGGGCCCGGCACGGCCTCCTCTTGCGCCCACGCCGCAGCGCGGTCCTCGGCTCGCGCAGGGTGCACGTCGCACGCGACGCTCGCCTGCGCCAGGTCCAGTCGCCCGCCGTGCTGTGCGCTGTCCACGCCGACATCCTGCACCCCGCGCCTGACGAACGGCAGCGAACCGGGGCACGCGGCGACGGGAACCTTGAATATTTCCTAGTTATTCTAAATATATAGAATCACGCAGCGCGCCGATCCCCCGGGGATCTGGCCCCGATACGAGGCCCGGAACATCGGCCCGGCCCACCTACCGCTGCCCGTGCTACGGGCAGGCCCGGGTGATTCGGCTGTTCAAGGCGCCGGGAAGCCGAGTCCAGCCGGGGCCGCGGAGGCGAGCGGCTCCTTCCGCGATGCGATCGCGAGACGTCAACGTCAAGCTCAACGCTGGAGTCAAGGTCAAGGTCGACGTCATCGTCGACGTCGACGTCGCGCGCCACGGGAACGGCCACGAACGCGCAACTTGTGAAGAATCATCAGACATTACACCCTAGGCCTGACCGAGCATCTCGCGGCACAGCGCGAGCACCGCGTCGCGCAGCTCCGGCCGCTTCAGCGCGTAGGCGAGGTTGGCGCGCAGGTAGCCAAGGCGGTCTCCCGCGTCGTGGCGCGTGCCGGCGACGACCACGCCATACATCCCGCCGGGCGATCGGGCGAGCTCGCGCAGCGCATCGGTCAGCTGGATCTCGCCGCCGGCGCCGGGCCGAGTCTCCGCCAGGTACGGCCACACCGCCGCCGGCAGCACGTAGCGCCCGACGATCGCCCACCGGCTCGGCGCGGTGCCGGGCTTCGGCTTCTCGACCATGTCGCGGATCCGCATCCGGCCGCTCGCGTCGAGATCGCCCGTCACGATCCCGTACATGTGCTCCTTGCCGGCCGGGACCTCCATGATCGCCACCGCCGCCGCGCCGGTCTCGCCGTGCACGCGCATCAGCTGACCGATCCCAGGATCGGCATCGTTGTCGATCAGATCATCCCCGAGCAGGACGGCGAACGGCTCGTCACCGACCGCCTCGCGCGCGCACAGCACGGCGTGGCCGAGACCGAGGGGCTGCTTCTGGCGGACCGAGATCAGCCGCACCAGCTGCGAGACCGCCGTCATCTCGTCGGCGAGCCGGGCGTTGCCGCGCTCGCGCAGCGTGTGCTCGAGCTCGTACGCGTGATCAAGTGATCCTCGATCGCGTGCTTGCCGCGGCCGTTGACCACGATCACGTCGGTGACCCCGGCGTGCACCGCCTCGTCGATCACGAGCTGGATCGTCGGAACATCCACGATCGGCAGCATCTCCTTGGGCACCGCCTTGGTCGCGGGCAGGAACCGGGTGCCGAGGCCCGCCGCGGGGATCACGGCTTTTCGCACGCTGGACCGGGTCGTCATCGACGCCCGACCTTACCATCGCCGGCATGAAACCGCTGTAGCCTGGTGACATGGCAGATGCCGAGATCACCGAGACGCTCCGGCGCTCGGTCGTCAAGTTGTTCACCGTGCTCAAGGAGCCCAACTACTACCAACCGTGGGACATGGAGTACCAGAAGACCTCCGGAGGCTCGGCGTGCATCGTCCCGGGCAACCGGATCCTGACCAATGCCCACGTCGTGTCGCACCACCTCTACATCCAGGCGCTCAAGCCCGGCGACCCGCGCAAGTACACCGCGCGCGTGCTGTGCGTCGATCACGACACCGAGACCGCGCTGCTCACCGTCGACGATCCCCAGTTCTTCGAGGGCACGATCCCGGTGCGGTTCGGCGAGCTGCCGTTCCGCAACGCGCGGGTCTCGGTCTACGGCTTCCCGATGGGCGGCAACGAGCTGTGCGTCACCGCCGGGATCGTGTCGCGCATCGAGGTCCGCGCCTACACCCACTCGCAGCGCCACCTGCTCGCGCTGCAGACCGACGCCGCGATCAACCCCGGCAACAGCGGCGGCCCGGTGTTCATGAACGACGAGCTGATCGGGATCGCGTTCCAGTCGTACAAGCAGAAGGACCTCGAGAAGGCCGGCTACGTCGTCCCGATCCCGATCATCCGACACCTGTTCGACGACCTCGACGACGGGACGATCACCGGGGTCCCGGATCTCGGGGTCTACTGGCAGAAGATCGAGAACACCAGCCTGCGCGACCACGTCGGCCTGACCGGCGGGCGCACCGGCGTGCTGATCACGCGCGTCGTGCATGGCTCGTCGGCCGAAGCCGTGCTCCAGGAGGGCGACGTGCTGACCGCGATCGACGGCGTGCCGGTCGCGTCCGACGGCTCGATCCCGCTGCGCGCGCACGACCGCGTCCACTTCTCGTACCTGGTCAGCCGCCACCAGGTCGGCGCGCCGCTCGCGGTCGAGATCCTGCGCCGCGGCGAGCCGCTCCGGCTCACGGTCCAGCTCCGCAAGCTGGCCGCGCTCGTGCCGCCGCCCCAGCCCGGCCTGCGGCCGACCTACTTCATCTTCGCGGGGCTCGTGTTCCTGCCGCTGACCTACGACTACATGGCGACCTGGAAGTGGGACAACGTCGCGCCGCGGTTCAAGCACTACTATTACAGCCGGCTGCCGTCGGAGCGCCACGAGCAGATCGTGCTGGTCAACCAGGTCCTGGCCCACGACACCAACGTCGGCTACCATCAGGTCCACGGCGCGGTGGTCGAGCGGATCAACGGCATCGACATCGTCGCGATGCGCGACGTCCCGCGCGCGTTCGAGGCGCCGCTCGGCGGCTTCCACGTGATCGAGCTCGACTACCACGGCACGCGCGGCGAGTCGTCCGACTACCACGCCAGCTACGGCACGCGCATCGTGCTCGACGCCAGCGCCGCGGCCCGCGCGACCGCCGAGATCCTGGCCCAGAACGGGATCGCGAGCGATCGGTCACCGGACATGCGATAGCCGGACCCGCGGCGCCGCGCGGACGGCCGCGCCGAGCGCCGCCGCGGTCGAGCCGAACAGGCGCACCGCCGGGGCGCGCAGCAGCCGCCCCACGCCCTTGAGGCCGCGCTGCGAGCGCGCCTGGAGCTCGGCGATCACGGTCGCCCGGGTCCATCGGCGCCGGCTCCGCCCGCGCGCCAGCGCTGCGCGCGCCGCGGTCACCGAGCCGAAGTGGCGGATGCATGCCGCGACCAGGTCCGGATCGGCGAGGTCGACCGCGGGCGCGCGCAGCGCGCTCTGGAGCCGCCGCCGCGTCCACGGTCCCGCGCCGGTCCGCCGGCGCTTGCGCCGGGTCCGCGCCGGCGATGCCAGCCCCGCCGCCGCGCGCGCCGCGTGCGCGCCGCCGAAGTACAGCTGCGCCGCGCGCTGCAGGCGGCGGCTCAGCCGGAGCTCGCCGCGCGCCGCGCGCGCCTTCAGCTCGTCGATCACCCGCGCGGGGGTCCACTTGAGGTTGCCATGGGTCAGCACCGGCTCGATCCCGGCCACGCGCACCGCGGCCTCGATCGAGCCGAACAGCTTGCGGACGGTGTCGAGCTTGACCACCGGCTTCAGCGTCGAGGCACGCACCGCCGTGCCGCCGCGCGCCACGCCGCGGATCCGGGCGATGACCTCGTCGCGCGTGACCGGGGCGCGCTGCAACCGCACCGCGTCGGGCTCGACCCCGGCCGCCGCGAGGGCGGCCTCCCAGCTCCCGAAGTGCCAGCGCGCCGCCGCGACCAGCCGCTGCGGCGCCTTCGAGCTCGCCAGCGGTTTCCCGGCGCGCACCTGCGCCTGGATCGCAGCGACGATCGCGGCTCGGTCCCAGCGCCTCACCGGCGGCCGACGCCGCGGGGGCTCGACCCCGGCGGCCACGCGCGCCTGCTGCAGCCCACCCGCGTGCGCCGCCGCGGCGCGGACCAGCGCGCCCCGACCGCGCTGCATCAGCTCGGCCCACCCGGTCGGACCGCCCCTGGCGCCGAGCCGGCGCAGCTCGCCGACGACCCGGTCCTTCGTCCACACCGCCCGGGGCGACCGCCGCAGCCCGCGTCGCGGCGGCGGCCTGGCGACCTCCACGCCGGCCGCACGGCACGCCATCGCGAAGCTCGGGAAGTGGATCCGCGGGCTGCGCGCGGCCGCGCCCTCGTGGGTCACGAGCAGCCGCGGCGACACCGCGCCGCCGTGCCGCGCCGCCAGCGCGCGCAGCCGTGCAACCACCTCCGAACGGCCGAGCCGGGGCTGGCGCTGCATCGTCGGGCGCGCAGCTTACGCGATCGCACGCAGCCGGCGCGCCGATCGCGGGCCCGCGCGGACCGCGGTGTGATCCGGGCCGGGGACCGGCGGTGAGCGTCGACCGCAGAACCGCATCGACGCTTCGGCGAAATCCACCGCGACTACGCGGAGTTCGAGGCGGCTCGACGCAGCCGCAGCGGCCCCGCGTGGTCACCGCGCCACGGCCGCGGCCCCCGACGGCGCTGTGATCCGCGCGGGGATCGGCGAACCGCGTCGACGCCCGCGGGGTCCGGAGGCGCTCCGGGCCTCCCCGGGGGGCCCGGCCGGTCCCTCCCCGGTCGCGCAGCCGGCGTACGCTAGTGCCGGATGCCGCTGGTCGCGGCGATCGACGTGACGATCCGGCTGATCGCGGCGCGTAGCATCTGCGCATCGGTCGCCGGGATCTGGTGGAGCCGGGCGAACACGTCGAGCTCGATCAGCACGGCGTCGAGCACCGCCAGCGCGACGATCGGCTGGTGAGCGTCGAGCGCGCTCGCCGCGACGTCGAGCTGGGCGTCGAGCAAGATGGCGACGTTGCGCCGGATCTCGCCGGACACCGAGAGCAGCTCGACCAGCGCCATCACGTTGCGCACCGCCTGGGCCTGCGAGATCACCGTGACGGTCCGGGTCGCCGTCGTGGTCACGTCGTCGTCGGAGATCGAGACGGTGACCGTGAACACCCCGGCCGAGCTGTAGGGATGGGCGAGCGCGAAGCTCATCCCGGACAGCGCCAGCGGGGTCGCGCCCGAGCCGTCGCCGTAGTCGACCGTCGCGGTCCACGGGTCCATGCCCGGATCGGTGAACGAGCCCGACGCGGTGTAGGTCTCGGCCGGCAGCAGCGTCGCCCCGGCGAACGGCGCGATCGCCGGCGCCACGTTGGCCACGGTGGCGATCGTCTGGATCGTGTCGGTGCGACCGTCGTTGTCGGTGACCGTGACGGTGACCGTGTAGACGCCGTCCTGCGCGTAGCTGTGCAGCGCGGTCGGGCCGGTGCCGGACTTGCCGTCGCCGAAGTCCCACGCGTAGCTGACCACCGTGCCGTTTGGATCGCGCGACCCTGCCGCGCTCATCGCGATCGCGCTGCCCTCGATCCCGGTGTACGGGCCGTCGATCGCGGCGATCGGCGGCACGTTGGCCACGGTGGCGATCGTCTGGATCGTGTCGCTGAGATTGTCGTTGTCGGTGACCGTGACGGTGACCGTGTAGACGCCGCCCTTCGCGTAGGTGTGCAGCGCGGTCGGGCCGGTGCCGGCCGTGCCGTCGCCGAAGTCCCACGCGTAGCTGACCACCGTGCCGTTGGGATCGACCGACCCCGCCGCGCTCATCGCGATGCTGCCGCCCTCGCTCCCGGCGTACGGGCCGTCGATCGTCGCGATCGGCGGCTCGACGCCGGCTTCAACAATGTTCTCGACCTTGTCCGGCAGCCTGGCGAGCAGATCGTAGCCGGTCAGCGCCTCGATCGCATCGACGGTCGCGAGGTAGGTCTGCCACGGCACGTTCCGGATGCCGGCCTGGTTGGGCATGTTGACCGCGATGACCTCCAGGTCGCGGTAGTCGTGGATGTCGGCGAGCCCGTGATCGCGATCCATGATCACCGCGACCTTCCACGTGCTGGTCGGGATCACGATCTTGCCCTCGTTCTTGACCGTGCCCTGGCTGCCGGCCGGGCCGGTGATGACGTAGACCTCCTTGTTCTCGAACCTCGCCTTGTCGCCGAGGAAGTTCTCGAAGTCGGCCCACGGCCCCTGGTTGAGGTCGCTGGCCTGCGGCACGACGTTGGACAGCAGGAACGTGTGGGCGTTGTCCAGGCTTGACGACGTGCGATCGAACGAACGGGTCATGTGGCCGCGGTCGATGCCGAACCCGGCGGCCGCGCCGGCACCGGTGTAGTCCTGGGTCGTGAGGTGGGTGAACGACGCCGGCAGATCGGGGTCGAACGTGAAGCAGTTGCAGCGGTCCTCGTCGCCGAACGCCGACGCGTCGATGTCGTAGCTGACCCAGTTGGGCTCGCCGCGGTTGGGGTTGTAGTCCGTGGTGTACTCGGCGTGGCGGACGATGAAGTCGTCGCTCGGATCCGCATCGGCCGGCTCGCCGAACTCGGTGTTGCCGGCGTACGACGCGGTGGTGCTCGCGACCCCGACCCGGGTCGGCAGCGGCCAGGTCCCCGTGGTGCCGTCCTCGGCGGTCGCGCGGAACACCGCGGTGCCCACGGCGAGCGCGGTGATGACGCCGTCCTGGTCGACGGTCGCGATGTCCGCGGTGTCCGACGACCAGACGAACGTCGTGGTCACGGTGGTGTTGCTGGCGGTGCGCTCGGTGGCGAACAGCTGGGACTGGAACCCGATCGGCAGCCCCGGATCGCTCGGAGCGCGGCCGCTGAAGCTGATCGAGTTCGGCGGCGGCGGCGCGCCCGCGGCGTTGCACGCGCCGAACGAGCTGGTGGACGGGCCCGACCAGTGGTTGAACGCGTCGCGCTGCAGCGACTGGCCGACCGGCGTGTTCGATGGCTCCTGGGCGATGATGTCGGTCGACCTCACGCCGTCCGCCGGCCCCCCCACCGCGGTGAACGCGCCCTCGTAGGACAGGAACTCCACGAGGTGGCCGGCCGCGTCGACCAGCGCCATGCCGTCGGGGCTGCCGTTCTGGATCCCGTTGGACGGGTAGTTGACGACGACCACGCCGCGGGTCCCGCAGGTCGCGGGGATCGTGCCGCTCAGGGCCGTGGTGCTGTACGCCGTGCTGTTGGTGCCGTCGTAGAGCGCGATGGTCCAGCCGGTGAGGTCCATGCCGGCCGGGCCCTCGATCTCGATCGCCTCGCCGGTGTCGACGCCGACGTTGTCGTAGTGCAGCTCGCTGAACCGGGTGTCCGGAAACCCGGGCTGCTGCACAGGGTCGACGTGGAGCGCCGCCGAGCCCGACACGCCGTTGGGCGCGGCGGCCGTGATCGTCGCGTCGCCGGTCGCCACAGCGGTCGCCACGCCGCCGGCGTTGACCGTCGCGATCGTCGCGTCGCTGGACGTCCAGCTGAAGATGACTCCGGCGATCGGTTGCTGCGCGGCGTCGAACGCGGCTGCCGTGAACGTCTGGGTGCCGCCAACGACGACCGTCGCGGTCGCCGGCGTCACCGTGACGCTCGCCACCACCGGCGGCGGGGGCGGCGTTCCGTCGTTGTCGTTGCACGCGCCGAACGTGCTGTCGATCGGGCCGGTCCAGGTCCCGTCGCCGTGGCGCTGCAGCGACTTGCCGATCGGCTCGGTGCCGGCCTCGCTCACGCCGATGTCGGTCGATGTCAGGCCGTTGGCCGGGCCGTTGGTCGCCGCGAACACGCCCTCGTACGACAGGTACTCGACGACCGCGCCGCTGGCGTCGATCAGCGCCATGCCGTCCGGGCTGCCGTTCTGGATCCCGTTGCTGGGGTAGTTGATGACGAGGACGCCGCGCGCGCCGCAGGTCGCGGGGATCGCCCCGCTCAGGGTCTTGGTGTCGTATGACGCGCCGCCGTTGCCGTTGTAGAGGATGACCTGCCAGCCGGTGACGTCGGCGCCGGCCGGGCCGGATACCTCGATCGCCTCGCCGGTGTCGGTCCCGGTGTTATCGTAGTGGATCTCGGCGAACCGGATCGCCGGGGCCGAGACCGCCTGGCTGACCGACGCCAGCCCAGCCGGCTCGGTCCCACACGATGCCGCGGCAGCGATTGCCGCGATGATCAAGCTCGTTGGAATCACACTGCGCATCATTCGCTCCCTCGTGGCTGAGACAGCACGATCAGCGCCACCCTACATCAGCCGACGCTGGGATTGAAAGTGTGATTCGCTGAAGCGATCGCTACGCTCGGTGATCGGCCGGCGGTCCTGGCGATCGACTGTAGTCACTGTGTTGACGACAACATTGCCGACGCTGCAATGACACATTCGAGACCGAGTTCTCGCGCAACCGCCAAGGCCGACCGCACGGTCTGGACGATGCGGCCGCCGCGTCGGCTCGAGGATCGAACCCCGGCGCTGCGATGCGACCGGCGTCACGCTCCGGCCGCAGAAAATCGCGCAGCCGGCACCGGCATCCAGTGACCGGTCGAGTGCGCCGGACCACAGGGCCCGGCGCTCGAAACGGATCGCGTGAGGACAACCGATCGAGCGCGGCAGGCCACGCGCGCTCGATCTAGCGGCGTCAGGACGCCTGCGGCTGGTACAGGCCGACGAGCTCGACGAGCGCCATCGGCGCCGCGTCGCCCTTGCGGACGCGGGTCTTGAGCAGCCGGGTGTAGCCACCCTTGCGGCTCGCGAAGTGCGAGCCGATCTCGCCGAACAGGCGGTCGAGCGCCTCCGAGGTCTTGACCGTGCGGCGCGCCATGCGGCGAGCGTGGACGATCTGGGCGCGCTCCTCCTTGGTCGCCTGGTCGCCCTTGGCGACCAGCGCATGGACCGACACGCCCCAGCCGATCGTGGCGTCGGCGAAGCTGCGTAGCTCCTTGGCCTTGGCCTCGGTGGTCTCGATCCGGCTGTAGGTCAACAGCGAGGTCACGAGGTTGTTGAACAGCGCCGCGCGATGCGAAGCATTGCGGCCGAGCTTTCGTCCTGAGTTGCGGTGTCGCATGGCGGTGTCCTGGAAGCAGCTGGTTGGCGTGCAGTCCTACGGCTTCTTGAGCGGGTTGGGGCCCGGCCAGTTGTCGAGCTTCATGCCGAGCTGAAGGCCCATCTCGGCCAGCAGCTCCTTGATCTCCTTGAGCGACTTGCGGCCGAAGTTCTTGGTCTTGAGCATCTCGGACTCGGTCTTCTGGACCAGCTCGCCGATGTACTTGATGTTGGCGTTCTGCAGGCAGTTGGCCGACCGCACGCTGAGCTCGAGCTCGTCGACCGTGCGCCACAGGTTCTCGTTGAGCTTCTCGGCCGCCTCGTCGCGCGGCGCCTCGACCGGCTCGGCCATCTCCTCGAAGTTGATGAACAGGTTGAGCTGCTCCTTGAGGATCTTGGCGGCGAAGGCCACGCCGTCGTCGGGCCGGACCGAGCCGTTGGTCCAGACCTCGAGCGTGAGCTTGTCGTAGTCGGTCTGCTGGCCGACGCGCGCGTTGGTCACGGTGAAGTTGACCTTGCGGACCGGCGAGAACAGCGCGTCGATCGCGATCGTGCCGACCGGCAGATCGCTGGAGTGGCGCTCGGCGGGCGCGTAGCCGCGGCCGGTCGCGAGCGTCATCTCGATCGCAACCTTGCCGTCCTTGGACAGCGTGCAGATCTTGTGGTGCGGGTTGAGACAGGTCACGCCGTCGACCAGCGCGATGTCACCGGCGGTGACGATGCCGTCGCCCTGCTTGTCGAGCCGCACCGTGTAGGTCTTGTCGTGCTCGACCTTGAACAGCGTCTCCTTGAGGTTGAGGATGATGTCGGTGACATCCTCGACGACGCCCGGCAACGAGGTGAACTCGTGGAGCGCGCCCTCGATCGCGATGTGGGTGACCGCCGCGCCCTGCAGCGACGACAGCAGGATCCGGCGCAGCGCGACGCCCAGCGTCGTGCCGAAACCGCGCTCCAGGGGCTCGCACGAGAACTTGCCGTAGGTCTCGCTGCGCTCCTCGATCTCCAGCGTGCGCGGCCGGATCAGGTCGCGCCAGTTCTTGGCCATGAAGGCGGTCTGCTCGGGGGTCGGTTCCATCGCTTGCATCTCCTCGGATCGGCTCGCTTTCATCACGGCCGATCGCCATGCAGGTTTCGAGGCCTGCCATTTCGGGCGCCGCGGCCGGTCATACTGGCCGGCTCGGCCACCAGGAACGCTATTTCATCACGGGGACTTGGAGGGTTACTTGGAGTAGAGTTCGATGATCAGCTGCTCGCGGATCGGCAGGGTGACGTCCTCGCGCGACGGCAGCTGCGCGATCGCGCCGCGGAAGTTGTCCTTGTCCATCTGGATCCACTGCGGCACGCCGCGGCGATCGACGGCCGCGAGCGCCTCGTTGATCCGCGCCATCTTCTGCGACGACTCGCGGACCTGCACGATGTCGCGCGCGCGCACCAGGTACGACGGGATGTTGACCTTCTTGCCGTTGACCGTGAAGTGGCCGTGGCGGACCAGCTGGCGCGCCTCGGCGTGGTCCGAGGCAAAGCCCATGCGGTAGGCGACGTTATCGAGCCGGCGCTCCAGCAGCTGGATCAGCGTGTGGCCCGAGACGCCCTTGGTGCGGAGCGCCTTGTAGTAGTAGCCGCGGAACTGCTTCTCGGCGATGCCGTAGATCCGCTTGACCTTCTGCTTCTCGCGCAGCTGCTCGCCGTAGTCCGAGCGCTTGCGCCGCCGGCTCTGGCCATGCTGCCCCGGCGGGTAGGCGCGCCGCTCGTAGCCGCACTTGTCGGTGTAGCAGCGCTCCCCCTTGAGGAACAGCTTCATGTCTTCACGCCGGCACAGCCGGCAAACAGCACCAGTATAACGAGCCATGGGGGATCCTTGAGGTCCATCCGGCCGCTTGCGGCCGGCCCGGCCGGCCGGCCGGGATAAAGAAGCCAGAAGCCAGAAATTACACGCGACGGCGCTTGCGGGGTCGGCAGCCGTTGTGCGACACCGGGGTCACGTCCCGGATGAGGTTGATCTTGAAGCCGGCGGCGTTGAGCGCGCGGAGCGCCGACTCGCGGCCCGAGCCCGGGCCGTTGACGTACACGGTGACGTTGCGGACGCCGTGCTCCATCGCCTTCTTGGCGGCGTCCTCGGCGGCGAGCTGCGCGGCGAACGGCGTCGACTTGCGCGAGCCCTTGAACCCGCAGGTGCCGGCCGACGACCACGCCACCACGTTGCCGCTGACGTCGGTGATCGAGACGATCGTGTTGTTGAACGTGGCCGAGATGTGGGCGACGCCGGTCTGGATGTTCTTCCGGACCTTCTTCTTCTGCTTGCCTTTGACGGTCGACATGCGCGGCTCCTACTTGCCCTTGGTGACGGCGCCCATCTTCTTCACCGCCATGCGGCGCGGGCCCTTGCGGGTGCGAGCGTTGGTGTGCGTGCGCTGGCCGCGCGATGGCAGCCCGCGGCGGTGCCGGGTGCCCCGGTAGCAGCCGAGGTCCATCAGGCGCTTGATGCTGAGCTGTACGTCGCGCCGCAGATCGCCCTCGACCCGGAAGTTCGCCTCGATCGCGTCGCGGATCTTGCGGACGTCGTTCTCATCGAGGTCATCGCTCCGCTTGTCGGGCGAGATGCCGGACTCGCGGAGCACGACGTTGGCCGCGTGGCGGCCGATGCCGTAGATGTACGTCAGTGCGATCTCGATCCGCTTGTTGCGGGGAAGGTCAACGCCTGCGATACGTGCCATGGTTCGTGATCCTCGTGGGCCTGGTGAGCCTCTGTGTCGGCGTTGCGCGTGGGCCTTAGCCCTGACGCTGCTTGTGGCGCGGGTTGCTGCAGATGATGCGGACGACGCCCTTGCGCTTGATGACCTTGCACTTGGGGCAAATCGGTTTGACGCTGGCGCGGACCTTCATGGGATGGCTCGGTGGGCTCGGTAGGTGATCGACGTGGGAGAGCTAGGGACGGCCGGGGTTGCCGGGGGTGGACGATGGACGGGTGAGGACCCAGGGGCCCTCGTCGAGGATCGCGATCGTGTGCTCGAAGTGTGCGGACATCGAGCGATCTCGGGTCACAGCCGTCCAGTCGTCATCCAGCTCCTCCACGTCAGGGGCCCCGGCGTTTACCATGGGTTCGACAGCGATGACAAGCCCGGATTTCATACGTTTGCCATCGTTGGGCTTCCCGAAATTGGGGACTTGCGGGTCCTCGTGCATCTGGCGGCCGGTGCCGTGGCCGACGAACTGCCGGACCACAGAAAACCCACGCAATTCAGCATAGTTCTGGATGGCGCTGCCGAGGTCCCCCAGCCGGTTGCCCGGCCGGCACAGGGCGATCGCGGTCTCGAGGGCGTCGCGGCAGGTCTCGACCAGCCGGCGCTTCTCGGGCGACACGTTGCCGATCATCAGGGTGCGCGCGGTGTCGGCGCAGAACCCCGCCCGGAAGATGCCGAAGTCGATCCCGATGATGTCGCCGTCCTGGAGGACGTCCGACTTGCGCGGGATGCCGTGGACGATGACCTCGTTGCGCGAGGTGCACAGCACCGCGGGGTACGGCGGCTTGTTGCCCGGGTTGTAGTGCAGGAACGCGCTGGTGACCTTGTGCCGGGCGATCCCCTTGCGGGCGATGTCGTCGAGCTCCCAGGTCGAGACCCCGGGCTTGGCGGCCTCGCAGACCCGGTCGAGGATCTCGGCGGAGACCAGGCCCGCCTCCCGCATCAGGCCGATCTCCTTCGACGATTTGAGGTGGATCCGCACCGCCGCGGCGCCTAGCGTGATCACCGCGGTCGGGCCGCAACCCGGCCGCGAATGCGCGGACCCTTGGGCCCGGCGAACCCTTCGTAGTTGCGCGTGATGAGGTGCGACTCGATCTGCTGCACGGTGTCGAGCGCGACGCCGACGACGATCAAGAGGCCGGTACCGCCGAAGTTGAACGGCACCTGCATGTACTTCTGGAGCAACGCCGGGATCATGCAGACCACCGACAGGTACAGCGCCCCGGCGAACGTGATCCGCGACAGCACGCGCTCGATGTACTGCGCGGTGTGCTTGCCGGGCCGGATCCCGGGGATGAAGCCGCCCGACTTCTTCAGGTTGTCCGCGACGTCGACCGGGTTGAACACGACCGACGTGTAGAAGAACGCGAAGAACACGTTCAGCACGGTGAAGATCGCGTTGTAGCGCCAGTCCGCGGGGTGCAGGACCGACGAGAACTCCTGCATGATCCGCGAGCCCGACATGTTCGCGAGCTGGGAGGGGAACATCAGGATCGACGACGCGAAGATCGGCGGGATCACGCCCGAGACGTTGATCTTGAGCGGCAGGTAGCTCTGCGCGCCGGAGTACATCTTCCGGCCGACCTGGCGCTTGGTGTACTGGACCGGGATCCGTCTATGCGCCCGCTCGAAGTAGCAGATCGCCGCGATCGTGCCGATCACGAGGATCACCATGAACAGCACGGTGAGCCCGCCGGCGCCGGCCGATCCACCGCCGGCGAGGAACCGGGTCGCCGCGTCCGGCATCGCGGCCACGATGCCGGCGAAGATGATCAGCGACGAGCCGTTGCCGATCCCGGAGTCCGTGATGAGCTCGCCGAGCCACATGATGACGACGGTGCCGGTCGTCATCGTCAGCACCGTGAGCAGGTGGAAGCCGAGCCCGGGGTTCGCAACCACCTCGGCGCCGCCCTTGGACAGGCTCTCGACGTACGACGCGGCGACCCACGACTGGACCACGGCGATGACGACCGTGCCGTACCGGGTCAGCTGGTTGATCCGGCGGCGGCCCTGCTCGCCTTCCTTGTTGAGCTGGTCGAGCTTGGGCACCACCACCGTGAGCAGCTGCATCACGATGGACGACGTCACGTACGGCATGATGCCGAGCGTGAAGATCGAGAACTGCTGGAGCGCGCCCCCGGAGAACATGTTGAACATGCCGAGGAACGAGCCCGTGCCGCCGCGGGTCACGACGTGGCTCATCTCGACGCGGTTCACCCCGGGGACGGTGATGAACACCCCGATGCGGTAGACCGCGAGGATGAACAGCGTGAACAGGATCCGGCGGCGCAGCTCCGGAACCTTGAAGATGTTTGTGATCGAACCTGCCACGTCGACCGTCTTTCGATTGGCGCTCGCTCCGCCGATTACCCGGCGACCTCGATCGTCCCGCCGGCCTTCTCGACCTTGTCCTTGGCGGTGGCCGATGCGCGATACGCCTTGATCGTGAGCTGCTTGGTGATCTCACCTTCGCCGAGGATCTTCACGTACTCGGTGAGCTTGGGGACGAGCCCCTTGGCGCGCAGCGCGTCGAGATCGACGGTGGCACCAGCATCGAACACCCGCTCCAGGGTCGCGACGTTGATCGGGAACGCCTCGATGCGGAACGGGTTCTTGAATCCGCGCTTGGGGATCCGGCGCGGCATCGGCATCTGACCGCCCTCGAACGCAAGCCGTGCGCCGTGATGCCCCGGGCGCGCCTTCTGGCCCTTGACGCCCTTGCCGGAGGTCTTGCCGGTACCCGAGCCGCGGCCGCGCCCGAGGCGCTTCTTCGCCTTGGTCGAACCGGGGTTCGGGTGAAGGTTGTGGAGTGAGATGGTCATGGGGGCTTTCCCGACCGCGCTTGCAATCTGGCGCGGAAATTGAGTGAGCGCAACTGCTGGAGATGAAATCACGGCCGCGAGCCGGACGACGAGCCGAGGACGGCCTGCCTAGTCGGCCGGCTCGACGAGCACCAGGTGCGAGACCTTGCGGATCATGCCGCGGATGGCGGGGGTATCCTCGAGGACCTTCGTGCAGTGCGGCCCGCGAAGGCCGAGGCCATCCAGGGTCTTGTTCTGCTGCGCCGATCGGCCGACTCCCGAGCGGACCTGCGTGACCTTGAGCTTGAGCGCCATGGCTAACCCCTCATGTCGGATGCAGACCGAACACCCTGGAAGTCCGACAGGTTCTTGCCCCGGGTCCGCGCCACCTGCTCGACCGAGCGCAGCGCCTTGAGCGCCACGATGGTCGCGTGGATGACGTTGTGCTTGTTCGAGGTGCCGATCGACTTGGTCAGGATGTCGGTGATCCCGGCGACTTCGAGCACCGGCCGGACCGCGCCGCCCGCGATCACGCCGGTACCGGGGGACGCCGGGCGGAACAGCACCTGGGCGGCGCCGAAGAAACCCACGACCTCGTGCGGGATCGTGCCCTTGATCAGCGGGATCTTGAACAGGTTGCGCTTGGCGCGGTCGGTGCCCTTGCGAATCGCCTCGGGCACCTCGTTGGCCTTACCGAGGCCGGCGCCGACGTAACCGTGCTGGTCACCGACCACCACGAGCGCCGAGAACGAGAACCGACGGCCACCCTTGACCACCTTGGCCACACGGTTGATGTGGACGACGCGGTCGACGAGCTCGCCTACTTCTTCGGGATTGATCAGCATGCAGTCATTTCCTCTCGCTCCGCTCGTTCCAATGACGGGTCCTAGAACGCGAGGCCTGCGTCGCGGGCGCCGTCGGCGACTTCCTTGACGCGGCCGTGGTAAATGTAGCCGTTGCGGTCGAACACGACCGCCTTGATGTTGAGCGCGACGAGCTTGTCGCCGATCGCCTTGCCGATCGCGCGGGCGCGCTCCTTCTTGGGCTTGCCCGTGACGGCGGCCTTGAGGGTTTCCTCGAGCTCGCTGGCGGCCGCGACCACGCGACCGGTGGTGTCATCGATCGCCTGGGCGTAGACGTAGCGCGCCGAGCGAAACACCGACAGCCGCGGGCGCTCGGCGGTCCCGGACAGCCGCAGGCGGATCGACACCTTGCGCTTGGCTCGCTTGCGCTGCTTGGGGTTGACGTACTTGATGTGGCCAGCCATGTGCGTGCCTTCTTCTGAAGAGGTCCGGGGGATCGGAGCTCCGGGGTCCCGGGGGAATCCGGGGGCGGAGCCCCCGGAGGGAGCGTGCGTGCGTGGGATCTGTTCCCGGAGGGATCCGGGGGCCGGAGGGAGCGTGCGTGCGTGGGATCTGTTCCCGGGGGGGATCCGGGGGCAGATCCCCCGGAGGGATGGAGGGAGGGAGCGTGCGTGCGGCGTG
>JBGQCL010000243.1:0-17273 GCA_041495365.1 Kofleriaceae bacterium | reverse complement strand
GCCTCGTAGCCGGCGAGCGCCGCCTCGACCTCGCGCGCGCCGAGCAGCTCGTCGGCCAGCGCGATCGCGTCCTCCATCGCGAGCTTGGTGCCCGAGCCGATCGAGAAGTGCGCGGTGTGCGCGGCGTCGCCCATCAGCACCACGTTGCCCGCGTGCCACTTCCCGCACCGCACGGTCGGGAAGCTGCGCCAGATCGAGCGGTTCTTGATCAGCCGGTGGCCGGCGAGCTCGTCGGCGAAGATCGCCTCGAGGATCGCGACCGTGGCGTCCTCGTCGGCGCCCGCCAGCCCGGCGCGCCGCCAGGTGTCCTCGCGGCACTCGACGATGAACGTCGAACCGCGCTCGTGATAGCGGTACGCGTGGACGCGGAACAGCCCGTGCGGCGTCGGCTTGAACACGAACGTGAACGCCCGGTACGGCACCGTGCAGCCCAGCCACACGAACTTGTTGGGGCGGACGTCGACCGCCGGGGCGAGCTCGCCGGCGAGCGCGTCGCGCACCCAGCTCGCGACCCCGTCGCACGCGACGATCACGTCGGGCGCGGCGCCGGCCGCCGACAGCTCGGCGAGCGAGCGGATCTCGCGCTCGAACACGACGCGGACCCCGAGCGCGGCGGCCCGCGCCTGCAGGATCTGGAGCAGCGCCTTGCGCTCGATGCCGCAGAACCCGTGGCCGGTCGACCGCAGCACCTCGCCGCCGACGTGGACCTCGATGTCGTCCCAGCGCGCGAACCGGCTGGTGATCTCGGCGTGGCTCTCGGGGTCGGCCGCCGCGAGGTGGCCGAGCGTGGCGTCCGAGAACACGACGCCGAACCCGAAGGTGTCGGCCGGGCGGTTGCGCTCGAACACCACGACGTCGTGCTCGGGCGCGCGGCGCTTGACCAGGATGCCGAGGTACAGCCCGGCCGGTCCTCCGCCGATGCAGGCGATGTTCACCGCGCCACCCTAACCCCGGCGCGCACCCGAGTCGACCCGCTCCACCGCGCAGAATCGTCCCGGCTCGGCGCAACTCGACCGGCCCGACCGCGTTGCGCGGCTCGACGGCCCGGGCGCGCGTCGACCTGGCCGGCGGTCCGCGGCGCTACGCCGCGGGCCTGGGCAAGGCGGGCGCGGTCGTGGCGGCGAGCCAGCCCGCGCCCAGCTTGGTGAGCAGGGCACGCATCTCCGCCGCGGCGTCGCGCAGCACCTGCGCGGAGCTCGACGGCGGAGGACAGTTGACGTTGGCCAGTGCCACGGTCACCTCGAGGATTCGCGCGCCGGGGAAGTTGCTCTGACCCCACGCATGGAACTTCGTGCGCTCCGCCGCGGCAAGGCAGGTCCACATGACCGGCTCCGCGCCACTGAACACGACCCCGAGATCATTGTGGGCGCCGTCGCGGCATCGACCGGCGCCGTGCACGACCACGACGGTCGCCGTCACCCCCGTGATGGCGGACAGGTCCGCTGTGACGCACCCTGGATTGCCGTCGGACGAGTACGGTGTGATCGTCTTGACACTCCCATCCATGAACCATCTCCTTCCTTCAACTGTTGATAGGCACTATTCGAAGATGACGATGCTGGAGAGCCACGGCGCGGCGGCCTGTCGAACCCTGCGCTCGGCGACCAGCGCCTCCGCCGGGTCCGCGCCGGTGCGGATCCGTTCGATCAAGGACCGGAACACGTCGTTCGCGTTGTCGTCGGGGATCGGCGCGGTCGGCGCGATCACGACGCGTGCGCCGGCGTGGAGGAAGGACGTCGCCAGGCTCCAGGGTTCGGCGCTGACCTGCACGCGCCCTGCATCGCAGCCCGCGAGGACCACGGTCGGCGATCCGACGAGCGTGGCGGCACGAACCTTGGACGCGGTCAGCAGATAGTCGCCCTGCGGATCCGGGGACAGGATCAGGCTTGCCGCGGTCGGCTCGGCGGCGTCGGTGATCCCGTGCGCCACGATCACGGCCAGGGTCGCGGTCCGCATCGCGGCGAGCACGCTCGCCGGGGTCGCGCGAGCTCCCGACAGGACCTCGGCGCCGGGGCCGCCGGAGAATGGACGCAGCGCGGGCAGGTGGAGGTCGTCCGGCGGCGCCACCTCGGAGATCACGACCTCGTGCGCGGCGACCCGCCCGGCCGGCGGCCGGGGCGCGGCCGCGTGATAGACCCACGCGGCGCGATCGTCGAGCAACCGCGATGCGCCGATGTAGGGCGCGGCGGCAACGACGTCGACCCGCGGGCAGTCGGCGAGACGGGCGCGCATCGCGGCCGACACCGCCTCCGCGGGCGGGATCATCACCATGCCGTCGGGGACCTCCCGTGCCTCGAGCGCAGGCCGTCCCCGGCTGTCGAGCGCCGCGACGACCAGGCGGTTCCACTGCGCGATCCCGAGCGCGCATCGATCGAAGTGGGGCGCCGCCATGCGCTCGGACAGCAGCTCGAGCACCGCCTTGCCGTCGCCGGACACCTCGATCAGCGCGTCGTAGGCGCTGGTGCGCACCAGCGGGGCGTACGGAACGGTCGGATCGGCGTTCGCCGCGGCGATCACCTGGCGGAGCGCCGCCTCGCCGCGCGGTCGGTCCTCGACCAGGGTCGCCGCGGCCTCCAGGAACGCACGGTACAGCCGGCGGTCCTCGTGGTTACCGGACGCGAGCGGCGCCACCGCGCGGCGGAATGCGGCGAGATCTCCCCGCCCGCTCAGCAGCAAGCGGAGCCGCGCGGTCTCGCCGTTGACCCGCGGTGAGGTATCCGGACACTCCTGCTCCAGCGCGTCGGCGTCGCGGCGGTACCCGGCTGCCTCGTCGAACCGGTGGTGCTGCAGCGCCCACAGGGTCGCGAAGTAGAGGCGCTGCTGCCGGGGCCGGCAGGTCGCCTTGCGCAGCGCGACCTCGGCCAGGTAGGCGCCGCCCACCACGGCCGAGTCGATGTCCTGGGCGACGCGGATGCCGACCGCCTCACCGAGCGCATCGAGCGCGTCCAGCTCGTCCCCCGGCACCCGCGCCCGCCGCGCCTGGCGCAGCGCGGCGGTGAGCCGCTCGATGGCGAGATCCGCGCGGCCCATCTGGCTGTGGGCGCCGCCCGCGAGCAGCGCGATCCGGCTGCACCAACCGCTGTGGAGCATCCTGCAGATCGGTTCGGCGCGCCGCTCGACGGCGTCGACCGCAGGATAGTCCCGGCGCCAGAACTCCATGAAGTAGGCGCGGCGGGCCAGCGCGACGATCCGCCACCAGTCATCGCGGTGGTTACCGAGCAGCTGGCGGTCGAGCATCTGGTCGAACAGCGCCAGGTCGGCGTCGTCGATCCCGCTCTCCGGAACCGCCAGCAGCGAGGCGAGCACGAGGTCGTCGACCCCGCGCTGGAGCGCGCGCGCGCGCAGGTCGTTGAGCGTCGAAGGGCGCCGGTGCTGCTCGAAGAACGCCCGCATCTCCGCGGCGAACGGCGCGCGCTGCTGCAGATCCGACGCTCGCACCTGCGCCACCAGCGCGCGCAGCGCCGTGGTCGCGAACGTCGCGTCGAGCTTGTGCGCCAGCGGCGCGAGCGCGTCGATGCGCTCGGTCGTCGCCGCGGTTGCCAGCGCCAGGTAGAACGCATCGCGCGACTGGCTCGGGGCCCTCGACACCGCGTCGTCCGCCAGCACCGGACCGCCCAGGACCATGCGATCGGCCTGGTCCTTCACCTGCTGCCAGTCGTCGAGATCCCTCTGGTAGTCGCGCCGCAGTCGGGCCGCGCTGGCCGCGGCTTCCTGAGACCAGCCGGGCTCGCGCCGCGCGGCAAGCTCCTCGTAGGCACTCGCCGCGGCGAGCGGCAAGCCGAGCAGGGACAGCGCGACGGCGCGATTCCACGCGGCCTGGTTCAGGTCCGGCTGGCGCCGGAGCGCATGGGCAGCCTGCGACAGCGCGCGCTGGATGGCCGCCAGCTGCGCACCGCCCGCCGCGGCGGGCGCGGGACGCTCGTCCGCGGCGCTCGTCCGTGGCTCGGCGCTGGCCGCGGCCGTCACCCGCAGCAACTCCAGCGCTGCACGGTCGCTGTCGCGGGCGGCCGTGTCGGGCAGCTTGCTGGCAGTCCGCTCCGCCGATGCAAGGTCGCCGTTGAGCGCCTGGGCGGCCACCACCGCATCGTTCCGGCCGCGCTGCTTGAGCGCCGACAGGGCATGCCAGCTGATCACCTCGGTCCGCTCCGTCCGGTCCGCCGGCGCGGGACCCGCGGCACGCAGGATCGATGGCTCGCGGTGGCGATCGAGCTCCGGGGCGGTGAACCGGACATCGACGAAGCGCTCGGGGCCGAGCCGGATCGCGACGTCGCCCGGCTCGGGCGGCGTCGTGCCCGCGGGCCGGAGCACCAGCGCCACGACGGCTGCGGCGGGCAGCACCGCGGCGGCGACCATCAGCATGCGCCGGCGGGTCGACCCGGTACGCCACGGCTGCCACAGCTCCGGCTCGCGTGGTGGCTTGGTCGGGGACTCGGCCGGCGGCTCCGCGAGGCGCTCGGGCGGCGGCGCGGCGCCGTCGACGCCCAGCGTGGGGATCGGATCGATCGACGGCCGGCTGTCGCGATCCTCGCCGACCACCGCGGCCTCGAGCATTCGCCCGAGCAGGACCTCCTGGCACCGGGTGCAGGTGGCGAGGTGATCGCGATAGGCCTGCTCGGCCTCGGGCTCCAGCTCGCGGTCGAAGAACAGGTCCAGATCTTCACAGCGCTCGGTCACGGCTTCTTCCCCCGTCCAAATCGCTTCACCAGCTCGTTGCGCAACATCTTGCGGGTGCGGGTGAGTCGGGTCCCGACCGTGACCCGGCTGATCTTCAACTGTGCGGCGATGTCCTCGTACGGTCGCCGCTCGAACGTGTGCATCACATAGACCTCGCGAAACGGCCGATCGATCACATCGAGCGCCGCTCGCACGTCCTCGATCGTCAGGTGGCTCCACGCCGGCTCGGGGCTATCGACGCTGAGCGGCGTGACGTTGTCGTGGACGTCCTCCAGCGACTCGTGCACCGGGGTGCGCTCGGCGGCGCGGCAGCGGTCGACGAACAGGTTGTGCATGATCGTCGCCAGCCACGCGCGCGGGTTCTGCACGTCGGCGGGGAGGCCCTGGCGGATCGCACGCTCGACCGTGTCCTGCAGCAGATCGTGCGCGTCCGGCGTGTTGCCGTACAGCCGCTGCGCGATCCGGGTCAGGACCGGTGCGACATTCTCTAGCACCGTGTGGAGGGTCGTGGCTTTGCCTGACACGTGCTGCACCGGATCAGCCGACCCATCGGCAGGCTGGCACGCCGGTAAATAGCCGGTCAAGGTCACGATATCTGAGGGACGACCGCGGGCTTTGACATTCCCGAGAAACGTCGGCTCGGCGCGCAGACCGTTCGCATCGCGCGGTGGAAGATGGCGGGCTATCCGACGGCAAGTTGGTAGCGCGGCTCACGGAGCTTCCGGTGCCTGACGTCGCGCGTCGCGAGGGTCGAAAAAAATCCGGGAAGGACCGGCGCAGGCAACGTCACCAGGGTGCGGAAGATGATCTCGGGACGCGGGGGAGAAGTCCGTCGCCGGCGCGCGGTGCAGGTCGGGATGGTGGCGTCGGCGGCGGACTTCGGGGGTGGCGTGACCTGACGTGCCTCGCGGGGCGCGCCGCCGCGGCTGCGCGCTACGTCGCCTGCGCGACCTGCTCGAGCCGGGCGAGCGCCGACGCGAGATCGGGCCGCTCGGTCAGGACCGGCAGGCACGGATCGCCGGCCCACGCGGTGACCCGGTCGAGCGCGTTGCGGAGATGGAACTGCCGGGGGTCGAGCCCGGGGACGACCTCGTCCCAGACCAGCGGCATCGACACCGGCGCGCCGGGCACCGGCCGCACGCTGAACGGCACGACCAGCAGCTGGCCGTGCGCGTTCTGGCCCCAGTCGAGGTAGACCCGGCCACGGCGCGCGGCGGGGTTGCGCGCGGTGGTCGCCATGTCGGGGTGGCGGCGCTCGACGAGCTGGCCGATCAGGTACGCCAGCATGCGCGCCTGGTCGAACGTGCACTGGCCGCCGAGCGGGATCAGGACGTGGAGCCCGCTCTGGCCCGACGTCTTGACGTAGCTGGGCAGCCCGGCGGCGTCGCACAGCGCGCGGATCGCGAGCGCGAGCGGCACGACGTGCTCGCGCGGCGCGTTCTTCGGATCGAGGTCGAGGATCGTCCAGTCCGGCCGCTCGAGGTCGATGATCCGGCTCGCCCAGGCGTGGAGCTGGATCGCGCCCAGGTTGGCGACGAACGCCAGGCCGTCGGCGTCGTCGATCAGCATGTAATGGATCTCGCGCTGGCTGTGCTCGCTCCACCGCGTGGTCGTGCGCAGCCACGGCGGGGCCCAGCCCGGCAGGTCCTTCTGGTAGAACATCTCGCCGTCGATGCCGTCCGGGTAGCGGGTCAGCACGGCCGGCCGGTTGGCGAGGTAGGGCAGGATGTGCGGCGCGATCGCGCGGTAGTAGTCGATCAGGTCGCCCTTGGTGATGCCCTCCGCCTTCCAGAACACCTTGCCGAGGTTCGACAGCCGGAGCTCGCGGGCCGGGCGCTCGGCGTCGACCTCGACCGGCGGCGGCGCGGCCGGCTCCTCGCGCGCGTCGCCGCCGTCGGGTCCGGCCGCGTCGCCGCTCCGGCCGGCGCCCCGCACGTGTCGCGGCCTCGCCGCGCAGTCCGCCGCGGCCTTGTCGCGGCGCAGCCGCAGGAACACCGGGAATCGCAGCGCGCTGTCGTCGGGCCACTCGCCGTAGCGGACCTGGACCACGAGATCGGGCTCGACCCAGCGCACGTCGGCGGTGCCCTCGGGGCGCGGGAACGTTGGCTGCCAGGCCGGCCGGGCGTCGAGCTCGGCGCGCAGCTGGGTCAGCAGCTGGTCGTCGAGCCCCGAGCCGACCTTGCCGGCCCACCGCCAGGCGCCGTCCTGGCGCACGCACAGGTGGAGCGCGCCGAGGCCCAGGCGCGAGCGCTTGGGCGCGGTGTAGCCGCACACCGCGAAGTCGTCCTCCGGCTCGCGCTTGATCTTGAGCCAGTCGCGCGACCGGGTGGGGCGGTACGGCGAGTCGGCGCGCTTGGCGACCACGCCCTCGAGGCCACGCGCCGCGATCTGGGCGAGCAGCGCCTCGCCCTGCGACGGGACGTGCTCGGCGAGCTTGAGCGGGCCGAGCGCCGGCAGGATCCGCGCGAGCAGGCTCTTGCGGACCAGGAGCGGCAGGCCGCGCAGGTCGTGCCCGGCGGCGCCGAGCAGGTCGAACACCATGTAGGTCACCGGGCCGGCGAGCGCGGCGCGCTGGATCTCGGACGCGCGGTGGGTCTGGGCGCGGACCGCGAGCCGCTGGAAGTCGGGCTTGCCCTCGGCGTCGAGCACGACGACCTCGCCATCGAGCGCGAGGCCGGGGACCGGCAGCGCGCGCAGCGCCGAGCTCAGCTCGGGGTAGCGCAGCGTCGGGTCCTGCCCCGAGCGGTAGCGCAGCGCGGCCTGGCCGGCGCCGCCGAACGCCGCGAGGCGATAGCCGTCGTACTTGAGCTCGAACACCCAGTCGTCCGACGAGAACGGCGCGTCGGCGGTGTGGCACAGCATGAGCTCGCAGCGGTCGGGGTCGATCGCGCGGCGCGGCGCGCCGAGCTCGGCGAGCTCGGCGATCACCGCCTGGTGGCGGGGCGCGCCGGCGGCGAGCTCGTCGATCGTCAACCCCGACAGCACGCTGGTGTCGGGCAGCCGCTGGCCGGCGGCGAGGAACGCCTGGGTGGGCTCGTCGCGCTTCTTGATCAGCAGCCAGTCGTTCGAGCCGCGGCCCGAGCTGCGGCCGCGCCGGCCCTTGCCGGTGTGGACCAGCGTGAACGCGCCGCGCAGCTTGTAGCCGTAGAGCTCGAACTTGATCTCGCCGTCGACCAGGCCCTGCGCCGGGTCGACGAGCGGCCGGAACAGCCCGCGGTCCCACGCGATCATCGGCCCGGCGCCGTAGTTGCCGTCGGGGATCACCGCCTCGAAGTGGACGTAGTCCAGCGGGTGGTTCTCGACCTTGACCGCGAGCCGCTTGTCCTCGGGGTCCATCGACGGCTCCTTGGGCACTGCCCACGAGCACAGCACGCCGTCGATCTCGAGCCGGAGGTCCCAGTGCATCCGGGTCGCGTCGTGCTGGTGGATGACGAACATCCGCGGGCCGCGCCCGGCGGCGGCGGTGCTCGCCATCGGCTCGGGGGTGCTGCCCGCGGTCCGCTTGGCGCGGTAGGTGTCGAGTCCGTCGTCGGCCATACCCGCCCCAGCTTACCAGCCCGGGTCGTGTTCGCGCGGCGGCCACCGCCGCCGCAGACCGATCTCGTATCCGGCCTGTCATCCGGTCCATGATGTCAGCCGGCGGCGCTCGGCGCTGCTGGCAGCCTGGCGTCCCGGCCACCGCCGAGGCTCGCTGGCCAGGAGTTCAGGTGCCAGAACCTGCCGCCCTGGCGCCCTGGCGCCCTGGCGCCCGGTCGGCCGCCGGACTCTCTGCATCCAGAATTCGTCGCTTCGCGCGTCAGTCGGTACAATTATTTTCCCATGCCCGCCCGCTCGATCAGCACGGCCACGATCTCGTTCGGTCTGGTGTCGATCCCGACCAAGCTCTACACGACCAACGAGGCCGCTGGCGATATCCACTTCAACATGCTGCACGACGCCGACGGTGCGCGGCTCAAGCAGCAATACATCTGCACCCAGTGCAACGAGATCGTCGACCGCGAGCACACCGCCAAGGGCTACGAGCACGCCAAGGGCCAGTACGTGGTGTTCTCGAACGAGGAGCTCAAGGCGCTCGACGCGGTCGCCACCGGCGCGATCGCGATCGAGGAGTTCGTGCCGGCCACCGCCGTCGATCCGGTGTGGGTCGACAAGAGCTATTACCTCGGCCCCGACAAGGGGGGCGAGCGCGCCTACCGGCTGCTCCACGACGCGATGCTCGACACCGGCCTGGTCGGGGTCGCGTCGTACTCGGCGCGCGGCAAGCAGTACATCGTGGCGCTGCGGCCGTTCCAGAACGGCCTGATCATGCACCAGCTGCGCTACGCCGAGGAGGTCAAGCCGTGGGCCGAGGTCCCGATGCCCGACCTGCCCGAGCTCAAGCCGGCCGAGCTCGGGCTGGCCAAGCAGATCATCCAGCAGATCGCGCACGAGACCTTCGCCCCCGAGAAGTACAAGGACGAGGTCCAGGCCCGGATGCGCGAGCTGATCGCCCAGAAGGTCGAGGGCCAGGAGATCACGGTGGTCCCGGAGGCGCCGACCGGCCGGGTCATCGATCTCATGGAGGCGCTCAAGGCCAGCCTCGGCATGACCAGGGACGACCGCAAGCCGGCGGCCGCGGCGGCCCCGGCCGCGCCGGCGGCGGAGGCGCCGGCCGAGGCGCCCAGGAAGAAGGCGGCCAAGAAGAAGTAGGATGCCCGAGCTCCCGGACGTCACGGTCTACGTCGAGCGGCTGGGCGCGCTGGCGATCGGCCAGCCGCTCGAGGCGATCCGGATCGCGAGCCCGTTCGTGCTGCGCACGGTGTCGCCGTCGCCCGGCGAGCTGCGCGGCGCCGCGGTCGCGTCGGTCGAGCGGCTCGGCAAGCGGATCGTGATCGGTCTCGCCGGCGAGCGCTTCATCGTCATCCACCTGATGATCGCCGGCCGGCTGCGCTGGAAGCCGCGCGGCGAGCGGCTGCCGGCCAAGGTCGGGCTCGCGGCGTTCGACTTCCCCACCGGCACGCTGGTGTTCACCGAGGCCTCGCCCAGGAAGCGCGCGTCGATCCACCTGGTCGCCGGGCTCGCCGGGCTCGCCGAGTTCGATCGCGGCGGCCTCGACGTCCTGACCGCGACCCCCGCGGCGTTCGCCGCGCGGCTGCGCTCCGAGCGCCACACCGTCAAGCGCGCGCTGACCGATCCGACGCTGTTCGACGGCATCGGCAACGCGTACTCCGACGAGATCCTCCACGCGGCGCGGCTGTCGCCGTTCCGGACGACGTCGTCGATCAGCGACGACGAGATCGCCGCGCTGCACCGCGCGTGCATCGCCACGCTGACCGACTGGACCCGGCGGCTGCGCGACGAGGTCGGCGACGGGTTCCCCGACAAGGTCACCGCGTTCCGCCCGGAGATGGCGGTCCACGGCAAGTACGGCGAGCCGTGCCCGGTGTGCGGCACCAAGGTCCAGCGCATCGTCTACGCCGACAACGAGGCCAACTACTGTCCGACCTGCCAGACCGAGGGCCGGCTGCTCGCCGATCGCAGCCTGTCGCGGCTGCTCAAGGAGGACTGGCCGCGCAGCCTCGAGGAGCTCGAGGAGCGCAAGGCCCAGCGCGCGGCCCCGCCACCGATTGCACCGGCCGCGACTGCGCCCGCCGCGTCCGCCCCGCCGTCGCCTGATCCCGCTGCGCCTGCGCCCGCGCCGGGCAAGCCGTCGGCTCGCAGCCGAGCGCGCGCCGCGGCCACGCCTACACCGCCGCCTTCGCCCGGAGCCGCGCGCCGCAGGTCCGGGAATAAATCGCGCGCGTCGTAGATCTGGTCGCGCGGCCATGCGTTTGGCGATCCAGCGTCGAGTCGCGCGGCGGTCGCGCGGCGTCTCACGCAAGGGGTGCCATGAACAAGCGTCTCGCCGGGTTTCTGTTGGCCGCGGCCGCGGCCGGTTGCGGTCCCAAGCATGCCTCGTTCGTCAAGGTCGACGACGTCTCGCTCGGCCGCGTCGTCATCTATCGCAACGGGGTCGCGTTCTACGAGCGGCGGACGACGGTCGCCGGCGGCACGCTCACCGTCAGCGTGCCGCGCGACCGGGTCGACGACTTCCTGAAGTCGCTGACCGTGGTCGATGCGATCTCGCGCACGCCGCTGCCGGTGTCGATCCCGCGCCAGCAGACCGAGGACGGCACCAACCTGGTGATGAAGCTCGAGCTGCCGAGCAAGAACACCGCCGAGGTCGTCCTGACCTACGTCACCGAGTCGCCGGCGTGGAAGCCGAGCTACCGCGTGGTGGTCGGGGACCACAAGGACGTCATGCTCGAGGGCTGGGCGATCGTCGACAACACCTCGGGCGAGGACTGGAAGAACGTCTACGTCGGCGTCGGCTCGTCGTCGGCGCTGTCGTTCCGCTACGACCTGTGGAGCGTGCGCCAGGTCCAGCGCGAGACCCTGGCCAACGAGGAGCGATTCGCGATCGCGCCGCCGTCGGGGGTGTCGCCGTACAGCCCGACCCGGCCGGGCGAGGGCGGCGACGTCCTGCTCAGCGAGCTCGGCGACGACGAGATCCGCCGCCCGACCGGCCACCCCGGGGACGCCCGCGCGCGCCGGCTCGCCACCAAGGACGACTCGCTGCTCGGCGACGCGGAGCTCGCCAGGCTCGCCGAGTCCGAGGCCAGGACCGAGGTGATCACGGTCACCGGCTCGACGATCGACCGCGCCAGCCCCGCGCCGCCGGTGAGCGCCCGCGATTCGGACGACCGCGCGCGTGTCCGGGCGTATCACGCGTCGAAGGCGGCGCCGCGCGTGTCCGCAGGCGGCGGTGCGGCGGGGCCGGCCCCGGCGTCCCCCGTGCTCGACAGCCGGGTCGCCACGGGCGATCAGAAGATGAAGCAGATCTCGCAGTCGGTCGCGCACTCGGACAAGACGATCGTGATCGAGGGCATCACCAACCGCGGCGACGCCGAGGGCAACCGGCGCGCCAGCGACCGCGCGAACCTCGTCAAGAACCAGCTGATCGACCAGGGCGTGGCGCCCGCCCGGATCAAGATCGTCACCAAGGTCGATCCCGACCAGCCCGAGCGGGTGCGGCTGCTCGCCCAGGCGGCGCGCGCCGACGAGCCCAGGCCGGCGGCGGGCAGCAAGGCGGTCGATGTCGACGCCCAGCCCGTCGGCGAGAGCCACTTCGAGAACAAGCACCCGATGACGGTCGACCGCGGCTCGTCGGCGATGGTCTCGATGGTGCGCGACGTCACCCAGGGCGAGGTGGTCTACCTCTACGACGCCGAGTCCGAGCGCGGCAACGCGCGGTTCGCGTTCCGCGCGGTGCGCTTCAAGAACCCGACCGACTCGACCCTGGAGACCGGCCCGGTCACCGTGTACGGCCAGGAGCGGTTCATCGGCGAGGGCCTGACCGAGCCGATCCCGCCCCACGCCTCGGCGGTCGTGCCGTTCGCGCTCGATCGCCAGATCGTCATCGAGCGCAGCGACGGCCAGGACGACCGGATCGCGAAGCTGATCTCGCTCCAGCGCGGCATCCTCACCGCCGAGGTCCAGCACGTCCGCCGGCGGCGGCTCGCGATCACCAACCGGCTGGGCCAGATCGCCAAGGTATTCATCCGCCACACCGTGACCAAGGGCTGGACGCTGCTCGAGGCGCCGCCGGCGTTCGAGCGGATCGGCGACGCCCACCTGTTCGAGATCCAGATCCCGCCCGGCGGGACGCAGCAAGTGGTGATCGCCGAGGCCACGCCGATCCAGAGCACGCTCGACCTGTCGGCCGACGTCACCCTGGACTGGACATGATGAAGGTCTGGATCGAGGCGCCCGAGGGCACGCGCGAGCTCAAGGACCAGCTGAAGAAGCTGCTCGCGATCCACCGGACGCTGGTCGACCTCGCCCAGGGACAGGACAGCATGCGGCGCCGGCTCGCCGACTACCGCGAGCGGATGGACGAGCTGCACGGCCAGATCCTCACGCTCCAGGCGGTCAAGACCGGCGGCGAGCTGATGGGCCACCTCAAGACCAAGATGAAGGAGATCTCGGAGCGCGTGCAGCGGACCACGATCGACGTCGTCGATCAGGAGGAGAAGATCATGCTGACCCGCGTCCAGTTCCAGGACGCGCTCGCCGAGCTCACGCTGCCCGACGCGCTCGCCGCTGCGGCGCCGCCGCCCGCGGCGGCCCGCCCGGCGGGAACCGCCAAGCGCTGACGCACGCCGGCGTTCGGGACCCGCGCTTTGCCGGTGGCGAGGGCACTGCTCGCCGGGCTCGCCGGCGCCGGACCGCGGCCCGGCGCGCCGCGTGACGGCCGGCACGTCCCGCCGGCGCGATCGGTCTGCTAGCGTTCCGGCATGCCCGGCCCACGTGCTCGCCGCTCGCTCGCCCTCGTGCTCGGCCTCGGATCCGGCCTGGGCGCCTGCGGCGGCGGCAACGGCACACCGCACGACGCCGCTGCCGACATGCCGCCGAGCCTGTGCGGCGCCGAGGCGTCGCTGTCCGGTGAGATGATTGACTGGGACTCCATCACGACGCCGTTCTGCGGCGTCGACGGCGCGGTGTGGACGGTGCGCGGCGACGCCTCGCGCAAGGAGACGACGCCGCCCAACGGCCGGCTCGCGATCTGCCTCGCGCACCAGGTCCAGACCGTCCTCGACGTCACCCCGAGTGGCGGCAGCCAGTGCGATGGGCTGAGGGACATGCCGATGAACACATACCCGCTCGCCGCGGTCGCGATCCTGCCCGACGCCGTGCTCGCCGCCAGCGCCAGGTTCAGCGTGCGCGCGATGATGGAGATCCGCATGGCCTCGATGTCGACCCAGATCGGCACGCCGTTCAACCTCGCCGACGGCCAGCTGTACGTCCACGTCGACGGCCCGTCGCGCGCGGTCTCGATCTCGACCCGTCATTCGCCGACCCAGCGGTTCGACGGCACCCACTGGGCCGCGGGCGACACCGCCAGCGACGTGTTCTTCCCCAACGTTGGCGTCGACACCGGCCCGATCACGGTCAGCGTCGCCGGCGGCGCGATCGGCACCGGGAGCTTCACGCTCGAAGGCGGCAAGATGACCTACCTCACCGTGGTCACCCGCTGACGCGCCGCGGCTCGACCGCCGGCTGGTGGCGCGCCTTCATGTCCTCGTAAGATCGATACCTGTGGACCTCGGGTGTCCGATTCACGGGATGAAGCGCCAGCGCCGCATGGGACCAGGCGATCGCAAGGCGCAAATTCTCGGGGTCGAATGGACGACGATCCGGTAACGGGGTCATCTCCTCGACGGAGCGGAACTTCCTGACCGGCATCACTCATCCTACGCGCCGGGGGTCATGGATCGAGCGTGATCGTGACGTCGGTGCTGCCCGGCCGGACCGGCTCGATGCGCAGGTGGCCGGGCCCGCCGGCGCGGACCTTGATCGCGCGCGACGGCGGCGCGTCGTCGTCGGTCGCGACGCTGGAGCTCGCGGCGCCGCGGTGCGGGGCGCACGCGTAGATCGACAGATACTTGGTCGTGCCGAGCACGGCGATCATGCCGGCGAACGCGGCGATGAGCGGCACCGTCCGCGGTCGGATCCAGGTCCAGCGGTCATCGAACCACTGTCGGATCCGCCCGCCGATCGCGCGCTGCCGGTCGTGGGCCGCGATCGGGACGAGCGTCGCGGTGGGCAGCTCCGCAGGCAGGCTGTCGAACAGCATGCCGACAGTATCGCAGCACAACGGTGTTCCGTCAGCGGTCATGCGCGGGGCGGCCGCGCGGGGCGGTGCGCCATGCCGGCGCCGGGGCCGGGGCCGAAACGTGTATGACAACAACCCCCTACGGACGCGGCTGATCGGCCGTGGCCGGGACGGCAGCCAGCCCGGGCCGATCAACTCGGACCCCCGGTCCCTCCGGTCTGCTCCAGCTCCGGGGCCGCCTGACCGCGCTCGCGGAACGCGCCGTTCTGCTGGTATCGCTTGCGCTGCAGGCGGTTGAGCGCGACGCGGGCCTTCCAGCCCAGGTAGGCGCGGCCGAACGTCAGCATGCTGTCGCGGTCGTAGTACGGGTTCTTGAGCCCGCCGAGGTGGACCAGCGCCAGCACCTGCTCGGCGACCGACACCGGGCAGCCCTCGAGCCGGACGACGTCGCCGGCGAGCTTCTTCCGGGCGCTCGCGAGCTTGGCGAACACGTCCTGGCCCTCGACCGTGTGGGGGTCGAGCGTCGAGCGATCGCGATAGAGGTTCTCGATCGCGACCGGCTTGCCGTGGATCATGCCCTTCCAGGCTGCGCAGTCGCCGATGAACACGACCTTCTCGCCGGGCCGGGCGTCGATCCCGCCCTGGTAGGCGCCGAACACGACGTGGAGCCGCGGCATCTTCCGGTCGGTCTCCTTGTCGAACACCCGGAGGATCTCGATCGCCTCCTCGATCGCGCCGGGGCAGCCGCCCCAGCAGTAGTCGCCGGCCTCGGGGGTCGGCGGCGGGCCGGCGTACGCCGTGATGCTCGTGCCCTCGAAGTACTTCTCGACCCGGACCAGGCCGACCTTGAACCCCTTCGCGCGCGCCCGGGCCTCGTCGAGCGTGACGTCGCCGGTGATCTTGACCCGCGCGATGTCGGTCGAGCCGAACCCGTGCTCCGAGGCGAGCCGGATGTGGTCGACCGTGGCCGGGTCGACGCCGATGATCTGGCAGCACACCGAGTCGAACGCGACCTGGCTGTTGCCCATGATGATCAGGCCGAGCGGGAACGGGGTCGGGGTCAGCATCCGGCCCTCGCCGGCGGTGATCGCGTCGATCGCGATGAACTGCGGCTGGATGATGTGCTGGAGGTCGGCGATCTTCTCGTTGAGCCGGTGGTCGTGGTCGATCAGGCGGTGGCGGTCGTCCTGGATCCCGATGTACGCCTTGCACGAGAACGTCACCGTCGTCCACGGGTGGGCCTTGAACTTGGGGCAGTTGACGAAGAAGTCGGCGCGCGCGACCGGCTCGGGCGTGAACAGGTAGTCGCGCAGCCGCTGGGGATGCGACAGCGGGATCTCGACCTGCTGCTCCTCCTCGAAGCAGTAGCGCTTGACGTCGATCTTCTTCAGCATCGCGTCCCAGCCCGACTCGCGGAACGCGACCCGGGTCGGCACGGTGATGCCGCAGCGCTCGCCGGCCGCGAGCTCGGTCATCGCCGGGCCGCCGACGTCGCGCAGCGCGCGCAGCACGCCCTCGCCGAACTCGGGCCGGGTATACGCATAGGGGAACAGGGGACCCGACGCCACCAGGTTGGGCTTGACCAGCGTGCGGCCCGATGGGCGCAGCCCGAGCTCCTCCAGACCCTCGCGGACGATCGTCCGGATCCGCTCGGGGTCGTAGTCGCGGCAGCTGCGGAGGATGACCTTCGGCTCGGCCGGAATCTTCATGGCCGGCAGGATATCATTAGCGGATCGGTGCGCCCGAGCTGTCGGTCTCGGGTGCGCCATCGTCGGATCCCGGGGCCACCGGCGGCGGCGGCTCGGGAGTGGGGGGCTGTGCGTCGGCGCGCGGCCGCAGCGGCGCCGTGGCGATCCAGCTCTCGACCGCCGTCAGGTCGTCGCCGGCCTCGCGGACGCCGCCGTCCAGCCGCGCGCGCATCTCGTCGAGCAGCGCGTGGAGCTCGGCGACGGAGCCCGGCGGGCCGGCGAGTCGCGCCCGCACTTCCTTCAGGTAGCCGCGGCGGTCCTCGATCGCCGAGCGCGCCTGGGCGAGGCGGTGCTCTGCCGCGGCGCTGTCCAGCGTGGCGCCGGGCAGCGCCCGGTAGCGGCGATCGATCTCGTCGGTGCGTTGCTGGAGCTCGTCGAGCCGGCGGTCGCAGTCCCGGGCGGTGGCCAGCGCCTCCTGCCGGAGCACCGGCTGATCGTTGGGCCGGTCGCAGCCGGGGAGGGCCGCGGCCAGCCCGGCGAGCGCGGCCAGCCCGGCCAGCCCGGCGAGCACGGCGAGCCGCACGAGGAAGCGAGGGCGCTGCACGAGGATCGGTTGTGTCAGAGCGCCGGGCGTTCGTCAAAGCGGCGGGGCGTCGTCGCTCCACGCGCTGCCGTGCACGTCGATCTCGTCGAGGTAGCCCAGCAGCGCCGCGTAGTACGGGTGGGCGCCGAGCGTCGCGGAGTCGGCGACCACGAGCAGGAACCGCCGCGCCTGCGTGAGGGCGACGTTCATCCGCCGCGTGTTGGCGAGGAAGCCGATCTCGCCGCGCTCGTTGGACCGCACGAGATCGACGATCACGGCCTCCTTCTCGCGGCCCTGGAAGCCATCGACCGTGCCGATCTCCAGGCCCGCCGCGCGCTCGGCGCGGAGCAGCTCGCGCAGCCGGCGCGCCTGGGCGGCGTAGGCCGCGATGATCGCGATCTCGGTCGGCGGCAGGCCGCGCGACAGCAGGCGCCGGGCCTCGGCGGCGACCCGCTCGGCGTTGCCCGGGTTGAACGTGCTCGGATCGAACCGGAACACCGGGATGTTCTGGAGCGAGGTCCCGGGCTCGTAGTCGGGCGAGCCGCGCGGCGCGCCGATCGCGGTGTCGCTGAACGCGCGCTGCTCGCCCCAGTCCTTGCCCGCGGTGTCGACCAGCCACACCGGCCCGGGCCGCAGCGGATCGGGCGCGACGCCGAGATCGTCGAGCGTGTGGCCGGCGACCGCCGGCGCGGCG
>JBGQCL010000242.1:0-17276 GCA_041495365.1 Kofleriaceae bacterium | reverse complement strand
GTGGCGTCGGGATTGCGCGCGCCGCGGCGCTGCCGAGCTCGGCCGGTGCAGAGTCCTGCGGGCGAACCGGGGTCGACGGAACACCCGACGACCCAAACGTCGCGCTGGCCGCGGACGCGAGCGACGCGGCCAGTGCACGCGGTCGTGCGTTCGCGGTCGGGTCGGGCGTGCGCCGAGGTAGCGACTCGGGGACCTTCGGCGCGGAAGTGCCCACACCTGGCGACAGGTGCTCGTGATGCCCCTGGCGCGCCACATCATGCGCGACGAGCTGCTGCGCCGGGGTGACCGTCGGCTCGGCGACTGCGGGCCGTGGCAGCGTCGTGGCGTCGTGCGGCGAGGACTCCACCCAGTCGGGGACGACCTTCGCCAGGATCTCCGTGCCACCCTCGAAGGCGGCGGCCAGCTCGATCGCCAGCTCGCGCATGGTCGGACGATCGTCGGGGTTGAGCGACAGGCACCGCATGATGACCCGCGCCACCGCCTCGGGCACGAGCTCCTCGGGCGGCCAGGCCGGCGCCTCGGTTCTCTGCTTGTGGTAGATCGCGATGTCGCTCTCGGGGGTACCCCACGGCATCCTGCCGGTGAGGACCAGGTACAGAACCTGTGCGAGACTGAAGACGTCCGCCTTGCCGGAGACGGCAGCTGCGTCGGTCACCTGCTCAGGTGCCATGAAGCGGATCGTCCCGAGCGTCTGGCCGGACCCGGTAGGGTCCACCGCACCATGGACCAGCTTGGCGATCCCGAAGTCCAGCACCTTGACGCGCTCCTTGAGGTGCGCTCCCGGGATGTTGAACTCGATCATGATGTTGTCGGGCTTCAGGTCGCGATGGATGATCCCGAGGCTGTGGGCGAACTCCATCGCGCTACAGACCTGGAAAATGAAGTTGGCGGCCTTCCGGAGTGGGAGCGTTCCGCCTTGCTCGACGACATAGCGCGTGAGCGTCTTGCCCTCGATGAATTCGAACTTCAAGTAGAACTGACCGTCAGGCAGAACACCGAAGTTTTGAAGTTTGACAATATGCTCATGCTTGTTGAGTCGTGACAGCGCCTCGGCTTCCTGCTGGATGCGGACGATGGCCTGGGGGATGCGCGCCACCTCGGCCAGCATGAGCTTGATCACGCACTTGCTGTGGCTCAAGGCTTCATGGGTAGCGACGTACGCCGCCCCCATCCCGCCGCGCCCGATTTCAGCCTGAAGGACGTGACCTTCGATGCGTCGGCCGAGGTTCGGATCGAACAGGGTTGCCATGGTTTGCCGACCCGTCAACGCCCACCGCGAGGTTCCGGGCACGCTCTCTTTGCCCGAGCGCCCAGGCAAAGGCAAGCGATTTCCGGGTATGCAAACATAATCCGAAAACCCGCCGAGGTCTTGCCTCCCTTGCTTCCAGTGGCGAAACGTGGTTGCTAGCTGGCCCATGGCGTCGCAGGGAGGCGTCTTGACCAAGCAACCGATCACACCGCTTGCACCGCCGGAGCGGCGCGCAGGCACCTACGACCGTGACGACGACGTGACGGCGCTCCTCTGGTATCGCACACACCACATCCTGGACGTTCCCCGGGACCGGGAGATCACGACCGGCGGGTCAGCCCCCGATCGAGACCTGGTGCTCCAGGGCGATTGCATCTCGCGCCATCACTTCGTGATGGAACGGCAAGCGCGCGGCCTGATGGTGGTCGACGACGGGAGCACCAACGGGCTAGCCTGCGGAGTCACGCGAGGCTTCGGGGTGGCGCTGGAGCCTAACATCGACGACAAGCGCAGCGAGAGCGAGGGCTTCCTGCTCGTGCCCGGCATGACCTTTCTCGTCGGGGCTGAACCGTATCGCTTCATCGCCCTCGACGATCAGATGCGGGATCAGCACCCTCGGATCGTCGAGATCCTGGGGCGCGAGGAGGAGGTGCGTGACGCGCCCCAGGGCAGCGAGACGCCATCGCCGAGCGATCTGATCCTGGCCGCGGATAGCCCCGGGAACATCCTGATCACCGGCAAGCCCGGCTGCGAGGCGGAGGATCTCGCGCTCATCATCCACAAGATCTCGAAGCGTCGACGACAGCCACCCAACGAGATCTCCGAGGTACCGGAAGACCGTCGGCGGCAGAACGCGCTCCTCAAGAAGGCCACCCGGGGAACGCTGATCCTGCACCTCGGGTCCGACAACCGGCAGATCGATCCGGCGTTCCTGTGGTCGGCGTTCTCGTCCAGCTTCCACATCCGCATGATCGTGATCGCGCGTACGTCGACCCAGGCGCGGCGCGCGCTCGGCCATCAGCACTGGCGCACGCTGATGCACGTCGCGCTCCGCTCGGTGGAGCAACGTCGCGCCGCGATTCCCCGCCTGCTCGACGAGTGGCTCGCGGCCCGCGGTAGCGTCCTTCGCTTCGCGGATCTGACGCCGGAGAACCAGCGCGCGCTGCTGGTCAATCCCTGGCGCGAGAACCTCACCGCGTTGCGCCAGACGGCGGAGCGGCTCGACGCGATTGCGCGCGCGGGGTTCCACAAGCGCGGAGCTGCCGCGTTGCTCGGGGTCGTGCGGCAGAGCTTCGACCACTGGCACAACAACACCATGCGGCTCTCCAGGCCGCTCGTGCCCAGCGCGCGCAAGCCAGCGCTGCTCGAAACGCTCGGGCTCCCGGTGCCGGCCCCGCGGCTTCGTGCACGCGCGCCACGGCGGTGATCGCCGCGCACGTTGACGTGCCCGATGCGCGGTGAGACGCGCGCGTCGTCGAGAGTTCACCTGCCAGCTGGTGCGTCTCGCGCCGAAATGCCGATGCCGAACGCAAAAGCAAATAGTGCCTGCCTCCCCCTTTTTTCTGGGGTTCAGTTGGTGAAGGCTGATCGCATGGCAGGCATCCATTCCGCGAACACGAGCGATACCCCGGTATCGCCGTGGCGCCGCTTGGGGTCAGCAGTCGTCACAACGAGGACATCAGCGGGAGGTGTTGGCGATGAGGGTCGAGTCCTATCTCGTTGCGGAGATGCTCCAACGTCTGGAGCAGCAGCTCGCCACACTTCGGCTCCAGGGCGCCCAGCTCGCGACAGCGCTCGGTAGAGACCAATACGCGGCGGCGCTCGAAGCGTCCGACGAGCTCTATCGCGCGCTCGACGCGATCGTGGCGACGACAGAGATCCTGCGAGATCACATCGTCAGGCGAGACGACCTGGGGAAGCTCGGCGAGGGGCTCGGCGAGCTGGTGTTGCGTGCGCGCAGCTTCGTGATCGTCACCCAATTCGACCTGTTGCAGGCCGGTCTCGCCGAGCCTGCGGTGGAGGCGCGCACGCGCGGCTGGTTCACCGGCCAGTTCGAGGGCCAGGGCATCGCGGAGGTGCGCACGCACGTGCGCGCGCGGCTCGCTGAGATTCACGCTACCTGGAGGCCATACCGGCAGGATCAGCCCCTGGTTCCCGGGATGACCGAGACCGAGCGGACGAGTATCTGTCGCTCGATGATCCGGGTCGCGCAGCGGGCGCTGGCCGAGCTGTTCGGCGAGCCGGACCTGGCGTGGTTCCTGGAGCATGGTGCGGCGGCAACCGACCTCGCGGAGATTCACGTGGCCTGTAAGCAAATCGTCGCCGCCCTGAACGTGCAGATTGATGTGGAGCTGAGCCGGCCACTACTGCGCCGGACGCGTCGCGCAGCTCCCCCAAGCGGGGCCATGGAGCGACGGTGATTGCGTGCCGATCGATAACCCGCCCTCGCGAGCAGAGCCTATGACCTTCGACTCCTTGTATGTGCTGGCGCAACTGCAAGAGCTGGAGCGCCAGATCGCGGAGACTCCGCGACAGATCGAATCGCTCCGGCTGGCTTACCTGCGCGAGGACCGATCCGAGATCCTGTGTAACCTCGTGGACAGCCAGCGCTTGCTCTCGGCGCTGGTGGCGACGACGGCTCGCCTCCGGACTCGGATCGTCGCGACCGATGGCCTCGGCACCAGCCTGGAGTTTCTGCCCGAGCTGGCGCTCCGTGCCGTACGGATGGTGCTCCTGACCGAGCTGGCGGCGCTCCGCGATGTCGTGGGCAGTCCCGCCCCGGCGCGGCGCGGACAGGCGCAAAGCCGAGGTCGGTTTCGGACCGTGCATGACCTCATCACGTTCGTGCACGAGGAGCTCGATCAGATCACGCGGGCGTGGAGCGGCCACCGCGATCGCCCATGGTCGGATCGCCGGGCATTCCGTGTCGGGGTCTATGCCGCTGCGCGTGCCATGCAGCGGCTCGGCCGGGTGCCCGACCTGGCGAGCTTCCTCTGCGAAGGTAGCCACCGTCCCGACTGGCCGGAGCTGGCCGCGATCTGCGCACGGATCCGCGCGGCGCTCGATATCGGCATCGCGGTCCAGTCCGATCGTCCGCTCTTGTTGCACGCGCGGCGTCTTCACGAGATCACCGTCGCGGAGCAACGGTGAGGGCTGAGGACGCGATCCGGGCGCGCTGCGCCGAGGTCGAGGAATCGGCCGAGCCGTCGGACTCGCTTGGGTCTCCGCAAGGAAGGCTGTTCTTCGCGCTCGCCGGTGTCATGCAGTCAACACTGACGCTGACCTTGGCGACCGCTGCGCTCAACTTCGCCGAGGGGGCACGCGCACGCCGCGCGCTGGAGAGCGCGCGGTCGAGCGCCGAGCTCCTGATCGACGAGCTCCCGGAGGGGCCGGAGCATGCCGACGCGCTGCGCCGGTTCCAGAACCTCCGCGGCGTCGCGATGCGACAGCTTGCGATCGCGCCCGCGCCGACGCTGGCCGCAGTCGCCGTTGCCGATCGCGGTGACGGGTCGCTCCGCGTTGCCCTCGGAGGGGGCCCGCAGCGCCACGGCGCTGGCGTCGCCCCCTTCGTCGGCCGGCATGTCGAACGAGCTCACGAGTCGCTCGCGCGCGCAGCCATGACCAGTGACCCCAGGGAGACGTGATGGAGCTCGAAGAAGAAGTGAACCGGGCGATCGGAGGAACAATGACGACCCATCTCATCAGAGCCAGCATCGACGCGAAAGCGCTCGACACGACCGAGCGCAGGGCCGTGGAGCTTGCGTTCGAGGATGACGGCATCATCGCCGATCGGGACGATGACCAGCTCGATGAGGACGACGACCGCGGAACGTCGAGCGTGTGCCCTGCCGATCCCGCGAGCGACGAGGTCATCGGCCTCCGGGAATGGGGCACGCGAAGGATGTTTCCGCTCCGCACACCGCCGCGACCCTCGTTGTCCGCTCCCGAGAGCACGACCGCGCTGCAGCTCTCGCGCGGAAACCTGACCGTCGCCGCGAGCCGCATCGAGCTCGTTTACGAAAGCCGCTCCTGGCGGGTCAAGGACTGGGACGCGGTTGCCGAGCTCAAGCAGGACGGGAACCCGGCGCGCGAGGTGAGCCTCCTTCCCGGCATGGAGATCTCGATTGCCGGCCGTCTCTTCGTCGCGGAGAGCGCCCGAACGACCGCGCTTCGCAACTTCTGCTCGCGGCTGCTCAGCTGGGGCGATGACCGGCTCTCCGAGGTCGATCAAGTGCTTCGCGCCATCAGGCTCGCCACCTCTGGCCGTGCCGTGCTGATGCTGCGCGGCAGCGGAGACCTCGTCCATGTGGCCCAGACCATCCACCGCTATGCTGGGAGGGAGGCCGCGCCGTTCATCGTGAGCGATCCGCGACGGCACGCGGTCGCCGCGACGGTGCGAAGCCCGGCGAACTTTCCGCGCGGCATCGACGCACTCCACCGCGCACTCCACGGCACCCTGTGCATCCGGCTGAGGCGCCCACCGCCTGACTTCGATGAGGTTCTCCGCGCGTTTCGCGAACCTGAATGCGAGGTGCAACTCGTGTTGATCATCGAGCCACGCCGCGGAGCTTCGCGAGGTCGGAGGCGTTCATGAGCACCGACGAACAACCGACGCCACGGGAGAGCGAGTGGCGCTGGCCGCGAGAGCCGGAGTGGCTACAGCGCGCTGAGGATCGCGCCGCGGTGCTGGCCGAGGCGCGAGAGTCGCGGCGCCCCGAGGCGGTGATCGATCACGACGAGCTGCGGCGCGCGGCGATCGCGCGCCCCGACGACGATGCGCCACGGCACGCGTACGCGCGCTGGCTCGCGGCGCAAGACGACGAGCTGGCCCAGCGGCTCGGGGCGTTCATCGCCGCGCAGCTCAGGGTGGCCGAGGCGTTCCGGGCCGACCGTCGCGCCGACGTCGCCGCACTCCGGCGATCGCGCGGTGATGACGCCTACGTGTCGATCTCGGACTTCCGGGCCGGCGACGAGCTGCGGCCTTGGTTCCAGGACACCGTCCACCCGCTCGTGTCGGTCGGACTGATCGGCTGGCCCCAGGTCTACCGGGGGTTCGTCGAGCGGGTCAGCGTGCGCGCCCGCCGCTTCCTGGAGATCGCCGAGACGCTGTTCCGGCTCGCGCCGATCCGCTCGCTCGTGCTGGTCGGCGTGGGCGCGGTGGTTGAGGAGCTGGCCGCATCGCCCCACCTCGCGCGCATTCGCTCGCTCAGTCTGCCGCGGCACCGGAACGACGACGATCTGACCGACGACGCGCTCCGGCGACTGATCGCCTCCCCGCACCTGGGACAGCTGGCGCACCTCCGGCTTGTTCACCAGCACCGCGTCACGGCCCGGGGCTACGAGCAGATCGTGACCGCGCCGACCCTGCCGCAGCTGTCGAGCTTCGAGGTCTACATGCCGGTGTACCGCTGGCATCACCTCGACGTCATGGACTACGATCCGCGGAGCCGGTTCGAGCGGATGATCGCGTACGATGTCCAGCTCCGGTCGACGCGGCCGGTGGAGTGGATCGTCGAGCTGGAGCAGGCGATCGGCTACGTCCCGTGCGCGCACCCCGAGGACCACTACGGCTGGGGCCTGATCGACATCGAGGCGGTGATCGAGCGGCCGATCGCGCTCGATGCGCACGTCATGGCGCGCCGTGGCGGGTCGAACCGGCCGGATCGGAGATGGCCATGAGCGGCGATATGCACCTCTCGTGGCCAAACGACCGCGGCCGTCTGCCGGGCCTCATCGATCGCGTTCTCGGCCGGTTCGTGACGCTCCTGGGCTGGGCGCGTTTCTCGGCGCTCGGCCTGCTGCGCCGCCTGTCGCCGCGCGCGGCGCAAGTCGTTCCGCCGATCGGCGATCGCGAGCGCCCGCGAGCGCCGATCGGCCACTTCGCGCCAGCCCGATCGGGGCAATCCCCGACACCACCGGCGCCGCGCGGCCGGGTTCGGCGGCGTGGCACCGGCGGCGCCCCGAGGTTCTCGACCGTCCGGGTCGGCCCCGCGTTCAGTCCCCGCGACTACCGGGCTATCTTCGCGGCGCTGCAAGCGCCGGCCGGCAGCAAGCTGCTCGATCTCGTGCCGGCGCGCCTGCTCTGCGCCGACCTGTTCGAGGATCTGGCCGTCGCGTGGACCGTGGGGCGCGAGACCGTGCCGCGGCTGGGCATCCTCGTGTCGTTCGAGCGCTGGGTGATGCTGCGCGACGCCGCGCTCGCCCAGCTGCAGCTGCTCGCCGCGCGCGGCATCCGGGTCGAGGTGGTCTACGCCGAGCAAGCCGCGGCCGGCTACCTCGCCGCCTGGTTCGCACACGGCCAGGTGGTGCACAACGTGCCCGCGGCGATCGCGACGCTGGCCGCGCACTGGTATCCATCCCCGAGCTGGCCCGTCGTGATCGACACGCTGTGCCGGCTGGCGCGCGCGCACACGTCGGCCGCCGAGTTGCCCGTGCTGGTGACCCAGCTCGCGGCGCTGGCCCTGTCCTGCGGCGACGCGGTGCGCGCGGCGACCCTGGCCCGAGAAGCCCTCTTGTACTTGCCCGAGACCCCGAGCGCGACCCGGTGCCAGGCGTTGCGCGAGCTGGGGACCGCGCTGATCTGCCAGGGACAGACCGCGGCCGGGCAGGCGTTCCTCGATCCAGGCGTTCACGATGGCGGCGCAAGCCAAGGTGCCCGAGATCGGAGCGAGCGCGCTGTGCCACAGCGGGCTGTGCGCGCTCAACCATGGCGACTCGACGGCGCGTCTCTCGCGGCAGGCGACTACGAGATCCGCGCCACGTATTCGAACCTGTACTTCCAGGGACCCAAGGAAAACCCGATCGGCGAGCAGCGCTGCACGGCCACGCTGCCCTACCACAAGCACTGAACGGAGGCGGAGATGAGCCACGGGAGGGAATACCGTCCAGGAAAGTCGTCGCTCTCGAACGGGGAGCACGCGGCGACGCCCACGGTGGCGCCGGGCAAGACAACCCTGACGCAGGCGCTCGACACGGGCGCCGCCGAGGCCAAGACCGAGCCGAAAGGCGGCGCGACGGGGAAGGGCGGCGGTAACCTCGCCGAGACGCCCGTGCCTGCGGGTGGCGCGAAGGCGGAGGTCGCGCGGGCGAAGCACGAGGAGAAGGACGACAAGGGCGGCAAGGGCAAGGCGGAACCAGGGCAACGCCGGCGCCGGAGCGGGGACGCCGAAGCATGTCACGCCGACGTTCGTGCTGACCGAGACCGAGCGCGCGCGCTCGAACACCGCGCCCGCGACGACGAACACGGACACGCCAACGTTCACGGCCAAAGTCGTCAAGGACGGCTCGGTGTGGCGCTACCAGCTCGAGACCGTCGAGGTACATCGCAGGCGCGGCGGGAGTCGACGCGCTCGTCGCGCGGATCGAGGCGGAGGCGACCACCCGGAAGTGGTGACGGCGCCGCCGGGGGGCGTGCTGGCACCCCCGCGCTCGGGATGATCGAGAACTCGCGCTTCTGGATGATCGCTTCCACTCCCGGGCGACTTCCGTTGCTACTGGATGACACCGGCGCCGTCGAGCCCGGGCGTGCAGCGGCGGCTGCAGGCGCGGGGGCGACGAGCCGGCCACAGCGGATTGACCGCGGCGATGTTCCGGGCGATGCCTCGGACATGGCCATCCGTGAGTTTGCCCTCGAGCGCTACTTCGCCCGCTGGGAATTCAGCGCGCGGCACCTGCTATCGGCGTCCGACTGCGAGCCGCTGACGGTGCGTGAGTTGCTCGATATCGCGGGCCTCGGTACGTCAGTGCTCGAGGAGCTGCAGCTGGGGTACGTGGAGTCGCAGGGCACGCCGGCGCTTCGCGAGCGCATCGCCGCGCTCTACCCTGGGCTGTCTTCCGACGACGTGGTGGTGACGAGTGCTCCAGAGGAAGCGATCTATCTCGCGATGACGACGCTGCTCGAGCCCGGTGACCGCGTGGTGGTGCAGGCGCCGTGCTACCAGTCGCTCGCCGAGCTGGCGAGCCACCGCGGCTGCGAGGTCACGGGTTGTCCGATGGTCGAGACCGAGACGGGCTGGCGGCTTGACCTGGACCATCTGGCGGCGCTGCTGGAGCGGCCGACCAAGCTCCTCGTCGTGAACGCGCCGCACAACCCCACCGGGTACCTGCCGACGCACGACGAGCACGCCGCGGTGATCGCGCTGGCGGAGGCCCGCGGCTGCTGGGTGTTCTCCGACGAAATGTATCACGGCCTCGAGCGCGTTGCTGCGCATCGCCTGGCGCCGGCCGTCGTGCGCTATCCGCGCGCGATAAGCCTGTGGGGAATGTCCAAGTCGTTTGCGTTGCCCGGCCTCCGGATCGGCTGGCTCGCGCTTCGCGACCGCCCGCTGCGCGACGCGATCATCGCCTACAAGGACTACACGACGATCTGCAGCAGCGCGCCCAGCGAGTTGCTCGCGGCGATCGCACTCGATCACCGGGAGACCATCCTGGCGCGCAGCCGCGCCCTGATCGAGGACAACCTCGCCCTGGCGATCGACTTCGCGGCGCGCCGGCCGGACCTGATCGCGTGGCGCGACGGTCAGGGTGGCTCGGTGCGGCTCGTCCGGCTGCGCGGCGGCGGCGCCCACGAACTCGCCGAACGATCGGCCCGCGGCTGCGGCGTGATGGTGGTTCCTTCGACGATGTTCGATGCAGGTGACGAGCACATCCGGCTGGGCCTCGGGCGGCGCGGCTTCCCGGCCGCGCTCGACGCGCTGGAGCGGTTCCTGCCCCCGGCTTGACGGCATGAACGCCGCCGCTTTCGCGACGCGCTCGGGAGCCGGAGCCTGATGCTCACGAACGTCGCCAAGACCGGATGGATCGAAAAGGGCAAGATCAAGGATGAAGCGTAGACTCGGCCTGCCGGCCGTCGTCGGCGCGCTCCTGGTCGCCGGCTGCGCGCCCGGGACGCAGCACGACGGCGGCGCCAGGACCGCCGAGCGGAGCACGACCATGCAGAACCAGACCAGCGATCTCGCGCGCAAGTTGATCAGCCGCGCCTACGGCGAGTTCTTCGTGTTGCCGGCCCACGAGCAGACGATCGAGCGGATCTGGGCCGATCCTGCGAATCGGCCGGCCCTCGAGGCGCTGACCGCCGACACCGCGCAGCCGCTCGCAGCGCGGTTTCTCGCCGCCGAGGTGCTGTTCGCGCGCGACTTCACGTTCGCGTCGCGGGTGTCGGGCGCAGTGATCGCCGAGATCTACGCCCACGCGCTCGAGCAGAACCTGACCGGCATGGCGAACTCGTGGGGCCTGCTCTACGAGCTCGACGACGCCGGCCCGGTCGGCATCCGGTTCGTCATGCTCGGCGAGGCCGCGGTGCCCGCGCTGGTGCGGCTGCTCGACAACGCTGGCTCGCCGCTGATCTACGACGGCAGCAAGGAAGCCACCGTCGGCAACGCCTATCATTACCGCATCAAGGACTTCGCGGCGTTCTATCTGGGCCGCATCCGCCGCATCCCCGTGACCTTCCATCGCGAGCTCGCCGAGCGCGACCAGGAGATCGCGCGGCTCGAGCAGCAGCTCGCGCACCCGTGAGCGAACCGACGCGTCGGCCAGGTTCCCGCGCTCGAGGTCGCTCGAGGGCAAGTCACCGCGCTGCAAGGTTGCGCCTCGGCGTGTGCGTGATGCGAGGCTGCACGCTGGGTGGCCCGGCGTAGAACAGGTCGGCCTTGATCGTGTTGAGCGCCCGCTTCGGCCTGTAGCTCTCGTCATAGAGCGTGGCCATGCCTTCGGCGCCCTTGCCGGAGCCGAAGTCCCAGGTCGGGATCCACGAGTGCTTGTCTGTGAACCCCCAGAACGTGAAGGACAGGCAATGCCGATTGGCCATGCAGCCCTGGAGCAGCGCGCTGAAGTTCGCCGCGGACGCTTGCAGGCGCGGATTGATCTCGGCGGAGTCGCCGGACCTGACCTGGGGGGGCATCTGGCTGCGAACGTCGACCTCCGTGAAGGCGTACGCGAGCCCGCGATCGTGAAACGCTGGATCGTATCGGCGACCTGCAGCGCGTCGTAGTTGCCGTACTGAGTGCCCAGGTGCCCCTGGCTACCGATGCCGTCGATCGGCACGCCCTGGGAGAGCAGCTTGTTCACCTCGTTGTAGAGGAACTGGACCTTGTCTTTCGGGCCGCCGTCGCCGAATGCCTCGATGTTGTAGTCGTTGTAGAACAGGAGAGCATCCCGGTCGGCTGCTCGCGCCCACCGGAAGGCGTCGGCGACGTAACCGGGGCCGTAGTGCTCGTTCCAGAACCCCTTGTAGTGGATCTCGTTCGGGGTATCCCACGGGTCGGACAGCCCCTCGTTCACGACATCCCACTGCCAGATCTTACCCTTGAAGTGCGTCACCACGTCGGTGACGTGCTTCTGGAGAAGTGCGCGCAGCTCGTCCTTGCCGATGGTCCCTCCATCGACGCCGTCGGTGAGCCACTTCGGCAGCTGGTTCTGCCATACCAGGACATGACCGCGCACGCGCTGGTTGTTCTTGCGCGCGAAGTCGATGAGCTCGTCGGCCGCTCTCCAGTCGTAGGTCCCCCGCGTCGGCTCGAGCAGTGCCCACTTCATGACGTTCTCGGCGGTGATCGTCGAGAACTGCGAAGCGACGAGCGCACGGTAGCGGGGATCCGCGGGGTCATCCAGCGCCTGCACATCGACCGCCGTCCCGACGTACAGGCCGTGACGTGCGCCGAGCGCGCGCAGGCTCTGCTCCGATGGCTTCGGGGTGGACGGGTCGGCGACCGACGTCGAAACGACGCCCAGGACGCCGACCGCTGCCACAGCGGCAGCGCCGGCAACAGTGAACCATCTCAGCCTCATCGCGATCTCTCCTCTTCTTGGACTCCAGGCGTGTCCTCGACATGCGCGGTGCTGTTCTCTCTGACCGGGTCGGATAGCCGGGGCACGGTCCGCGGTCCGTTTCGGTGCCGCGACAGTACCTCATCGCTCCCGGTTCGACATAGTCGGGTCCGCGGGTGGGTGCGCGGACCCTCACAGGCCGGCGAGGCGCTCGAGCATCCAGTAGGTCGCCAGGCTGCCGATCGCGTAGGCCGGGACCGCGGTGGCCGGCCGCGGCCAGGCGATCGGGAGCCGGCGGGCGCGGCGCCGGCGGCGACGACGTCCCGGTTCTCGCCCGGCGCAGCCGTCGCGGGCAATTACGCTCCATTACATGAATCACACCCGGGCGCGCGGAGCACGCGACGGATCCTCGACGAGCTCGCCTGGCGTGTAACGCCCGCCCGCCCTCTGCGACTGCCTGGGCATGCACGAGATCAGCAGATGCGCAGCGCGTTGCGGGACCCTGGCGCGTTCCGAGCCAGCAGCGGCGGTCCGGCACGCCCGGCTGCGCAGCGGCACCTACCACCGCACCTCCCACCCGACGCCTGCGGACACCGAGGCGCTGCGCCGGTACGCGGTCATGCTCGCCCGCAAGCTGAGCCGCGGGCAGTTCGATGCCGAGGATCTCGCCCACGAGGTGCTGGAGCGCTGGCTGCGCTACGCGCCGCGCGCGGCTCCGGTGGTCGACCCGCGGGCGTGGGTCGCCGTCGTGCTGCGGCGACTGCTGGTCGACCGGCTGCGCCGGCGGCGGGCGGCCGCCGAGGTGCCGGCCGAGGGCATGGCGCTGGCCGCCGTCGAGCCCGAGCCGGTTCCGTGGTGGTGCGACATCGAGCTCGGCGTGCTGCGCCGCGAGCTCGGCCGGCTGCCGCCCGCGCTGCGCGAGACGTTCGAGCTGTTCAGCTTCCAGGCCCGGAGCTACCAGCAGATCGCCGGCGAGCTGAACATCGCGATGGGGACGGTGGGCACGCGGATCAGCCGCGCGCGCGCGCTGCTGAGGCGCCGGCTGAGCGACCACCGGGTGGCGGGCGCCGGGACGGCCGACAGTGTTAGGATGAACGGCGGTGGATCCCGATCTCAGGCTGCTGGAGAGCTGGCGCGCTGGTGACGGCCGCGCCGGCCAGGACCTGTTCACCCGGCACTTCGCGGACATCTACCGGTTCTTCGAGTACAAGGTCGGCGCCGACGCCGACGACCTCGCGCAGCGGACGTTCATGGCGTGCGTCGACGCGCGCGATCGGTTTCGCGGCGGCTCCAGCTTCCGGACCTACCTGTTCGCGATCGCGCGCAACCAGCTGTACACGTTCCTGCGCCGGCTGCCGCGCGCCCAGCACGTCGACTTCGAGCACACGTCGATCGCGGATCTGGTCCCGTCGCTGACCAGCCAGCTCGGGCGGGCGCGCGACATCGAGCGGCTGTGGCTCGCGCTGGCGATGCTGCCCGTCGAGCAGCAGCTGCTGCTCGAGCTGCACTACTGGCACGAGCTCGACGCCGAGGCGCTCGGAGAGGTGTTCGAGGCTGCGCCCGGGACGATCCGGGTCCGGCTGCTGCGCGCCCGGCGCGCGCTGCGCCAGCGGATGGAGCAGATCGACGCCGACCCGCAGCGCGCCGGCGCGTCGGGTGAATCCGGCTCCGGCGAGGCCAGCCAGGACAGCCTGCTCAGCGCGCTGAGCCAGCCCGAGCAGGCCGAGCTCGGCGGCGAACCCTAGATCCGGCCACTGGTTTCCGGGTACCGTGGGCGACTGGTGGCGGCGTGATGTAACGCTCGCTGTCGCCGCGCGACCACCCTGCCGAGGAGTCATTGCCATGTCCGATGTCACGAGGTTCGCGCTGGTCGCCGTGCTGTCCGAGCTGCTCGCGGGGTGCCCGCCGGGGACCGGCCCGACCGGGACCTGCGCCCCGGACGCGGCGGCCCGCACCGCGACGGTGAGCTCGGCGCTCGGGGTCGGCGATCCGGGTTGCCCCGAGTGGGGCTGCGGGATGAACTCGCCGACCCTGGCCGACGGCGTCGCGTTCGACGAGCTCGACGCGTCCGAGACCGAGGCGGATCGCCACGGGATCAAGATCGTGTCGGCCAAGCAGGCCGGCCACGAGGTCAAGCTCCACATCGATCGCCACTTCATCACCGCGGTCGCGACCGACGGCTCCGGGCTGGTGTTCGAGCACGGCGGCCTGGTCGGCACGCTGATCGATCTCGACCGGGACGGCATGCGCTACCAGCTCAAGATCGACGACGTCGAGGAGCAGTCGCTGACGTTCTGGGCCGGTGACACCAAGGAGTTCGTCCCGTTCTACCGGATCCTGGTCAAGCTGCCGCTCGACAACCAGTTCAAGGCGCCGATCTGCATGCCGGACCGGCCGCTCGACAAGCTGTGGGGGCCGGTCGAGCACTCCGCGATCGCGTTCACCGGCGATCGCTACGATCCCCAGCCCAAGAAGGTGGCCGACGCCGAGCCCGGCACGTCGTGGTTCAACCTCGCGTGCGCGGGGACCGCGACGGCGAAGATGCACCTGGTGCGCCACACCAACGCCGGCGCGTGGACCGCGGCGACCTGGCACACCGGCGCGGACGTGCTCGACCCCGGTGCGCCGTTTCACACCGAGGTGGCGCAGCGCCAGGCGATGCTCAAGATGTACACCGCCGACTACTGCGGCAACGGCCTCGCGTTCACCGTGGACGGCCAGCCGCTGCTGTACGACGACGAGAAGCACTGGTACGCGCCGCCGTCGGGCGTGACCCGGCTGAGCGAGGCCGCCGATGGCACGCTGTCGCCGACCGGCGCGCAGGTCGAGGCGCTGTGGACGCCGGACGGTGCCGCGTGCGTGACCGCGCTGCGCCTGGTGTCGCGCAGCATCGTGCCGTGCCTGGGCGGTAGCAAACCGCTGCCGCCGTGCACGCCGGATGTGATCAAGCAGTGGGTCGTCAACCCGGGGGGCAGGCACGTCATCTCGGCGAACCCGCCGTGTCCGTGAGCTGCGCCAGCCCGGCGAGCTCCGCGGCGGGCGCGCCGGCGGAGCGCAGCCACGCGAGCGCGTCGGTCGCGAGCGCGCGGATCGCGGCGGGCGGGCCGCCGAGCGCGGCGCGGATCCGGGCGAGCTCGGCGCGGGCACGGCCGAGCCGGCGATCGATCGCCACCCGGCGCTGATCGCGGGCGAGCGGCTCGAGCACGGCGATCGCGCGGTCGAGCGCGTCGGCCGCCGCGTCGGGCCGGTGCTGGGCGGCGAGGGCGCGGCCGAGGCCGAGCTCCAGCCGGGCGCGGGCGTAGCCGCGGTACCACGGCTCGTCGGCGCGCGGCGCGAGCTCGGCGAGCTGGCCGGCGAACGCAGCGGCCGCGGCGGCGGGGTCGCCGCGCCACAGCGCCTGGTAGCCGGCAGCCTCGCGGGTCTCGGGGTTGGCGCCGCTGCCGGACCGCTGCCCGCGATCGAGCGCGGCGAGCGCGGCGGTGCGATCGCCGAGCTCGGCCTGCAGGTCGGCGGCCTCGAGCCAGCACGTCGCGGTGACCGCCGCCAGCCAGCTGTGCAGCTCGCGCGCCCGGCACACCGCGGTGATCCGCTCGGCGGCGCGCGCGAACGACACCACCGTGGTACTGGCGCGGATGAACTCGGCGGACAGCGCGTCGGGGTGGTGATCGCCGAGCAGGCGGGCGAACTCGGCGTGCGCACCGGCGAGCAGCGCGTCGCGCCGCGCGAGATCGTCGATCGCGAGCGCGGTGTTGGTGCGGATCGCGATCAGCTCGACCGCGCCGGCGCCGGTCACCGGGCGGGCCTCGTCGAGCGCGCGCTCGAACTGGTCGCGCGCAACGTCGCGGTGGCCGCGGCCGAGCTCGACGCTGCCGGCGTTGTTGTGGAGCAGCGCACGGGCGAACGCCGACGGGGTGCGCGCGGCGAGCGCGTCGATCACGGCGAACCCGTCGAGCGCGGCCTCGGGGTGCGGCCCGGTGCCCTCGACCCAGGCGCGCCGGGCCCACGCCTCGATCGCGACCGCCTCGCTGCCGGCCGACAGGCCGAGCGTGGTCGCCTCGGCGAGCCGGAGCGACGCCGCGGCGCGGTCCGCCGGGGTGACCCACGCGCGCCCGTCGACGAGCAGCGCCTCCGCGAGCACCGGCCGGTAGCCGAGCGCGCGGGCGGCGGCGACCGCCCGGGCCGCCTCGCCGCGGGCATCGTCGGTCCGCCCCGCCGCGAGCTGGATCCCGGCGCGCTCGATGTCGCGCTCGATCGCGGCGATCGCGCCGGCCTGCGCGGGGGGCGCCGGCTCGACGTCGCCGGTCAGGGCGCGCACGTCGGCGCAGCCGTTGGGGTCCGGCAGCGCCCGCGCCGCCCGCGCCACGCCCGGCAGGGCGCGGGCATCCGCCGACCCCGCGATCTCGGCGAGCGCGCCGAGCGCCGAGCGGCCGCGATCGAGGCACGCCATCCGGCGATCGAGCAGCGCCGCCGCCTGCTCGCCGCGGCGGTGCGCCTGGCACGCCGCGCGGTGCCCCGCGGCCCACCGCCGCGCGTGGTCGTCGATCTGGCCGCGCAGGCTCGCCGCGAGCTCGACGCCGTACGGCGACAGCGCCGCGATCCGCGCGAGCCCGACCTGGCGCGCGATCGGGTCCCACGCCGCGGCGATCAGGCGGTCGCCGCCGCTGCACGGCTCGTCGGCCGCGATCAGCCCGCTGCGACCGATCGCGAACGCTGCGGCGACGACCGCGGCGATCACTGCCGCGGCTGCGCCGCGCCGCCGGAGCCGCGCCGGATCGGCGCCGAGCGCGCGCAGCAGCGCCGGCATCGAGTCGAACCGCGCGCCGGTGTCGGCGGCGGTGGCGCGCTCGATCACGAGCTCGAGCCAGCGCGGCACCGGCCGGCCGGGGTCGCCGCGCAGCGCCTCTCCGAGCGACACGCCGAAGCTGTACTGATCGGCCGCCGGGGTCGCGGGCGCGCCGGCGGCCTGCTCGGGCGCCATGTAGCCCGCGGTGCCCATGATCAACCCGAGTTGCGTGGAGCGGATGGTAAGCGTGGGCGAGTTGGCAGTTGTTCCGGCTGCGCTCTCAGTGTTCTTGGCCAGGCCGAAGTCAAGCACCTTGACCACGCCCTCGGGCGTCACCTTGACGTTGGCCGGCTTGAGGTCGCGGTGGATGACGCCCTTTTCGTGCGCCGCTTCGAGCGCTTCGGCGATCTGTTTGGCGATGCCCAGCGCCTCGGCGAGCGGGAGCGCTCCGGCCGCGATGCGCTCCTCCAGCGTCAC
>JBGQCL010000241.1:0-17310 GCA_041495365.1 Kofleriaceae bacterium | reverse complement strand
CGCGCGCGAGGTCCAGGCCAAGGGCGGCCAGGTCGAGGCCGCGCTCGACGGCCTGCTCACCGAGGTGCTGCGCGTCGAGCAGCACGGCGTGACCCAGAGCGAGTTCGACCGGGCGCGCGCGATCCTGACCCGGTTCTACGATCAGATCGAGGCCGAGGACGCGACCTCGGACAGCCGCAACTTCACCGAGGAGTTCACCCGCAACTTCTTCGAGCGCGAGTTCATGATCGGCCGCAAGGCCGAGTCCGCGCTCGCCCGCCAGATCCTGCCGATGCTCACGCTCGCCGAGCTCAACCAGCTCGGCACGTCGTTCGGCGGCGCCGGCAACCGCGTGATCCTGGTCGACGGCCCCGAGGCCGGCAAGGCCGCGCTGCCGACCCGCGAGCGCGTGCTGGCGATCGTCGACGAGGTCGGCCGCCGGACGATCGCGCCGTGGGAGGACCGCGCGGTGACCGCCAAGCTGATGGAGCACGCGCCGAAGCCGGGCAAGATCGTCAAGGAGGCCAGGCGCGACGCGATCGGGGTCACCGAGTGGACGCTGGGAAACGGCGCGCGCGTGATCCTCAAGCCGACCGACTACCAGGCCGACGAGGTGTCGCTGCTTGGCACCTCGCCGGGCGGGCTCGCGATGGCGGGCGACAAGGAGTTCGCGAGCGCGCGGTTCGCCGACGACATCGCGGCGATCAGCGGGTTCGGCGACCACGACGCCGACGAGCTCGGCAAGCTGCTCGCCGGCAAGCACGCGACCGCCAGCGCCGAGGTCGCCGACACCACCGAGTCGGTCCGCGCGGCCGCCTCACCGCGCGATCTCGAGACCATGTTCCAGCTCGTCCACCTCGAGATGACCGCGCCGCGCAAGGACGACAGCGCGATCGCGGCGTGGCGCCAGAACGTCAAGGAGCAGCTGATCAACCGGCTGCGCAACCCCGAGGTCCAGTACTCGATCCAGTCGACGAAGCTGCTCTACCACGACAACCCGCGGCGGATGCCGGCCACCCCGGGCGACGTCGACAAGCTCGACCCGGCGAAGGCGCTGGCGTTCTACAAGCAGCGGTTCGGCGACGCCACCGACTTCACGTTCGTGATCGTCGGCGCGTTCGACCCCGCGACGCTCCGCCCGCTGGTCGAGACCTACCTCGCGAGCCTGCCGGCGCACGGCCGCAAGGAGAAGCAGAAGGACGTCGGGATCCGCAAGGCGCGCGGCGTGGTCAAGCACGCCTGGATGCTCGGCCAGGAGCCCAAGGCGCACGTCGAGATCCTGTTCCACGGCGACGAGCCGTGGAGCCGCGACAAGGAGCGCGACCTGTTCATCCTCGGCCAGGTCCTCGAGATCCGGCTGCGCGAGGTGCTGCGCGAGGACAAGAGCGGGGTCTACGGGGTCGGGGTCGGCGGCCGGCTGGTCCGCGCGCAGCATCCCGAGCGCGACTTCTCAATCTCGTTCGGCTGCGATCCGCTGCGGATCACCGAGCTGATCAACGCCGCGTTCGACGAGATCGCGGCGGTGCAACACAGCGGGATCGGCGACGACTACCTGGAGAAGGTCAAGCAGACGTTCACCCGCGAGCGCGAGGTCCAGCTCCGCAACAACCAGTTCTGGCTGCAGTGGCTCGACTCGGCGTACAGCTACGGCGACGACCCTGCGCTGGTGCTCGATCCGGGCCAGATGATCGCGCGGATGACCTCGGCCAACGTCCAGGCCGCGGCCAGGCACTACCTCGACACCAAGCAGTTCTTCGAGCCGGTGCTGCTGCCGGGGAAGTAGCCCGGTCAGCGCGGCGGCGGCGCGAGCTGCTTGTAGTAGATCACGGTCGCGGTCAGCCCGCCGTGCGGCCTGTACGCGAAGCCCGGGATCTCACCGGCGCGGGTCCAGCCCAGCGCGTCGTACAGCGGCGCGGCGCCGTGATCGGCCGCGGTGTCGAGGTTGAGCAGGGTCCGGCCGCGCTCGACGGCGAGCTGCTCCGCGGCGACCATCAGCGCGCGGGCCACGCCGCGGCGGCGCGCGGCCGGATCGGTCATCAGCTTCCAGATCTCGGCGCGGAACGGCTGGTTGGGCGGCGTGGCCAGCCACAGCGTCACCGTGCCGACCAGCGTCGCATCGACGAATCCGCCGAGCACGACGCGGCCGGGGTCGGCGAGCGCCTCGCGCCAGTACGCGAGCGCGTCCTCGCGCGGCACCGGGTGCATGAAGTGGACGGAGCCGCCGGCGGCGACGGTGGCGATCAGGATGTCTGCGAGCCGCTCGATCACGGCGGGCTCGCCGGTCAGCGGCCGGATCTGGACCATCATCGCCAGCTCAGAGTTGTATCTCAAGTGACAGCCGGCGGGGAGCGCGCTATGCAGCGGCGGTGGTGGCACCCTATGTGGACTCTCCCGAGGCCGACGGGGATCGGCCGCGCGATCGCCGCCGGCTCGCCGTGCTGTGGCGGCTGCTGCCGCTGATCTCGCCGCACCGGGGGCGGTTCGCGCTCGCGATGGGCGCGCTGGGCGCGGCGTCGGCGATCAACCTCGTGTACCCGTGGGCAGCGCGCGGGGTGATCGACATCGCGCTGAAGACCAAGAACCTCGGCGCGCTCAACGAGATCGTGCTGCTGATGGTCGGCGTGTTCCTGGTCCACGCCGTGCTGGTCTGGCTGCGCCATTACAGCATCAGCTGGCTCGGCGAGTGCGTGGTGGCCGACCTGCGCGGTCTGGTGTTCGACCGCGTGCTGACCCAGCCGCTGGCGTGGTTCCACGAGCGGCGCAGCGGCGAGCTGGTCGGCCGGCTCGCGTCGGACGTCACCGTGGTCGAGGGCGTGGTCGGCGGCCAGCTGTCGATGGGGTTGCGCAACGCGCTGCAGCTGATCGGCTCGCTGGTGATGCTGTTCGTCATCGACATCCAGCTGACCCTGCTGATGCTCGCGATCGTCCCGCCGATCACGCTCGCGACGATCTACTTCGGCCGGCGCATCCGCAAGATGGCGCGCGCGGTGCAAGACGAGCTCGCCAAGGTCTCGGGGACGGCGCAGGAGTCGATCGGCGCGGTCGCCACGGTGCAGGCGTTCGTCCGCGAGTCGTACGAGGTGGGGCGCTACCGCAGCGGCGTCGAGCAGGCGTTCCGCCAGACGCTGGTGATGGTGCGCTGGCGGTCGTGGTTCATGTCGACCGCGATGACCGCGGGCTACGTCGGGGTGACCGCGGTGTTCTGGATCGGCGGTCGGGCATTGATCCATGGCGAGCTGAGCCCCGGACAGCTCGTGTCGTTCTTCCTGTACACGTTCATCGTCGCGGGTGCGCTCAGCGACGTGTCCGACCTGTGGGCCGCGCTGCAGCGCGCGGCGGGCGCCACCGATCGGCTGTTCGCGGTGATCGACACCGTGCCGGAGATCCGCGATCCCGAGCCGGGGCGCGCGCTGCCGGCGGGCAAGGGCGCGATCCGGCTGGAGCGGGTGTCGTTCGCGTACCCGAGCCGGCGCGGCCAGCCGGTGCTGACCGAGGTCGACCTCGAGGTCGCGCCCGGCGAGGTCGTCGCGCTGGTCGGGCCGTCGGGCGCCGGCAAGTCGACGATCCTGTCGCTGCTCTACCGGTTCTACGACGTCGACGCCGGCCGCGTGATGATCGAGGGCGTCGACGTCCGCGAGCTCAAGCTCGGCGAGCTGCGCCGCGCGCTCGCGATGGTCGCCCAGGAGCCGGTGCTGTTCTCGGGGACGATCCGCGACAACATCGGCTACGGCCGGGCCGGCGCGACCGCCGCCGAGATCGAGCGCGCCGCGCGCGACGCCTACGCCCACGACTTCATCACCGGGTTCCCCGACGGCTACGCGACGATGGTCGGCGAGCGCGGCACCAAGCTGTCGGGCGGCCAGAAGCAGCGGATCGCGCTGGCCCGCGCGCTGCTCGCCGACCCGCGCGTGCTGATCCTCGACGAGGCGACCTCCAACCTCGACGCCGAGAGCGAGGCCGCGGTGCAGGCCGCGCTCGCCCGGCTGATGCACGGCCGCACGACGATCATCGTCGCCCACCGGCTGAGCACGGTGCGCGACGCCGACCGGATCGTCGTGATCGACGGCGCGCGGGTGGTCGAGCAGGGCCGCCACGACGAGCTGATGGCGCGGCGCGGGACCTACCACCGGCTGGTCGAGCACCAGCTGATCGCGGACCACCGGGCGGCGTCATGACCGGGTTCGAGACGGCTTTCGAGACCATCGCGCTCGATCTGCCGCCGGGAGCGGACTGGATCGCCGGGGCGCGCGATTTGGCGTAGCATCGAGCCACATGGCAGCGCGCCGCCCGGAGGGAACGGCACTCCTGGTCGCAGGCCACGGTGCTTTCGGCGCGCTGGACCACTCGGCGCTCCACACGCTCGGCCAGATCGGCGAGGCGCTGCTCGCGACCGGCGCGGGGTGGCAGATCCGGCGGCTCGCGTCGGCGGCCGGCGAGCGCCAGGCGCTGGATCGCGGCGCGCTCAAGCAGCACCTCGACGAGCTGACCAGCGAGGCCGCGCGGGCGGCGGTGGTGGTGATGCTCGGCTCGATCACCACGGTCGGCGGCGAGCCGGCGCTGGTCACCGGCGGCCAGGCGCGCGACTACCCCGAGGACGCGACCCTGCCGCTGCGCTGGATCCGCGATCGGCTGCGCGCGGCGCGCGCCGAGCAGCTGGTCGTGGTGGTGTCGGCGCGCGGCGGCGCGGAGGGTGCGCCCGCGGACTGGCTACGCGCGCTCGGCACCGGCCGCGCGCCCCACGTCGTCGCGGTGGCGTCGAGCCCCGACGACGCCCACCCGATCGTGGCGGCGCTGCTCACCGCGCTGTGCGGCGATGCGCTCGATCCGCGCACCGGCACGGTGACGATGGCCAGCCTGTCGGCCTACCTCGAGCGCTTCGCCGGGGCCGCGGTGCAGACCTCGGAGACCTCGGAGACCCTGGCGCAGCCGCCGCCGCTCGCCGGGCTGTGGAACATGGGGCGCTCGCAGCTGTCGATGCGCGCGACCCGGCCGCGCAGCGAGGACAGCGAGGACCTGACCGGCACCGTGCTGCCGGGCCGGTTCCGGATCGACGCGGTGATCGCGCGCGGCACGTTCGGCACGGTGTACCGCGCGCGCCAGCTCGCGGTCGAGCGCGATGTCGCGGTCAAGGTGCTGCACCCCGACATCGACCCGGCGTCCGAGGACGGCCGGCTGTTCGTCCACGAGGTCCGCAGCGTCGGCCGGCTCGATCACGGCAACGTCGTGCGGATCTACCAGGCCGACATCACCCACGACGGCCGGCTGTTCTTTGCGATGGAGCTGCTCGCCGGCCGCGACCTCCAGGAGGTCGGCCAGTCCGGCCCGCTGGCCCGGGCGCGCGCGATCGAGCTGACCCGCCAGCTGCTCGCCGGGCTCGCCGCGGCGCACGATGCCGGCCTGGTCCACGCCGACGTCAAGCCGGCCAACGCGATCGTGGTCGAGCGCGACGGCGCCGAGCGCGTCGTGCTGGTCGACTTCGGGCTCGCCCGGCTGCGCGCGGCGGATCACCCCGCCGAGTCGGCCGGCGGCACCCCGGCCTACATGGCGCCCGAGCAGATGGACCTCGGCCGGATCGACGCGCGCTCCGACCTGTTCTCCGCCGCGCTCGTGCTGGTCTACCTGCTCACCGGCTGGCGGCGACCCAACCCGTACACGCTGACCCCGCCGCTCGAGCTGATCACCGATCCCGAGCTGCGCGCCGTGCTGGAGCGCGCGCTCGAGCTCGAGCCCGCCCGGCGCTATGCCGGCGCGCGCGAGCTGAGCTCGGCGCTGACCGGCGCCACCGCGCCCGCCGCGCCGGCAGCCCGGGCGACGGCCCCGGCGCCGTTCCGCCTGCTCGCGCCGTTCACCGAGGACGACCGCGGCCGCCTGTTCGGCCGCGAGGCCGACCTCGCCGTGCTCACCCAGCACGTGCTGTACCGCCGCAGCGTGGTCTACACCACGCCGTCGAGCACCGGCAAGACCTCGCTGCTGCGCGCCGGCCTGGTGCCGCGGCTCGAGGCGCTCGGCGCGCATGCGGTGTACCTGCGGTGCCGCGTCGACAGCGCCGCCGCGCTCGCCGCCGCGATCTGGCCCGAGGCGCCGGCCGCTGCCGACACCGTGCGCGCCTCCGAGCTCCCGCCGGCCGCGCCGTCGGTCGCCGCGGCGATCACCGCGTGGCACCGCCAGCGCGGCGGCAAGCTGGTGATCATCCTCGATCAGGTCGAGGCCGCGCTCGGCGACGACCGGTTCGTCGGCGACGCGCTCGGCTTCGCCGGCTGGCCGGCCGACGCCGACGTCTGCGTCGTGCTCAGCATCCGCGAGGACCACCTCGCGCGCCTGCTCGTCCGCGCCCAGGCCGTCGAGCCCGGCATCCCGGTGGTCCGGCTGCCGCCGCTGGGCCCCGAGGGCGCGCGCGCCGCGATCACCGGCCCGCTGGCCGCCGCCCGGCTCGCGATCGAGCCCGCGCTGCTCGACGCGCTGCTCGGCGACCTGCAGCGCGCGGCCCGTGCGATCGGCCCCGAGATGGGCTGGGGCAGCCAGCCCGCGGTGTTCCCGCCGCACCTCCAGCTCGCGGGCTCGGTGCTCACCGAGGCGCTCGATCCCGGCGACGCGGTGCTCACCGTCGCCCACTACCAGCGGCTCGGCGGGTTCGACGCGATCGTCGGCGAGCACCTCGAGCGCGTGCTCGACACCGAGCTCACCGGCGGCGACGACCGGATCGCCCGCGCGCTGTTCGTCGCGCTGGTGACCGGCAGCCACGAGCGCGCGATGCGCCCCGAGTCCGAGCTGATCGCGATGGTCGGCGACGCCGAGCGGGTGTCGGCCGTGCTCGAGGTGCTGCGCGCGCGGGGCCTGGTGGTGCGGGTGCGCGGCGACGACGAGCCGAGCTGGGAGCTCGCCCACGACAGCCTGGTGCCGCGCGTGCTGGCGTGGGTCGATGCCCGCGACCTGGCGCGCCGCCGGGCGACCGAGCTGGTGCGCTACCACCTGCGCCGGTCGCGCCCCGACGCGCCCAGCCTGCTCGGCTCGGGCGAGCTGCGCGAGCTCGCGCCCCACATGTCCGCGATCGCCGAGCTCGACGCCGAGTGGCGGCGCCGCGGCACCGCCGAGCCGTGGACCCCGAGCCGGCTGGTCGCGCAGTCGCGCCAGCGGGTGCGCCGCCAGGCCACGGCGCTCGCGCTGCTGGTCGCGGTCGCGGTCGCGGTCCCGGGCTACACCGCGTACCGCAGCCACCTCGCGTCGCAGCGCCAGGAGCGCGAGGCGGCGCTCCGGGCCCGCAACCTCGGGCGGTTCGTGCTATCGCTCGAGCCGTTCGACTGGGACCCCGAGGCCCAGCGCGCGATCCCGGTGGATCCAGCGCCGCTCGGCCTCGACTGGCAGCTCCGGGCCTGGACCGACGACGGGCCGGGCGCGCCGTACGCCCTGCACGAGGACGTCGAGCGCACGCCGCCGCGGCGGGACGGCGCCGCGCTGGTCGAGGAGGTCGAGGCGCGCGGCGGTCGCGCCTACCTCACGATCCGTCGCCGCGGCTGCAGCCCGTCGCGGCTGCCGGTCAAGGACCTCCCGGGCTACGCCCAGCGCGAGCGGACGGTCCCGACGTTTCATGTCCGGGTGCCGACCTGCGCCGCGACCGCCGCCGGCATGATCGAGATCCCGGCGGGGCCGTTCCGCTACGGCGGCGCCGGGACCCCACCGTCGCGCGTCGCCGCCGAGCTCGGGCCGGAGCAGCGGATCGATCTGCCGCGGTTCTGGATCGACCGCACCGAGGTGACCAACGCGGCGTTTGCCATGCTGGCCGACATGGCGGTGCTCATCGGCATCGAGGCTCCGAGCTATCCGGACAGTCCGGTCCTGAAGCACGCGGCCGATCCGCGCAAGCCGGTGACCGGCGTCAACTGGTACACCGCGCGCGACTATTGCCGCTACCTGGGCAAGGACCTGCCGAGCTCCGAGCAGTGGGTCAAGGCGATGCGCGGTGGCGACAAGCTGCCCGACGGCTCGGACAACCCGCTCCCCGACCGGAACTATCCGTTCGGGATCGGCGATCCGTACCAGCTCGCCGCGCTGACGACGTCGCTGGGGACCTCGGACGTCGCGACCCATCCCGGGGATCGCAGCCCGTACGGCGTGCTCGACATGACCGGCAACGCCGAGGAGTGGACGCTCACCGCCAGGGGCCGCGGCGTTCGGGTGCTGCGCGGGGGCGGGGTCGCGGAGCAGATTGGCGGCGCCTTGCTCGACTTCATGGCGATCCCCAACCCGCGGGCCGCGTCGCAGCCGCTGTTCGCGATCGGCGAGCGCTGCGTCGTCGTCGTCAATGATGGACCGGCGCCGCCGGCAGCCCCGCGATGATCCGGTGCAGCGCCTCGCGGTCGTCGACCGGGAACACCACCCCCGCGCTGGCCATCCCGTCGGGGTAGAGTCGCAGGAAGCTGCCCTCCAGCACGACGTGGGCGAGGTGATATGCGCCCGGTAGCGGCAGCGGCAGCGCGAGCTCGATCGACGGCGGCGCCGGCGCGCCGGGCATGCACGCGCCCGCGGCGCGGCGCACCAGCGCCAGGATCCGGTGCGCGGCGTCCTCGTCGGCGATCCGGCGCGGACACGGCGCGGCGTGCGCTTGCAGCGCGACCGCCGGCAGCGCCGCGAGCTCCAGTACGCGGGGCCCGGGGGCGCCGGGCGGCTCGGCCGGCGGCGCGTGCAGCTCGCTCGCCCGGACCAGCAGGAAGCTCCAGGGGTCGCGAAAGCCACCCGGCCCGAAGTGCCCGACGTGCAGCAGCTCGCGCATGCCGGCGACCTCGACGCCGAGCAGCTCGGCGAGCCGGCAGATCGTGTCGCGGCCTCGCTCGGTACCGGCGCTGTGGCAGCCCAGCAGGCGCAGCGCGTGGATCCCCAGGCGGGGCAGCACCGCGCGATCGGCCAGGTCACGAAACACCGCAGCTGTCGCCGGGTCCGCGGCATCGATCAACCAGTCCCCGAGCGACAGCAGCGAAGCCGTCGTGCGGGTATGGCCGATCAGATCGAGCGTCCGGACGGCCGCGCCGGGCGTGCGCCCAGCTTCGCCGGCCAGGTGCGTGAGCGCGGCCTCCAGCGCCGCCGGTCCGTCCACGGTCACGAGGTGACCGATCGCGCGCGCGATGCGCTGGAGATCCCCGTCCGGCTCGGCGGACATCACGCTCAGGTGCGGGCCGGCGAGCAGCGCCCGGACGAACCCACGGGGGCCGCTGCCCTCCGCCCCGCCATCGGGGACTCCACCCCCCTCTCGCTGCGCTCGATCCATCTCCGCGCGCCGATCAGGCGCCCGGCGCAGATCGGAACGGGAACGTCCCGACGTACGGCGGCAGCTTGGGGTCAGTCGTCACCAGCTGGCTCGCCGCCCTGGAGTCGAGGTAGATCGGCGCGGGCTGGCCGGCGCCGGGCGCCGGTGTGCTCGGATCCGCGTGGGCGCCCAGATCGAGCCACCACGTCCCCGCCGGCGGCGCGGTGCCGGCGCCGGTGCCGGTCCCCGGGTGCCACAGCTGGACCAGCGACAGGTGGGCCTGGGTCTGCAGCACGCTGCCCTGGAACCCGTAGAACCGGCGGTTCTGCTGCTCGCCGTCGAAGTACTGGATCAGCTGGAACTCGTGGCCCGGCGCGGTCAGCTGGTTGGCCGCGAGGTAGCTCTCGGACACCCAGAGCGCGCCGATCATCGTCCCGCCCGGAAACAGCGGGCCGATCGTCGTCCGCCCGCCCTTGGTCGCGTGGTCGTCGACCTCGACCTGCGAGACCGGGATCTGGCCGGCGAGCGCCGCCGACGGCGTCTTCGCCAGGTCGACCCGGTGAAGCTGCGAGTGGTCCCACTGCCGCTGGCCCGGATCGTGATCCCACCACTCGCACACCGTCGGGCCGTGGATCGCGCCGACCCATGCGGGCAATCCATGGAACGTCACCTTGCTCATACGTACGCCTCCCCCTGGTCAGGAATCTATTTTTTTTCGCGACGAAGCTCGAAGTCGTTGATCAGGTTATAGAGGTGCGAGCGCGCGAGGTCGAGCTGGCGCGCGGTCTCGGTCACGTTCCAGTCGTTGTTCTCCAGCGCGGCGCGGACGTGGCGCTTCTGGAACTCGCGCGTCGCCTGCTGCAGCGTCACCACCTCGGTCTCGTCGCGCGACACCTTGGGAAAGATGTGGTGCTCGTGCAGCGTCGTCGAGCGCTCGCCGCTGGCGCGGATCACCGCGGCCTCGATCGCGTGCGCGAGCTGCCGGGTATGGCCGGGCCACGGCGAGTCGCGGCACGCCGCCAGCGCGCGGCGCGACACCGCGAGGTACGGCAGCCGGTGCCGCTTGCACGACTCGACGCAGAAGTGCTCGACCAGCTCGGGGATGTCGTCGCGGCGCTCGCCCAGCCCGGGCACCTCGAGCGGCACGACATGGATCCGGTAGTACAGGTCGTCGCGGAACTGCTTGCTCGCGACCCGCTCCTCGAGCTTGGCGTTGGTCGCGCTCAGGATCCGGACGTCGGCGCGGATCGACGTCGTCGAGCCCAGCGAGTGGTACTCGCGGGTCTCGAGCAGCTGCAGCAGCTTGGCCTGCGCGGCGGCCGGCAGCTCGGCGACCTCGTCGAGGAACAGCGTGCCGCCCTCCGCCGCCGCCACCTTGCCGGTCACCTTGCGCATCGCCGTCGAGTGCGCGCCGCGCTCGGCGCCGAACAGCTCGTTCTCGATCAGCGCCTCGGGGATCGCCGCGCAGTTGAGCTCGACGAACGGCCCCGACGCCCGCGGGCTGTTCAGGTGGATCGCGCGCGCCAGCATCGACTTGCCGGTTCCGGACGGTCCGGTGATCAGCACGTCCACGTCGAGCGGCGCCACGTGCGATGCCCCCTGCAGGAGCTGCGCCAGCGCCCGCGATCGCCCGATGATCTCCGGACAGCGCAGCCGCTCGCGCGCCTCGTGGGTGTGGTCGACGTGGTCGTGGCGATCGCGGCGGACCAGCCGATCGGCCAGCGGCGCGAGCTGGCGCGCGAACAGCTCGGCGCGCTCGCGATCGATCGCCGTGAACGACCCGGGCCGCGTCCGGCCCTGCAGATAGATCACTCCGATCGGCGGCTCTACCCCGACCGGCGCGCACAGCACGGCCTGGATCAGGTTCTGCCGGACGCTGCCCAGCTCCGAGAACCGGGCGTCGAGCGACGCCGACGGCGTCTCGATCGTCCGGCCCTCGCCGATCGCCCGCGCGATGATGCCGCGCGAGATCGATGCCCGGATCGACGCCACGTCGCGGTCGGTGCAGCGGTATCCCTTCCAGAATCGCGGCCGGTTGGCCTCGTCGTCGTACAGCTCCAGGTACGCCGTGCTGGCTCCGGTGACCTCCACGATCAGCGCGAGGGCTTCGTCGAGCAACGGCTCGATCTCCTCCTTGCCGCCGAGGTCCAGCAGCCTCCGGTAGAAGTCTCGCTCGCTTGCGAGGCTCTCCTCACGTGAAGAACCGTCTCCGGGCATGCCGGGGCAGTATCCATCGATGCCGAGTCGAAATCGATGTTTGGATGGCAACGGACCGTACCTGGTCCAACCATTGGCGTTCCACGCCATCCGCGCTAGACATTCACACCGCAAATTCTCTGCTTGGCTGCATCGGCGCGGGGCCGCTGGCTCGGGATCTTGTATCGTCGATGACGGCGGAACCGCGGATTGAAATGCCGCATGATGCGGCAGTCGAGTACGGACTGCCGCATCATGCTGCGTAAGTTCGCGGCGGTGAACGGGCACATAGGGCCGTGCTCGCGAGCGATGCGCATGGGCAGTGTGCGGCAGCGCCACGGCTTCGACCGTGCGCCATCGCCGCGACGTTCGCCTGGCTCGTCGCGGGCTGGCTCGACTCCGGGACGGGATCCGGATAAGCGCCGACGGAGGGACGGGGGCAACGGGTTTGCGGCAGCCAGTACGACGAATACGCGGACTCCTGGGACTCGCCGGGAGACCAGGCCGGCGGCGGTGGTGGCGGGTATCCGTTCCAACCCCGATCTCGGCATGGCCGCCGTGTCGCTCCCCGTCGACATCAAGCCGTGAGACATCCTGCCCGCGGACGGCGAGCCGCACCGGGCCCAGCAACTTCGCCGCACCGTTCGTGCGTCTCGTCTCCGGCGAACGGATCGAAGCGCGCAAGGCGAGCAGGTGCCCGCGCGCGGGCGCATCCTCTGCGCGTGCGCTCGCGGCGCGACGCGGGGTTACCCGGGCACGCCCGATGCTGTACCGGAGGGCATGACGGTCCTCCTCCTCGCCGTGATCGCGTGGTGGCTGTTCGTTCCGCCGGTGTCTCGACTCCGATCCGAAGTGCCTGTCTCCGGCGGAGGGACGCGCTGATCGCGTGAGCGGCGGGCCCGGTCACCGCGGCGGTGCGATCCGGCACCGCCGCGGTGATGCGGGTCGTCCCCGTCGCTTCGGTGGCGTGGTGCGCGGCCTCTCCCGGGAGGCCGTCGCTTTCGGGGAAGCTCGCGAGGGTCAAGTCCACGATGCACCCCGAGACCGTGGCGCGACTCCGCTCGGTTGCATGACCTGACCGCGACCGCATACCGCGGCAGCTGGCGCCGAGGCGCTCCTGGGCCGGTCCCCGGGTAGCTCGGCCTTGTCCGAGGGTGCTTCCTATGGTCAACTCAACTGACCATGAAGTCGGTGGCGATCTCGACCTTCAAGGCGCGGTGTCTCGCGCTGCTGGAGGATGTCGCGCGCACGGGCAAGCCTCTGCTGGTCACCAAGCGCGGGAAGCCGCTCGCCCGCCTCACGGCTGCTGACCACAGCCGGTCGAGCTCTCCCCAGGATACCTTGCGACACTCGGTCGAGACGCTCGGTGACGTCATCGCTCCGACGATCCCGGCGGCCGCATGGGATGCGACCCGAGGAGTGCTGCTGGCCCGGGAAGACGGGCGCACCGCGCGCACGCGGCGCAGGCGGCAGGCTGGTCGCTGATCCCGCCGATGATCGCGGTACTCGACACGCACGTCGTGCTGTGGTGGTTCGACCGTTCCCGGCGCCTGAGGCGCGACCAGACGCGCATGCTCGCCCGGAACGACGCCGATCATCCGCTCGTCGTCGCGGATATCTCGCTGTGGGAGATCGCGGCGCTCGTCGAGGTCGGCCGGGTGCGGCTCGCGCTTCCGGTCGACGAGTGGCTTGCGCGCGCGACCGCCGCTCCGCGTGTCGAGGTCCAGCCGGTCACGCCCGCAATCGCGAGCGAGATCATCGCGCTCGGCTCGACGCGGGCCTGGGACCCCGCCGACCGGATCATCGTCGCCACCGCGCGCGTGCTCGGAGTGCCCCTGGTGACGTCCGATGCCCGGATCATCGACTCGAAGCTCGTTCCGACGATCTGGTAGTGACAGATCGGGCCGGGCCAGCTCTGGAGCTGGGGGCAGCTCGGTGCGATCTCCGCGAGCCTGTCTCCAGACACGCTGACCGACGCCAAGGGGACATTCCACAAGCCGCCGGCGTGGTAGCCACGCTGCCGGCGCGGAACGCCGGATCCGCGCTGGCGACCCACTGATCACGCCTTGCAGCGGGTACCGCGGTGCTGGCTGCTGCCGGGGCCGCTGCGGGCGGCGCGGGCTTCTTCCTCGCAGAGCGGGCAGTCGCCGGGGAGCAGCCCGCCGACGTCGTCGAGGTAGCGGCGCACGTCGTCGGGCAGGCGGCGCAGGGCGGCGTCGAGCATGGCCCGGGCGAGGTCGGCGGCGCGGTCGGGGCCGACGCCGTCGAGATCGGCGGCGACCAGGGTGAGCGCCTGCTCGAGGGCATAGAGCTCGTCGAGGTCGATGCAGGCGATGACCTGCTCGTAGATCAGGCGGTCGAGCAGGGTGGTGGCATCGCCGGCGGCGAGCTCGGGCGGGGCGGTCGGGGTGGGCGGTGTGGCGCTGCGGGTCACGACACGGCCCCCTGGCTGGCGGTGGCAGCAGCGGCGGCGGCAGCGGCGGCGGCCGGCGACGGGGAGACGGCGGCGAGCCGGGCCTGGCGGATCAGCTGGTCGCGGAGCTGCTGCTGCATGGCGGGGTGCTCGTCGAGGTGGGCGAGGACCTTGTCGCGGCCCTGGCCGAGCTTGGCGCCGTCGTAGGAGTACCAGGTGCCGGACTTCTCCATGACGCCGAGCTTCTCGGCGGTGTCGACCAGCTCGCCGAGCTTGTTGACGCCGGTGCCGTAGAGGATCTCGAAGTCGGCCTCGCGGACCGGGGGTGCGAGCTTGTTCTTGACGACCTTGACCTTGCACTCGCTGCCGATGGTCTCGTCGCCGCGCTTGATCGCCTTCTTGCGGCGGATGTCGAGGCGGACGGAGCAGTAGAACTTGAGGGCGTTGCCGCCGGTGGTGGTCTCGGGGTTGCCGTAGACCACGCCGATCTTCTGGCGCAGCTGGTTGATCAATGACCTACATAAAAGCGCTGATATTACAAATGGTTATGCAATAGTGGACCCGCGAAGCCCCGATCTCGCTCGTAGCAGGTGCGCGCATGTCACCGGCCGGAGCGTTGGCCGAAGGATGGCGTCGGGCACTGCCCTCGGAGGTGCAGCCTCATCGGCATGGTCGTGTGTCCAACCTCCCACCTCCCATTGTCCCAGCAGCGCTCGTGTGCGCCCTCCCGCGCACTTGGGACACATCATATGGGTCCGGGTGCCTGCGGATCAGCAACGAGAGCAACGAGATGCGCCTCTGATTCGAGTTCATGGCCCGCATTTTGAAACTTAAACATGACGATGTCAAGTTTAACGTAACGAAACAGCCATTGCAGCCGAGAATCGTCCAAGATGTTAGGAGTTCACATGCCCAGAAAAGGACCCGCCTACCTGATTACACCGGATTGGCGCAAGGCCGTTCTTGAACGGATGGTCGCGAAGGGCTGGAACAAGGCTGAACTCGCGAGGCAACTGGGATGCTCGCGTACTGCCGTCACAGACATGCTCACCGATGGGCAGACGAGCACCCTCGTTCCCGAGGTAGAGAAGTCGCTCGGGCTACCGATCTCCATGATCAATATCGGGGCAGAGTCCGGATTGCATCAGCACGTGGGTCCGACTGCTGAGAGGCTCCGCCGACCGCTCGGGTGGAATACGCCGATCCCCTCAAGCGAGCTGCATGATCCTGTGACGCCAATCCCACGGCCGGTGGGTGCACCTGATCCACAGCCCAAGAGTCGCGAGGAGTTCGTGCTCTCGTCCGACGCAAGCATGCGCGTGTTGCAGCTGTTCAACGAACTCAACACGAGGAACCGGGTCAAGGCCCTGGAATGGCTGAACGCTCTCGTAGTTGAGCAGGACCACGTCGAGAGGATCATCGCGGAAAGGGTCCAGCAGGAACGCGATCGGGAAGTCGAGCGCGAGCTCAATCAAGCCATTGCTAGCTACCTCAAGACCGGGACGCATCGCTTCGAAGGAGATACGCTCCGGTACCTCCACATGATTGTTGCATCCGAAACAGTTGCAGAGCTCGGGCGTGTCATCGTCGACGGTGAGCGGTACAAACCCGCCAAGGGAACCGAGAGCTACGCCAAGGTCGTCGAGGTCTATAGGCTTCATAAGGCCTCGCTGGAGCCATCTGAGAAGAAGCGCAAGTAGTCGCTGCTCGGAAAGAGATCCCGGCAAGTCGGAAAGATCCGGGGTAGTGCTACGATCCTTCTTGACCAAACGTTACAAAACGTGACATCGATCGACCCATGCCCGCTATGCGGCAACCCGCTAGCCTTCCTGCCCCCTTTCCGCTCACCTACCGCGCCGCTGGGCAGGTTGTCGCCATAACATCCGACGCTTCCTGGGGATGGACCGAGCCCGGACGCGTACATCACCCGGAACGTGGGCGACGGCGTCCAACTCGCTGGTCCTCCCGTCCGAGTCGTTCCAAGACGATGAGGCGCGCGCCATCGAGATCGTTGTGAAGATCCGCGCTCGACAATTGGGCTTGTCGATCGGCGAGAATAGTCTTCGTCGATCAGTTGCAGATGCGATCGCAGCGACGCGGACGCATTGGTGCGAGCCTTATCCGAGATCTCCGCCGCGCCGAGAAGAGGCCGCTCGATGTACTTGCATCGACGATCCGGAGCGACTAAGCTTTCGGGCACATCCCACGTCGCTTCGGTGGCGTGGTGCGCGGCCTCTCTCGGGAGGCCGCAGCTTTTTCCGGGGAAGCTCGTGAGGGTCAACGTCTACGTCGACGGGTTCAATCTCTACCATCGTGCGTTGAGAAATGCGCGTGCATCCGATGGGTCGACGTACAAGTGGCTCGACCTGGAGAAGCTGGCCGCGCAGGTCCTGAGCAACCCGGACTATGCCATCGGCCGGATCCGCTACTTCACGGCGCGGGTGCGCGCGCTGCCCGGCGACCCACAGGCACCGTTGCGCCAGCAGATGTACCTGCGAGCGCTGGCGACGCTGTCCCGCGTGACGGTGCACTTTGGCTTCTTCCAGAAGTCGCAGAAGAAGATGCAGCTGGTGAAGCCGCTGCCCGACGGTACGACGATGGTGAAGGTCCACAAGTTCGAGGAGAAGGGCTCGGACGTGAACCTGGCGACGTACCTGCTGCTCGATGCGTTCCAGAACGAATACGACGGTGCCGCGGTTGTCACGAATGACTCGGACCTCGCCGAGCCGATCCGGATCGTCCGTGACATCCTGGCGAAGCGGGTCGAGGTCCTCGACCCCTGCGGCGACGGCCGAACGTCCGCCGAGCTCGCCAAGGTCTCGACGTTCTACAAGCCGATCCGGCTTGGCGCGATCTCGGCGAGCCTGTTTCCGGACACGCTGACCGACGCCAAGGGAACGTTCCACAAGCCGTCGGCGTGGTAGACCGTCATGCGTCGATCAGCTCCGGAGCCGGGTGCCGCGGCGCTGGCTGCTGCCGGGGCCGCTGCGGTCGGCGCGGGCTTCCTCCTCGCAGAGCGGGCAGCCGCCGAAGGGTGGCTCGCCGCCGTTGTCGAGGTAGCGGCGCACGTCGTCGGGCAAGCGGCGCAGGGCGGCGTCGATCATGGCGCGGGCGAGGTCGGTGGCGCGGTCGGGGCCGACGTCGTCGAGCTCGGTGGCGACCAGGGTGAGCGCCTGCTCGAGCGCGCAGAGCTCGTCGAGGTCGATGCACGCGATGACCTGCTCGTAGATCACGCGGTCGAGCAGGGTGGCGGCATCGCCGGCGGCGAGCGCGGGCGGGGCGGCCGGCGCGGCCGGCGCGGCCGGGGTGGGCGGCGTTGCGGGTCACGACACGTCCCCCTGGCTGGCGGTGGTGGCGGTGGTGGCGGCGACGGCCGGCGTCGGAGTGACGGCGGCGAGCCGGGCCTGGCGGATCAGCTGATCGCGGAGCTGCTGCTGCATGGCGGGGTGCTCGTCGAGGTGGGCGAGGACCTTGTCGCGGCCCT
>JBGQCL010000240.1:0-17377 GCA_041495365.1 Kofleriaceae bacterium | reverse complement strand
CGGCGTCGACGCGCGATACCTGCTCGGCATCGTCCGCAATCTCCACCATCGCCACGAGGCCGAGCCCATCACCGAGGCGCTGATCCGCGAGCGGCTGTCGGCCCGCGATCGCTTCCTGGTGCCGCTCGTCGCCGAACGCGACGCGATCGTCGCCGCCAGTAACGGCGATGTCGGCGCTGCGCTCATCGCCTTGGTCGACCGTCTCGTCCGCGCCGAGCGCACCATCGATCGCCACGTCTGGCTCGATGCTGCCGCTGACCTCGTAGCGCCGCATCCACCCGACGTCCGCATCGACCTCGCCAAGCGCGCCGCGCGGCGCATTCACACCACCTTCGCGCTCTGCGCGCGCGACCGCGCTCACTCGGCGTGGTTGGCATTCGTATTCCATGAATGGGCCGCCGTTCCTTCCGCACCGTGTGTGCGAGGCATACCATTCGCCGCAATGGGGTACCTGGAGCTGTTCGCGCAGCGGACGTTTGCGGAGGAGACCGAGCGCATCACCGGTGGCGCGGCCGGGTGGCTGGACCCACCCGAGATCAGGCTCGAGAAGGTGCAGGCCGACGGCTTCCTGGTGGTCCGCAGGCCGCATTCCCTGGAGCACCTTGCAAACCCGTGGCCCGAGGCGCAACCGCACGCAGAGGTGATGCTCGAGCTGAAGCTGGCCGGCAACCACCTCGATCGACAGGCGGTCGAGCGGGCCTTGCTCCGTCGTCAGGCACGGCAGGTGCAACGGCTCGAGGAGCAGGATGCGTCCTGGCTGGGCGAGGAGCCGCTCTGGCTGGTGGCCCCGCACGTTCCGGCATGGCTGAATACGATGCGTGGCCCGGTGTGCTTCGCACCGGGCTGCTACTGGATCGAGCCGCAGTGGCAAAGGTTCCTGTGGATCGCGGCGAACGAGCTGCCACTCGTCGACGAGCTGATCCCGTTCCTGCTGGCGCGGTCCGGTCAAGCGCTCGATGATTTCTGCCGATGGGCCGCACCGCGACGCCCCGTCGACTGGGTGCTGAACATGCTAGAATACGTACCGATGTCGATGCCAACCCGCCAGGAGCTGCTCCGCAAGTTCCCCCCGGTCGACGATCCCGAGATCCTGGCCCGACGGAAGGACATCCTGCAGGCACTGCTAGCCATGGACCCTCAGGCGCAGCAGCAGCTCATCGACACGGGGCGACTGACCGAGGCGCGTGCTGCGCTGCGCCGCGTGCTCGCCCGTCGGCAGCTCACGCCAAGCAAGGATGACGACGCGCGGATCGAAGCATGCACCGATCTCGCAACGTTGGAGCGCTGGCTCGACCAAGCCGTGACCGCAATCGTCGCCTCGGACGCGCTGGCGTAGCGGAGCGGGTACGTAGCGGAGCGGGTGCGGTCGAGGAGGTGAACGCCGGTTTGACGAGCTCGCAGCGGTCGTGGCCATCCTGCGGCCTTCCTTCGCCGACGCAGATCAGCGGCCCGCGTTGCGGCGCTTGATGTCGGCGAGCGTGGCCTCGAGGCGGTCGCGCGGCAGCCAGCGGCCGCGGACCACGACGCCATCGGGGATGAGCGGCAGCGCGGTGGTCAGCGGGTCGACGGACACGAGCAGCAGATCGGCGCGCGCGCCGGCCTCGATGACGCCGGCCTCGTGCGGCGAGCCGAGGAACCGCGCGGCATCGGCGGTCGCCGCCCGGAGCACGCGCGGCCGCGGCACGCCCGCCGCGACCAGCAGCTCGATCTCGTCGTGCAGCGCGGCGCCGGGGACCACGAACGGGTTGCCGGCGTCGGTGCCGACCAGGATCTGCGCGTTGGCCGCAGCGAGCGCGGCGACGATCTCGGCATCGAGCTTCGCGGCCGCGCGCACCGTGCCGTAGTCGCGAAAGTCGTAGCGCACGAACCGCGGGTCTTGCTCCCAGCGCTCGATCACCGCGGGCGGGATCAGATCGAGCCAGGTCGTGTGCTGGCGGAGCGCGGGGAGGTCCTCGAGCGCGCCGGTCCGCTCGCCGGCGGTCAGGGTCGGACAGATCCACGTGTGGGCGGAGACCGCCTGCCCGATCAGCGCGGGGAGCCGAGATGGATCGAACTGCGACAGGGCGGCGCGCGTCGCCTCGACCGTCCCGCGCAGCCGCGACAGATCGACGTGCTCCGGGAGCATCGCGTACAGCCAGCCGTCGAGGTGCTCGATCGAGTGCTGGCCTGCCGCGATCGCGGCGGATACCCCGACGGTGAACGGGACCTGGCCCTCGAGCGGCATCCCGTGGTGCTTGGCGGCGGCCACGAGCGCCTGGTAGGCGTCGAGCGACAGCCCGGAGTAGGGCTCGGCGAAGTCGTAGCCGGCGGTCTTCTGCTCGGCGACGAGCTTGTCGGCGTCGGACGGATCGTCGAGCACGGCGCTCGCCGGCGTCTCCGGCGGATCGCCGTCGATGACCGGCCCGGCCGTGACGATCGTCGGCCCGATCCACTGGCCGGCCGCGATCTGCGACCGCCAGGCGAGATGGCGGCGCTCGCCGAACATGTTGCGGACCGTCGTGACACCGGCCGCGAGGAACAGGGTGAGCTCGTCCTTGTACCCGAGGTGGACGTGCATGTCGGCGAGCCCCGGCATCACCCACTTGCCGGCGCCGTCGATCACGGTCGCTCCGGCGGGGACCTCGACCTGCCCGGTCGGCCCCAGCGCGGCGATCCGGTCGCCCTTGACCACGACGGTATGGTTGGCGAGCACGCCGCTGGCCATCGTCACGACCATCGCGCCGGTGATCGCGAAGGCACCCGACGGCGCATCGGTGAACGGTGAGACCGTTGGCTCGGCGACCACGGGTGCCTTCGGCGCGCCACAGCTGGCGGCGACCGCGACAGCGGCCACCGCCAGCCATTCCAGGACTGACGTCAGACGAGTCACGGGGACGAGCGTATGCGAACTCCGGCCGAGGCACAATGCCTCGGGCAACCAGCCCCGCGGCGACCGGGCCCCGGCGCGCCGGATCCGGCGCGGCGGCTCGACCGCCGGACCCCGCAGGCGAGGCCGCACTCACCGCCCCGGACGGACGGCCGGCCGGGAGCGGCGAGCCGCCGGGACGGCGCGCGGCTAGGCTTGCCCATGTATTCCATATCCGAGACTGACATTCACGGCTCCGGTGCGGTCCTCCAGCGGCTGTGGGCGGACAACCTCGACGTGCGCGGCAGCCTCGATACCAAGCTGCGCTGGTTCTACTGCGACGGCCCGCACGGGCCGGGGCGCGCGCTCGTGCTGCGGGCGCACGACGCCGTGGTCGGCTGCGCCGGCGTCGGCGTGCGCACGCTGGTCCACCGCGGCACGGCGCTGCGCGCGGCGCTGTTCGCCGACCTCGCGATCGATCGCCGGCATCGCAGCGGGCTGCCCGCGCTGACCCTGCTGCGCTCGATCCGGGACGAGGTCGCGCGCGACTTCGACCTCGGCTACGGCTTCCCCAACCGCAAGGCGAGCGCGGTGTACCGCCGGGCCGGGTTCATCGAGCTCGGGCGGATGGACCGCTACGTCCGGGTGCTGCGCAGCGGCCACTACGTCACGGCCGCGGCGCCGGGGCTGCGGATCGCCGCGGCGGCCGCGGATCACGCGCTGGCCGCGATCGAGCGCCTGCACGCGCTGCGCGCGCGGCGGTTCGAGCTGGACTGGCCGGTGCGGTTCGACCCGCGGTTCGACCGGCTGTGGCAGGCGGTGCGCACCGGCCACCGGATCGCGTGCGAGCGCAGCGCGGCGTTCCTGGGCTGGCGGTTTGCGCACGACCAGCACCGGATCGCGGCCGTCATCCGCCGCGACACCGGCGCGCTGGCCGCCTACGGCGTGCTGCGGCCGGCCCAGCACGGGCTGATCGAGCTGGTCGACCTGTTCGGCGCCGGCGCACGCGACATCGCCGCGGCGATCGCGCTGATCGTCCCGGCGGTCCGTCAGCTCGGGTTCGCGGCGCTCGGGGTTCGCTTCCTCGGCGACCCGCGCGTGGTCCGCGTGCTGCGCGCGCATGGCTTCGTCCGCCGCGGCGAGCCGCGCTCGATCGTGGTCGCGCCCGGCCGGGACCCGGCGCTCGCGGCGCTGCCCGCCGCCGCCTGGCACCTAACCGACCTCGACGAGGATACCTGACCCCGGATCGTCGGACCGCCCGCCGGCCGCCCCCGGCCTCCGATCAGGGTCCCCACCCCCCGGGAATCCCGGGCGGGTCGATCAGCAGCGGCGGCGCGTGCAGGTAGCGGGCGGCGGCGCGCTTGGCGTCGATGTCGCGGTAGACCCGGGCGACCTGGTCCGGGGTGAGCCCGAGCGCCTCGGCGACCAGCGACGGCGGGACGCCGTGATCGCGGGCGAGCAGGCAGGCGTCCATCTGGCCGTACGGCAGCGAGAAGAAGAACTCCTCCTGGGTCTGCGGCAGCGAGTAGGTGTCGGTGGTCGGCGCGCGCTCGCGGACCTCGTCGGGGATCCCGAGCAGGTCGGCGAGCTGGTAGACCTGGGTCTTGTAGAGATGGGCGATCGGCTTGACGTCGGCCGCGCCGTCGCCGTTCTTGACGAAGAACCCCTGATCGTACTCCAGCCGGTTCGGCGTGCCGGCGACCGCGTGGTGCAGTCGATCGGCGTGGTAGTACTCCAGCATCTTGCGGACCCGCTGCTTGAAGCTGGTCGCCGCGACCACTTGCAAGTAGGCGGCGTGCGGCAGGCGCGCGACGATCTGCTCGCCGTCCGGCGACTGGACCACGATCGAGAACAGCGGCAGCCGGTCGCCGTCGAGCACGCGCGGCAGGACCAGCTTGCATTGCCAGCCGGCGCGGTAGCGCGGGATCACGGTGTGGATCGCCGCGTCGCGCCGCGCGTAGCAGCCGACCGCCTCGAGGATCGGCGAGATCGGCTCGTCGGCGGTCGGGATCGCGAGCTGGTCGGCGACCCGGCGGGCGAGCCGCACGGTGTCGGGCGACGACTCGGCCTCGTTCAGGAACAGGCCGAGCACGCGGTCGGCGCCGAACGCGCGCGCGCACAGCGCCGCGACCACGCTGGAGTCGACCCCGCCGGACAGCGCGATCACCGCGCCGCGGCGGTGCAGCCGTCCGAGCACGGTGTCGCGCAGCGCGGCCGTGATCCGCGCGATCTCGGCCTCGGCCTCGCCGGCCGCGAACCCGACGTCAACGCGCCAGCCGGTCATTGAACCCTCCGTTGCTGCCTCCGTCGCGGCCTCGCTTGCGCTGGATGAAGCGGGCGAGCGCTCCGATCGAGTCGAAGTTGGACGGGATCAGCTCGTGGTCGGCGATCGTGATGCCGTACCGCGACTCGACATGCGCGACCAGCTCGAGCACGCCGGTCGAATCGATGATCCCGGCGTCGAGGAACGAGGTCACCTCGTCGAGCGGTTGCCCGTCCGGGATGTAGAAGTTGGTGACGATGAAGTCGCGCAGGTGGCGCTGGGGGTCGGTCGGATCGTCGTGCATGGATCACCCCAGCTCGCTCTTCTCGATCTTGCCGTTGCTGGTCCTCGGCAGCGCCGCGCGCAGCTCGATGTGGTGCGGGACCTTGAAGCTCTCCAGCCGGGCGCGGCACTCGCGCTGGAGCACCGACACGTCGAGCACCACGCCGGGCTCGGGGACGACGAACGCCTTGATCGCGCTGCCCAGCAGCTCGTCCGGCACGCCGATCACCGCGGCCTCGCGCACACCGGAGATCTCGAGCAGCGTCGACTCGACCTCCCTGGGCGGGACCTTCTCGCCGCGCGACTTGATCACCTCGTCGGTCCGGCTCACGAAGTACAGGTAGCCGTCGTCGTCGAGCCGGCACAGATCGCCGGTGTGGAGCACGCGCTCGCCGGGCAGCGGGCCCGGCCGCAGCTTGCGCGCCGTGGCCTCGGGCTTGCCCCAGTAGCCCTGCATCACGGTCGCGCCGCGGATCACCAGCTCGCCGACCTGGTCGGGGCCGAGCCGCCGGCCGCACTCGTCGACCAGCCACAGCTCGGTGTTGGGGATCGCGATGCCGACGCTGTCGGGCTTGCGCGCGAGGTCCTCGGGCGGGAGGTACGTGCAGCGCTTGCACTCGGTCAGCCCGTACATCGAGAACAGCTTCGCGGCCGGGAACCGCCGGCGGAGCTGCTCGATGTGCTTGACCGGCAGCGCCGCGGCGGTGCTGGTGAAATAGCGGATCGCCGACAGGTCGTACGACGCCAGCGAGTCCATCCCGAGCAGCGTCGCGAACACCGTCGGGACACCCGGAAAGCCGGTGACGCGCTCGTCGGCGACGGTCCGCATCACCTCGGCGGGGAACGCGAACGACCGCTCGAGCACGACCCGCGCGCCGGCCGAGAACGCCAGGATCATCTGGTAGAGCCCGTAGTCGAACGCGAGCGGCAGCACGCACAGGATCACCTCGTCGCGCGCGATCCCGAGGTAGCTCGCGATCGACGCGGTCGCGGCGACCATGTTGCGGTGCGACATCATCACGCCCCTGGGCTCGCCGGTCGATCCCGAGGTGTAGATGATCGCGGCGAGATCGACGTCGATGCACCGCCGGGGCGGCGGGGCGTCGTGCGGTGCGTCCGCGATCGCGTCGGCCAGCGCGGTCAGCCCGGGCAGCGCGGCGAGCCGCTCGCACGCGGCCGCGACCCGCGCATCGGCGGTGGTGCCGGTGATCATCACCGTCGCGAGGTCCGGCGAGCTCCGCGCCGGCTCGGCGAACGCCGGCTCGAGCCGGTGGTCGGCGATCAGCGCGCGCGCGCGGCAGTCGCGCAGCAGGGTGCCGAGCTTGGCCGGCTTGGTCTGGGGGTGGACGATCGAGGCCACGGCGCTGGCCTTGAGCACGGCCCAGAACGCGACCGCGGTGTCGATCGTGTTGTCGCCGAGGATCACGACGCGATCGCCGCGCTCGACGCCGCGCGCTGCGAGCGCGTGGGCGAGCGCGTTCGATCGCCGGTCGATGTCGCGGTAGGTGGTGCGCTGGCCGTCGCAGACCACGGCGATCGCATCGGGCGATCGCGCGGCGGACTCAGCGAGGAAGCTGTGCAGCAGGAAGCAGGGATGGTGGATCATGGGGGTCTCGGGGGTCTCGTGCAGTGGGAGTCGGGCTGACGTGATCGATGACCGTGGCGAGCTCGATCCCATCGGGTAGATCGAGCGGCGCGCGGATCAGCTGGCGGTGGAGGAGCTGGGTCGACACGACCCCGGTGAGCGCCATGGCGTCGGCGTTGGACGGCGTCGCCGCGGCGCCGGTGCACTTGCGCACGAGCCGCGCCACCACGCCGGGGTCGAACACGCCGGCGTCCGCGATCGCGGCGGGCGCGAGCTCGTCGGCAAGCCACGCCGGCGGCCGGTCGCACAGGGCGAGCGCGTCGGGCGCGCGGTACGGCTGCTTGGGGCGCCGCACGATCGCGTCCGGCACCAGGCCGGCGGCGGCGAGCTTGAGCACGTGCTTCTCGTCGAGCACACGCAGCTTGAAGTCGGCCGGCAGCGCACACGCCAGGTCGACGACGTCGATGTCGAGGAACGGGTAGCGCGCCTCGACCGCGCTCGCCATCGCGACCCGGTCGCCCTGCGACGCCAGCAGGTAGCCGGACAGCAGCGTCCGGATCTCGAGGTACTGGTCCTGCGCCAGCGGGTCCCAGCGCACGAACTCGGCGGGCAGGGTCGCGAGCAGCGCGGCGACCGGATCGCCGGCCGCGGCGATCGCGCCGCGCAGCGCCGGCGAGAACACGCGCTGCAGCGCGCTCGCCGACCGCCAGCGCGGGGCGTGCCCGAACCCGGGCTGATCGGCGCGGTCGAGGTCGCGCGCGAAGAACTCGCGGGCCATCGCGCGCGCCGCGGCCGGCGAGCGCGCCAGGTAGGGATACAGCCGGTCGAGCAGCCGCGGCCGCAGCTGCGAGCGCGGCTCGCGGGCCCAGAACCGGCGGACGCGGGCCTCGCGGAACACGTCGTACCCCGCGAACATCTCGTCGGCGCCCTCGCCGGTCAGCACGACCTTGATCCCGGCGTCGCGGACGCGGCGCGCGAGCACGAGCATCGGCGCCGGCCCGGTGCGCAGCACCGGCCGCTCGACGTGGCGGATCACCTGCGGGAGCTCGGCCGCGATCGCCGCGCGCGAGATCTCGACCTCGGTGTGATCGCTGCCGAGCCGGCGGACGATCTCGTGCTGGAACCGTCCCTCGTCGAACTCGTCGTCGGTGAACCGCAGCGAGAACGTGCGCAGCCGGCCGCCGCGGGCGCGCTGGCCGAGCGCGGCGACCAGCGCGCTGTCGAGGCCGCCCGACAGGTAACAGCCGACCGGGACGTCGGCCCGCAGCGCGCGCAGCTCGGTGGCGCGGGTCAGCGCGGCGCGCACCGCCTCGGCGGCATCGCCGAGCGAGCCGCGGAACCCGGCCCCGCCCGACGCGAACCGCGGCTCCCAGTAGCAGCGCTCGACGACGCCTCCCGGCCGGTAGATCCGGACGTGGCCGGGCGGCAGCTCCTCGACGCCGCGGAACGCGGTGCGCGGCGCCACCACCGTCCAGAACGTGAACGTCTCGGCGAGGCCGACCGGGTCGAGCTCGCGCGGGATCGCCGGATCTGCGGCGAAGATCGCCTTGACCTCGCTCGCGAAGTGGACGCGGCCGGCCCGCTCGCAGACGTACAGCGGGCGCACGCCGAGCCGGTCGCGCGCGAGCACCAGCGTGCCGTCGCGCGGCCGCCACTGCGCGAGCGCGAACTGACCGTTGAACCGGATCAGCGCCTCGTCGCCCCATGCGCGCAGCGCCTGGACCACGACCTCGGTGTCGCTGCGCGTACGGAAGCGATGACCGAGCGCGATCAGCTCGTCGCGCAGCTCGATGTGATTGAAGATCTCGCCGTTGAACACCAGGTAGGTCTCGCCGGCCGCGTCGGCCATCGGCTGCTGGCCGCCGGCCGCATCGAGGATCGCGAGCCGGGTGTGCGCGAGCCCGCAGCGCGCGTCGCGAAACACGCCGGCCGCGTCGGGCCCGCGGTGGCGCAGCGCCGCCGCCATCGCGCGCAGCGCCGCGATCGCCGGTGGCGCGCCGGCTCGAAACAACATCCCTGCGATGCCGCACATGGCAAGATCCGTCCTCTCACCGCGACGGTGCAGATCCGCCGGCGGCGGCTCGCGTCCCTCGCGCCTGCGTCGTGATGCAGTCGTCGTACCGCGGCCGCAGTGAACTCCGGCGCGCGCGACGCATCGTCATCGCATGGTGATCGCGGCGGCGCAGGTGGCTGCGCGCACGCCGCGTCAGCAGCGCACCACAGGCTGGGCCGCGGGTCGTCGGGAGTTCGCGTCGCCGATCCGGCGATCGGAGCTGCGCGGGAGTGCATCGATCCGCTGAAGACGTGTCGATGAAGCGCCGGCAACGTCGGTGCGAAGACGTTGACGTCGACCTCGACGTTGTCGCAAGACGTCCACGTCAAGGTCAAGGCTCAGGTCGACGCCACCCGACGCCGAGGCACGGCCCCGGACCTTGGATCGACACCTCTTGATCGAATCGATCTCGACCGCGACCGGATCGACACGAACGTCGATCCCGCCTCGCGGGGCAATATGCCCCGGTGGGGCCCGGCGCCGGCCCCGCACCACACCTCACGAGTCAACGCACGTTCACAGCGGTCCCGCCGGCGATCCAGGAGAAGGCCACTTGCGCCCCGTCCTCGCCCGCCGCACCGCCCGGCCGCGCTGGCATCTGCCTCGCAATACCGACGGACATACTCACGCTGCCGGATCTTGACGGACGGCCACGCAGTGTGAGGGGCCACCGAGGCATGGTGCCTCGGTGGCTTAGCTTTTTCGGCGCGGCGCGCTGAGCCCGCCGCGCGAGATTCTCGCACCGGCGGCGATGGCCGGCGGCGCCGGCGCTGGATCGAGCGCTCAACCTCCCGGGGGCGCGGCCGACTCACCGGCCATGACGCGGCTCCTGCCCGGAGCCAGGAGACGGCCCCGATGGAACTACCCCCGCCGAACCACCCGTGCTGGCTGCGGCTCGCCAGCGGCGCGCTCGCGCGCCTGGACACGCAGAACCTCGCCGCGCAGCTCTTGACCAAGCGCCTCGAGCGCAGCGCGGACCCGCCCGGGGTCAAGGCCAACCAGATCCGGGAGTTCTTCATCAAGTGGGAACGCGCACTCGGCAACGAGATCGAGCAGCTGACGCACCTGTGAGGACACCATGAACAAGCTCATCTCCCTGCAAGAAGCCGCCGAGCTGATCCGCCGCGATGTCCCGCTGTGCCTGGCCGGCGGTCGTGGCCTATGTCCGGCTGCCCGCGGGCAAGCAGGCGTCGGTCGAGATCGTCAACCTGTTCAGGCCCGACGCGGGCGACGTGCTGCACTTCGACGACACGAGCTTCGAGGTCACCACCTGCAAGGTGAACGGCGAGCCCCGCAACTTCGCCGACTACATCCGGCAGCGCGGGCTGGACCACGGCCGGCTGCCGCTGGTCGGTGACTATGCGGGCGCCCACGTCAACGTCTCGCTCCAGCGCGTCGAATCCGGGCAAGGTCGCGCTGTACGCGCCGGTGTTCCCCGGGGTCGACTACCGGTTCGCCGGGCCGATCGGCGACTACGCCGCGGCGTTCCGCGCCGAGCTCGCCCGGCGCGACACCACCGGCGCCGTGATGGCGTGCAACTGCATCCTCAACTTCGTGTTCGGCGAGCTCGAGGGCAAGGCGATCGGCGGCGTCCAGGGCCCGATCACGTTCGGCGAGATCGCGTACCAGCTGCTCAACCAGACCCTGGTGATGGTCCGCGTGCTGTAGCGCCCGGCCGCGAGGCGGCTCGCCCCGCGGCATCGCCCGCGGGGTGCTAGTGTCCAGGGGATGCATGCGCGCTGGCTCGGTGTCGTCCTCGTGGTCTGCGGGTGCGGTGGAGCAAGCGGTCCGTCATCGCCCGCCGCCGATGGCGTGCGCGCCTACGTGCGCGCGCTGCGCGACAACAACCCGCGCGAGGCCTACGCGCTGCTGTCGGCCGAGGCGCGCAAGAAGGTCAGCTTCGACGAGTTCGCGCTGGCCTGGAAGCAGAGCGACAAGGAGCGCGGCTGGCAGGCCCGGGCGCTCGACGACGGCCTGCGCGGCAACCCCGACGTCGGCGAGCGCGCGCTGATCAGCTTCTCCGACGGCAAGCTGGTGCAGCTCGAGCGCGAGGGCAAGACCTGGCGGCTCGAGAGCGAGCTGGTCAGCCGATCGCGGGCCAAGCAGCCGCGCGACGCGATCCGGCTGTTCGCCGAGGCGATCACGGCGCGCGACATCACCGGCGTGCTCAACGTGCTGACCCAGCGCCGGCGCGACGGCCTGACCCGCCAGGTCGAGGGCTTCGTCGCCGGCATCGGCAAGCGGATCAACGACCGGATCGATCAGTTCGGCAACGACCGCGCCGAGCTGCGGTGGGACGAGAACGGGATCCGCTACCGGATCGTGCTGCGCAAGGAGGAGGACGAGTGGCGGGTCGACGACATCTACATCCGGCCGGCGCCCAGGGACGACGACGGCGAGAAGAGCGAGACCAGCGTCCCCGAGGACTTCTAACCGCGCTTCTTGCCGAAGAACGGCAGGTAGTGGCGCAGGCTGCGCAGCCGCTCGAACGCCTGGGCCGCGGTGCCGGCGCCCTCGCCGCGCGGCGCCGGCTCGATCCGCGGCGCCTCGTCGGGCATCAGCTCGGCGAGCGGCGTCACGTCGGAGATCTCGCCGATGAAGCCGCCCAGGCCGAGCGCGGCCCGCGCCTCGGACACGCTGCGCGACAGCACGCTGTGGAGGTCCCGGCGGAGCTGGACCTTCTTGAGCGCGGTGCCGATCTGGCGCGCCATCTCGCGGGTCGACGGGAACCGGTCGTCGACCTCGGCGGCCAGCGCGCGGTGGATGATCTGGGAGAACGCCGCCGGGATGTCGGGCCGCAGCGGCCGCAGCGGCTGGACCAGGCAGTCGCGCAGCCGGCAGTACGCCTCGTAGTCGGTCTCGCCGTCGAACAGCTTGCGCCCGACCAGCGCCTCCCACAGCACCGAGCCGCACGCGAACTGATCCGACGCCGGGCTGGGCCGGCCGCCGGTCACGATCTCGGGCGCGAGGTACGACATCTTGCCCTTGACGATGCCGGGGTCGGTCGTCTCCTGGGCGCGGTCGGGCGCGAACGCGAGCCCGAAGTCGATCAGCTTGACCACGCCGCGCGTGGTGAGCAGCACGTTGTGCGGCGACACGTCGCGATGGATGATCGGCAGCGGCGCGCCGTCGGGGCCGATCCGCTCGTGGGCGGCGGCCAGGGCGCGCAGCACGCCGACCGCGACCGCGGCGACCAGCTCCCAGCGGGTCGGCTCGTTGCGCGCGACGTGCCACTTGACCCAGCTGCCGAGGTCGACGCCGTCGATCCACTCCTGCACCATGTAGTAATGGCCTCGGTCGTGGACGAAGTCGTGGACCTCCGAGATGTTGGGCGACTTGAGCACCGCGCCGACCCGGGCCTCCTCGACGAACATCGCGACGTACTGAGGCTGGGTGGTCAGGTTGGTGTGCATCTGCTTGATCGCGACCTCGCGCACGAAGCCGGAGTCCCCGCGCACCCGGCCGCGCCACACGTCGGCCATGCCGCCGCGACCGGCGACCTCGATCAGCTCGTAGCGGCCGCCGACGATCAGACCTGGGCGCGGCTCCTCGGCCATCGGCCCGCCGAGCATCGCATACATTTCCTTCGGGGATTGCCGGAGCACGAGATCATTCACGGGCCAGGGGGCGGATGCTAGATTCCCCCCTCGATGGGCAGTCCCGAGCTCGAGCGGTTCGCGGAGGTCGTCGCGTGCGATGACTTCCCGCTCGACCACGCCGCGCTCCTGATCGGCGCATGGGACTATCCGGAGCGCGACCTCGGCGGCTACCGCAGCCAGATCGACGCGATCGCACAGTTCGCCGAGCCCGCGGTCGCGCGCGCCACCGACGGCGTCGGCCGGGCCCGCGCGATCAGCGATTGCCTGTTCGACCGGCTCGGGTTCCACGGCAACACGGGCGACTACTATGATCCGCGCAACAGCTTCCTGTGCGACGTGCTCGATCGCCGGTGCGGCATCCCGATCTCGCTCTCGGTGCTCTACCTGGAGGTCTCGCGCCGCGTCGGCGTGCTGTCGCAGGGCGTGAACTTTCCAGGTCACTTCCTGGTCCGCGTCGCGATCGAGGACGCCTGGTTGTTCGTCGATCCGTTCAGCGGCGGCCGCGCGCTCGCCCCCGCCGACCTCGAGGCGCTGCTCCGGCGAACCACGACTCCGGATGCCGTGCTCGAGCCCGCCGTGATCGCCGCGACGACCAAGCGCCAGATCCTCGCGCGCATCCTGGTCAACCTCGCCGGGATCTACGGCCGCAACGGCGACCTGCCGCGCTCGCTCGACGTGCTGGAGCGGCTCGCCGTGCTCGAGCCCGGCAACCCGAGGATCTCGCGCGATCTCGCCCAGCTGCGTGCGCGCGTCGACAGCCTGAATTGACGCCGTCGCACGGGACGCCCGGCCGGGCTGACATATAGTGCTCGCGATGCGCGAGCGAGCACCGAGCAGTTGCGACGCGGGCGACCATGTCCGAGCCCGGTGAACCGTTCGCGGAGCCGTCGGTCGCGCGCCAGCTCGACTACTGCACGTTCTGCCCCAAGATGTGCCGGCACGCCTGCCCGGTGTCGACCGCGAGCGGCCGCGAGACCTACATCCCGCAGGTCAAGATGGACCGGCTCAACCAGCTGCGGCTGACCCACGCGAGCTGGACCGTGGAGTCCAGCGATCCGCTGTGGGCGTGCACCGGCTGCCGGCACTGCACGATGTACTGCGACCACGGCAACGAGCCCGGCCTGGTGCTGTTCACCGGCCGCGCGGTCGCCGCCGCGCGCGGCGTGTCGCATCCGGCGCTCGCCGGCTACAGCGAGCGGTTCCGGGCCCGCGAGCAGCGGCTCAGCGCCCAGCTCGCGGTGATGTTCGAGCCTCACCTCGCGAGCGATGGCGAGATCGGGTACTGGCCGGGCTGCGACGCGATCGACAAGTCGGCCTCGGACATCGCGGCCGCGCTCGCGCTGTTCGAGCGGGTCGGCCTCGAGCGCGTCCGGATCGTGGAGGCGCCGCAGGCGTGCGCCGGCTATCCGCTGCTCGCCGCCGGCCACCGCGACCTGTTCCGCTGGCACGCCGGCCGCGTGGCGTCGGCGCTGCGCGGGTTCGCCCGGGTCGCGATCAACTGCTCGGCGTGCCTGTACGCGCTGCGCGCGCAGTACCCGGCCGAGGGCATCAACCTGCGCACCGAGATCATCTCGCTGGCCGACCTGCTCGCGCCGGCCGCCGCCAACCTGGCATGCCCGGTGACCCGCCGCTCGGTCTACTACCACGACCCGTGCTACCACGCGCGGTACAACGGCGTCGTCGAGCAACCGCGCCGCGCGCTGTCCCAGCTCGCCGAGCTCCGCGAGCTGGCGTGGAACCGGACCGACACCGAGTGCTGCGGCGCCGGGGGCCTGCTGCCCAAGACCAACCCCGCGATCGCCGATCAGATGGCCCGCCGCCGGCTCGCCGAGGTCCAGTCGGCCGGTGGCGGCATGGTCGTCACCTCGTGCGCGAGCTGCGCGTTCCTGCTCCAGCGCAACGCGCCGCCGTCCGTCGAGGTCGCCAACCTCGCCACCGCGATGGCCCGGCTGTCCGAGACCGCATTCACGCCCCCGGCGAGCGCGGCCGACGACGAGACCTGAGACGCCCTGCTGACAGGCGTGTCAGGCGTGTCAGGCCTGTCAGGTCTGTCAGGCGTGACAGAACCTCGCCGCCACGCACCTACCACGACATCACCTGCGAGGTGGGTCCAGTAGTGACCGATCGATTGCGACGGAGGATGTGCTGTATACCCACTGGGCGGCATGGGTCAGGCACCGATCGACGACGTCTCCACTGCCGTCGGGCCAGGGCGAGGCTCCGCGCCTCCCGATCTGGTCCCGGCGCTGACGATCGTCTCGCATCCGGTCACCCATCGCGCCGGCGAGCGCTGCGTGCTCGAGCGGCTGACCACCGGCGGCGAGGTCAGCCTGTCGCGCAACGCTGGGGACTTCTCCCATCCGGACCGCGTGCTGGGCCAGGCGCTCGGCGATCCGTTCGTCAGCCGCAAGCCGATCCGGTTCGGTCCGGGTCCCGACGGCGGGGTGCGGGTGATCGTCGACGCCGGCGGCACGCCGGTGATCGCCGGGGTCCCGGTCGACGGCAGCGCCGGGTTCACCGGCGATGAGCTCGCGCGCGGCGTCCCGCTCGAGCTCGCCGAGCGCGTCGTCCTGCTGCTCCACCTGGTCGACCGCCGCGTCGAGGACGCCGGCGAGCCGCTCGGCATGGTCGGCGCGAGCACCGGGATCCGGCGGGTCCGCATCGCGATCGAGCGCGTCGTCGACCTCGCCGTGCCCGTGCTGATCCGCGGCGAGACCGGGACCGGCAAGGAGCTCGTCGCGCACGCGATCCACGCCCGGAGCCCGCGCCGCGACGGGCCGTTCGTCAGCGTGAACCTGGGCGCGATCCCGCGCGAGCTCGCCGCCGCCGAGCTGTTCGGCTCGACCCGCGGGGCCTACACCGGCGCGTCGCGCGACCGCGACGGGCTGTTCCGCGCCGCGCACGGCGGCACGCTGTTCCTCGACGAGGTCGGCGAGGCGCCGCCCGAGGTCCAGGTCATGCTGCTCCGGGTCCTGGAGACCGGCGAGATCTATCCGGTCGGCGCCGAGAAGCCGGTCGCGATCCAGGTCCGGCTGATCGCCGCGACCGACGCCAACCTGGAGGACCAGATCCAGCACGGCCAGTTCAAGGCGCCGCTGCTGCACCGGCTCGCCGGGTACGAGGTGCGGATCCCGCCGCTGCGCGAGCGCCGCGACGACATCGGCCTGCTGTTCTATCACTTCGCGCGCGAGGAGCTGGAGTCGCTCGGCGAGGGCCACCGGCTGTCGCCGCAGGATCCCTACGCCCGGCCGTGGCTGCCGGCGCACGTCGCGGCCCAGCTGGTGCGCTACGCCTGGCCCGGAAACATCCGCGAGCTGCGCAACGTGACGCGGCAGCTCGTGATCGAGAGCCGCGGCCTGCCCCAGCTGCAGATCGATCCGCGCCTTGCCGACCAGCTCGGTGTGCCCGAGCGACCGATCGACGCTGGCCCACCGCGGCCGCCGTCGGACCCTGCGATCGAGGTGGCGCGGCCACCGTCGGACCCCGCGATCGAGGTCCGGCGCAAGCCGTCCGACGTGTCGGAGCGCGAGCTCCACGATGCGCTCCGGGCGTGCGCGTGGGACCTCAAGGCCGCGGCCGACCGGCTGCGCATCCCGCGGCCGTCGATCTACGACCTGATCGAGCGCAGCCCCGACATCCGGACCGCCGGCGACCTCGGCGCCGACGAGATCGCGCAGTGCTTTCAGGCCTGTGCCGGCGATCTGGACGCGATGGTCGCGCAGCTCCAGGTGTCGCGCCGCGCGCTCAGCCGGCGGCTGCGCGAGCTCGGGCTCGCCGGCAGGGCGCGGCACGGCCGCTCGAGCTCGGAGTCCGGCTGACGCCCCCGAGGCTGCTCAGACGGACAGGGATGACCGACCGACCTCCGACGCCATGCCAGCGATGCCCCGAACTCGTCCATCGAGCTCGTTCCCGCCACTCCCCCGAACATGAACCGTCCCTGATCTGGACGAGCTCCTGGCATCGCTCCCCTACCCCACGACGACTCCCGGACGGCAATCATCGCTCGGTCGATCATCCCTCTCCGTCTGGCGGTTTCCCGGACCGCCGGTACACCCCTGGTGCAACCGATGGGCCGCCGCCGATCGAGCTGTGGCCTGCGCGCACACCGTGCCGATCGTGGGACTTGGACAGGTTGTCTGACCACCTGGCCGGCGGTGGCACGACGCCCGACGCGTCGAACACGACCGTTCGACATGTCGAGCGCTCCTCGGCGACATCCGCGCCGCGCCGCGCCTGCATGAGTGCAAGGCGTGCGCGCAGAATCAGCGCATCCGACCAGCTCGGGCATGGGACTCTGCGCCAGGCAAGGACTGCTCGCCCGGGAAGCATGGCAAGCGCGTCGCACGAAGCGTTCGTCTTTCGAGGCGAACAAGGATAACCGACCGACACACAACGCCACTCCGGCGATGATCGCGAGCTCGTCCAGTTCGAGCCAACTCCCGCCGCCGCCCTCCACAAGAATCGTCCCCGCGTCAGTCGGTTATCCCTGTCCGCCTCCGGCTCCCCCGGCCGTATCGAGCAAACGCGAGGTGCAACCGACGGGCCGGTCGCAGATCGAGTCCTTGCCGAGCACGCCGGGCCGAACGCGGGTGTTGGAGGAGTCACCTGACAATCCATGCAACGGTGACGGAATTTCGACGTGTCGAGCACGACAGTTCGACATATCGAGCGACCATCCGGATGCCCGAGAGCATCCCAGCTGACGGTTATGGCAGTGATCGAAGTTTTCCATCAGCCTGGCATGTCGCTT
>JBGQCL010000239.1:0-17395 GCA_041495365.1 Kofleriaceae bacterium | reverse complement strand
GCGCGCGGCGCTCGCCGGCGTCCTCCGCCCACTCGGCCTGCTTGCGCAGCACGGCGCGCAGGTCGGGCCAGCTGTGCGCCGCCTCGTACAGCCGGGCCAGCGCCGCGCCGGCGCGCCGGACCGTCGCGGGGTTCGACGGATCGGCCTCGATCAGCCGCCGGTACGCCGCGATCGCCTTGACCGGATCGCCGAGCTCGGCGTCGTAGTACGCCGCGAGCTCGCCGAGCAGCGCGCCGCGGGTCGCGGCATCTCCCGGCGGCGCGGCGGCGGCCGCGGCCTCGAGCGCGGCGGTCGCCTCGGGCCAGCGCGCGAGCCCTCGGGCGAGCCGCACCAGCTCGACCCGGGCGCGCTCGTGGGTCGGATCGAGCGCGAGGACCTCGATCCAGGCGTCGAACGCGTTGCGCGGCGCGGCGAGCTCGGCTTCCTCGATCGCCGCGATCCGCGACAGCAGCTCGACCGCCTCGGTCCCGGCGACCAGCCGGCGCTGCGCGCGCAGCACGCCGATCAGGTCGCGCCACAGCTTGTCCTGCTCGTACAGCGGCTCGAGCAGCCGCGCGACCCGCATCGTCACGTCGGCCGCGCCCACCCCGGCGAGCAGCTCCTCGAGCAGCTCGCGCGCATCGGCGTGGCCGCGCTGGCGAGCGATCACCTCCTCCAGGAGGTCGACCGCCTGCATCGCCTCGCCGAGCCGGTGTGCGAACAGCTCGGCGCGCCGGTACACCAGCTCGATCTGGTCGCGCGGGACGTCGACCACGTCGGCCTCGCGCGCCAGCAGCTCCTCGAGGGCCTCCCACCGCCCGGACGCCGCGAGCAGCCGATCGAGCGCGCGGTACGACGCCAGGTCGCCCGGCTCGAGCTCGATGACCTGGCGGTGCCAGCCGATCGCCTGATCGGGGCTGTACAGCACGTCCTCCTCGAGCATCGCCAGCTCGCGCAGCGCGTGGAGCCGGGCCTGGACGTCGCGCGTGACGTGGACCCGGCGCTCGAGCAGCGCGCGCAGGTCGACCCAGCGCGCGGCGACCCGGTACGCCCGGGCGAGCGCCTCGAACGCGTCGAACGCGTCGAGCTCGACCTCGAGCACGACCAGCCAGGCGCGCTCGGCGGCCGGTGCGTCGCCCAGCCGGTCCTCGGCGAGCAGCGCGAGCTCGGTCGCCACCGCGCGGACCGCGCGCGGCACGGCGGGCTCGGCGTCGCGCAGCGCCGCGAGCGCGGCGTCGAGCACCTGCGCCCACTCGCCGTCGCGGCCGAGCTGGGCGGCGAGCGCGCCGAGCGCGGCGCGGACGTCGGCGTCACCCGGCGCCGCGGCGATCACGCGCAGCCCCGCGGTCCACGCCGCCGCCGGATCGCCGAGCTCGGCGTGGTACAGCCGCATCAGCCGCCGATCGAGCGCGAGCCGGTCGGCCGGGCGCGTGGCGTCGCCGCCGCGGATCACCTCGAGCGCCGCGGCCAGCTCGGCGATCGCCCCGACCGCCTCGAGGTGCGGCAGCACGAGCTGGGCGGCCGTGACCCGGTCCGCCGGCGCGATCGCCCCTGCCGGCGGCGGCGCGCCGGTGATCTCGGTCGCCTCGGCCGGGGACTCTGTGAACGGTGAGGCCGACGGCAGCACCAGCCGCACGATCGCGGCGACCGCCTGGGCCTGCGCGGCCGGCCACGGCGTGGCGGCGAGCGCGGCGCGGAACGCCGCCAGCGCCCGCCCCGGCCGCTCCAGGCTGGTCTCCTCGAGCACGCCGATCCGCATCACCAGCTGGAACCGCGCGCTGCCCGGGAACCGGCCCGGGCCACCCGAGGCGTCGCGCGGGCCGTCCGGGGTCTGCGCGAGCTCCTGGCTCAGCACGTCGACCAGCGACTCCCAGTCGCCGCGCGCCTCCTCGATCCGCGCGAGCGCGCGCAGCGCGCGGAGCTGGCCGGGCAGCGCGACCAGCGCCTCGTGGTAGGTCGCCGCCGCGCCGTCGAGGTCGACCAGCTTCTCCTCCTGGAGCGAGGCGATCTCGATCAGCAGCGACGCGCGCTCGGTCGCGTCCTTCTCGCGCGCCGTGCGGCGGCGGTACGACGCGAGCAGCTCGGGCCAGTCGTGGAGCTGGATCGCGAGCTCCTCGAGGTGCTGCTCGGCCTCGCGATCGTCGGGCGCCAGCGCGAGCACCTGGCGGTGGTAGCTCCGGGCGCGCTCGGGGTCGCCGAGCCGCCGGCTCGCGATCCGCGCCAGCTCGCGGGTCAGCTGGAGCCGGACCGGCTCGGGCAGCTGCCCGGTCGCGAGCTGGTGCTCGAACGCCGCCGCGACCTCGCGCCACTGCTCGGGCTCGCCGGCGAGCCGCAGCACGTCGGCGTACAGCGCCGCGCTCGTCGGGTCGAGCTCGAACGCGCGCAGCGTCCAGGTGAACGCCAGCGTGCGCGACGCCAGCCGCTGCTCGCACAGCTGGCGGATCTCGGCGATCTTGGCCAGCCGCGCCGCGGCATCGGGCGCCGCCGCGAGCTCGATCTCGAGGACCTGGATCAGCCGCGACCACTTCTCCTGCCGCGCGTAGATCGGCGCGAGCGCGGTCGCCGCCGCGGTGTGCTGCGGATCGACCGCGAGCACGCGCTCCCAGACCTGGCGCGCGCGCTCGAGCGCCGGGGCGGCCGCCGGCTCCCTGGCGGTGTCGGCGCGCTGCTGCGCGAGCTGGGCGGCGCGCTCGACCAGCGGCAGCCGCGCCGCCCGGGCCTCGAGCCGATCGGCGATGGCGAGCAGCGCATCGACCAGCTCCTCCTGCTGGCCGAGCTGCGCGTACAGCCGCTCGAGCCCGGCGAAGTCGCCGGCCGTCGCGTACAGCTCGCGCAGCGTGCGCAGCGCCTTGCCGTGCCCCGGCTCGATCTCCAGCACGTCCTGCCACGCCGCCGCGGCCTGCTGCGGCGCGTGCAGCCGGTCGGCATAGATCTGGCCGAGCTTCTCGAGCAGCGCGATCGCTTCCTTGCCCGCCGCCCCGGCGCGCTGGCGGTGCAGGATCTCGACCAGCGCGAGGTAGCGCTTCTCGCGCTCGTACAGCGCCGCGAGCGCGACCAGGGTATCGGCCGCGTCGCCGGCCTCGGCGAGCACGCGGTTGTGGATCTCGATCGCGAGCCGGGTGTCGCCGAGCCGCTCGGCCGCCAGCCGCGCCATCTCGCCCTGCTTGGCGCGCCGCTCGGCGCCGGCGAGCACGCTGGCCTCGCGGCCGAGCACGTCGATCAGCGCGCGCCACTGGCGGCGCTTGGTGTAGATCTCCTTGAGCCGCGCGACCGCATCGGGATCGCCGGGCGACAGCTCGACGATCCGCTCGAGCGGCTTGATCGCGTTGGCGAAGTTGCCGAACCGCTCGGCCCACAGATCGGCGATCTCGCGCAGCAGCGCGATCCGCTCGGCGTCGGCCAGTCCCTGGCCTTCCGCCTTGCGGGTCAGGATCGCGATCAGATCGTTCCACCGGCCGAGCGCGCGGTACTTGCCGGCGAGCTCGTCGCCGGCGCGCCGGTTGTCCGGATCGATCTTGAGGATCGCGTTGTAGGTGTTGATCACCATGACGTCGAGCCGCAGCTTGTCGCGGTAGATCTCGACGATGTCGTGGAGCCGGGCGACCCGGCCCTCGACGTCGCCCTCGGGCAGCCGCTCGATCTCGTCCTTCATCAGATCGAGCAGCGCGTTCCACTTCTCGGTCCGCCGGTACAGCCGGGCCAGCGCGGTGCGCGCCTCGCGCGCCTCGGCCTCCCGGGGGAACTCGGGGGCAGAGCCCCCGAGTGTGCGCAGGTGCTGCTTCCAGGCCTCGATCGCCTTCTCGAGGTTGTTCTGCTGCTCCGCGAGCTCGGCGATCTCGACCGTGATCGGCCGGGTCCCGCCGCCGTCGCCGCGCGCCCGCGGCGACTTCTCGATCTGGCGGAGCAGCGCGAGCAGCTTCTGGTTCTCGCCCCGGGCCGGGTAGTACACGCGGTAGAAGTCGATCGCCGCGGGGTGCGCGGGATCGAGCTTGCGGACCCTGCGGAAGTACTCCTCGGCGCGATCGAGATCGCCGAGGTGGCGCCACAGCACCATCGCGATCTGCAGCAGCATGCCGAGATCCTCGTCGCGCCGGGCCTTGAGCGCGGCCTGGTACAGCCCGACCAGCGCGGGCCAGTTCTGCGCCGCCATGTAGGCGTCGGCGACGCTGCGCAGCGCCTGGGGCTGGGTCGGATCGAGCTGCAGCACGCGCCGGATCGCGACGTCGGCGCGGTGGGGGTCGCCGAGCCGGTTGCGCAGCACGTCGGCGAGCCCGAGCAGCGCCGCGACCCGCTCGTCGGTCGCCGACGCGAGCTCGCCGCGCTCCTCGAACAGCCGCGCGAGATCGGCCCACCGGCCGGCGCGCCGGAGCAGCCGCGCGAGGTGGAACGCCGCCTTGGCGTTCTTGGGATCGATCTCCAGCGCCTTGCCCAGGTAGCGCTCGGCGTCCTCGGCGTCGGGCTCGAACCGCACGAACGCCTCGGCCGCCGACACGTAGAGCCCGGTCGCCAGGCTGCGATCGGTCGACGCCTCGGCCTCCTTGACGTACTTGTCGGCGAACTTGCGCCAGTTCGACGCCGCGAGGTCGAGCTCGTCGAGCGCCTCGGCCGCCATCGAGTCGTCGGGCCGCAACACGCGGACCCGATCGAACGCCGCGCGCGCCGCCGGCACCTCGAGCAGCTCGCCGTCGAGCACCATGCCCTTCTCGAGCAACAGGTCGACCCGGCGATCGACCTCGTGCTCGGGGGTCACCGCCAGCTCGACCTCGATCAGCTGGAGCACCGCGTCGGGCCGGCCGCGCGCCGCGAGCAGCTTGCGGGCCGCGGCAAGCTCGTGCGCGCGCAGGTCCGGCGCCGCCCCGCGCGCGGCCTCGATCAGCCCGTTCAGGGCTTGGGCGTCGTCGGGATCGTGCTGGAGGGCAGCGAGGAGCGCAGGCAGGTCGGCCATCGCGAGCGTCCGGTGATGCTACCGGCCGGGCCTCCGGCTGACAACGCCGAGAGCCAATTCCTTCGCGGGGTTACTGCGCGAGTTGCGCAACGAGGCGGCGATCGCGCCCCACGCTCCGTGAGGCATGCGCGGGCCGCCGATCGCGTGTACGATCACCGCGCACCAGCGGCAGGGAGGTGAACGATGAGCGGCGTATTCCCCGACGGCACCACGCTCGACGCCGTGGTCGACGCGATGGCCGGGCGCAGGTTCGACGACGACGACGGCGTCCGCTACTTCCACCTGGTCTACACCGAGGTGACCCGCGCGGTCGCGCACCGGGCCGCCGCCGGCGGGTTCGAGGACCCGCCGTTCATGGTCGCGCTCGACGTCGCGTTCGCCGGGCTCTACCTGGAGGCCCTCGATGCGCCGGCGACCGCGCCCCGCGCCTGGCGCGTGCTGTTCGACCGCCGGCGGAACAGGCTCGCCCCGCTCCGCCTCGCGCTCGCCGGGATGAACGCGCACATCAACCGCGACCTCGCGGTCGCGCTCGACACCACGTGCACCCGGCTCGGTGGCACGCTGGACCGCAACTCGCCACGCTGCCGCGACTTCCTCGCGATCAACGACATCCTGGCCGCGCAGATGGCCGCCGCCAAGGCCGAGCTGTTCTCGCGGGTCGACCGGATCGCGGATGTCGCGCTCGGGCCGGTCGACGATCTGCTGGAGGTGTGGAGCATCACCGCGGCGCGCGACAACGCGTGGAGCGCCGGGGCCGCGCTGCACCAGCTCGGCCCGGGCGAGGCGAAGGACGCCGCATTGCAAGCGATGGACCGTACCGCCAGCCTGATCGGGCGGCTCCTCCTCCTGTGACCGACCGGCCCGTCGGGTTGCCCCGCCGCGGGAGTGCAATTCCGATCACCAATTTTGGTCGACGAACTGGTTCGGCCATCGCACCTATAGATGTGGTCTTGTGATACGGAGACCCACATGTCCTCGACGCCGCAACCGCCCCGCTATGCCGTGCAGCTCCTGCTGCCGGAGCCGGTCGTGCTCGACTCCGCGGTGGTCCACGCTCAGATGCTCGGCTGGCACAACGACGTCCAGCTGATCGGCTCGCCCGGCAGCCACTTCGGATTCGCGATTCCCACCCAGGACCTGCCGCTGCTGGCCCACGTGTTCCAGGCCGCACCCGACGCCTATGCGGCACAGCTCGACGATGCGCTGCAGTGGAGCCCGACCTGGCGCGAGCGTTACCAGGCCGTGGCGCGTTGCCACGCCTCGCTCGTGATCAGCATGATCGCGCACCGCGCGGTCAACCACGCAACGATGCTGCTCGCGTTCCTCTCGGTGCTCGACGCCGTGCTCGGCGCGATCGACGAGCCGCGCGCCGCCGTGCTGCACTGGCTGCCCGCCCAGCGCGTGATGCCGTTCGCGACCTACCGGCTGCTGCGGATGGAGCTCGGCCCGTGCGGCCCGGCGATCAACGTCCGGATCGCCCAGGTCAGCGACGCCGACACCGTGGCCGACACCGTCGGGTTCGCCGACCTCGGCCTGCCCGATCTCCAGACCCTGGCGACCGGCCGCGATCCGGCGGCGCTCGCGTTCCGCCTGGTCCACCTGGCGCGCAGCATGTTCGTCGGCGACAAGCTCGACTGCGTGTGGGTCGAGGAGGCGTCGTTCTCGCCGCCGCGCCGCGACGCGCTGACCATCCAGCTCGACTGAGGGGGGTCATCTCGGCACGGGCAGCGCGGTCAGCGCCGCCGCGAGCTGCTCGGGCAGCGCGCGCTCGGCGAACCGGGCCGCGGCGCGGATCGCGCTGGTGATCGCATGACCGTCGCTGCGGCCGTGCGCGATCACGACCGGCCGCTTCACGCCGGCCAGCAGCGCGCCGCCGACCTCGGTGTAGTCGATCCGCCTGGCCACGCCACGCAGCGCCGGAGCGACCAGCGCCGAGCCGAGCCGGACCAGCGGCGTCTTCTCCAGCTCCTGGCGGACCAGGCCGAACATCCCCTCGGCGATGCCCTCGCAGGTCTTGAGCACGATGTTGCCGGTGAAGCCGTCGGTCGCGATGCAGTCGATCACGCCGCGGAACAGATCGCTGCCCTCGACGTAGCCGGCGTAGCGGAACCCGCCGCGCGCCGCGGCCAGCAGCGCGTGGGCCTCGCGGGTCAGCTGCGTGCCCTTGCCGGGCTCGGCGCCGTTCGACAGCAGGCCCAGGCGCGGCCGCTCGCGGCCGTGGACCACGCGATCGTAGGCCGCGGCGATCACGCCGAACTGGGCGAGCTGAGAGGGCCGGGGCTCGACGTTGCCGCCCGCGTCGCACAGCACGAGCGGCCCGGTCGGGGTCGGTAGCACGGTGACGATCGCCGGGCGGTCCACGCCGGGCAGCCGGCCGAGCACGAACAGCGCCATCGCGAGCATCGCGCCGCTGTTGCCGGCGGAGACCACCGCGTCGCCGTCGCCGCGTGCGACCCGGTCGACCGCGACGCGCATCGACGAGTCGGGCTTGGTGCGGAACGCGTGCGCCGGGTGATCGTCCGTCGCGACGACCTCGCCGGCGTGCACGACGCGGATCGCGTCCTGGGGCGTGCGGCCGAGCCGCTCGAGCTCGGCGTCGAGCCGCGCCGCGTCGCCGACCACCACGACCTCCAGGGCCGCCACGCCGGAGCCGGTCCGGCTGCCGCGGACAGCGCGCAGCGCACCGGCGAGCTCGGGGCCCGGCGCGCGATCGCTGCCGAATGCATCGACCACGACCCGCACGGCCGCGCCTCTCCGACCTCTACGTTCCGGCGCCTACCCTTCCGCGGCCTTCTTGGCGACCACGAGCTGGCCGCGGTACTGGCCGCAGCTCGGACAGACGCGGTGCGCGATGCGTGGCGCGCCGCAGTTGGGACAGGCCTGAACCATCATGTGGTTCTCGCCTGACTTCTTGCTCCACGCCGAGCGCTGCTGGCGGGTGCGAGTGGGGCCGCGACGTCGTTTTTGCAGTGCCATGAAGATCTCCGGGCGGCTTATGTGCCAGCTCACGAAGGGATTTTCAAGCCCTTGAGCGGGGCGAGCCGCGGATCGATCGGCGGCTCGCAGGTGCAACTGGCTGTATTCCGGTCGATCCCGCACTGCGGGCACAGCCCTTTGCAGGTCTCGGCGCACAGCGGGGCGAACGGCACCGCCAGCACGAACTGCTCGCGGAGCAGCGGCTCGAGGTCGACCCGCTCGCCGTCGAACGGGAACACGTCGATATCCTCCTCGTTGACCACGGCCCCCTCGTCCTCGTCCGCGTCGTCCGCCGGGCCGTCCTCCGCGTCGTCGTCCGGCAGCTCGTGGCGCGGCAGGAACGTCACCCGCAGCTGCTCCTCGATCTTCAGGATCACCGGGTTGACGCAGCGGCTGCATGCCACGGTGAGCTCGCCCCGAAATGTCCCGGCCGCGAACGCGTGCGCGCCATCGGCATACAGGTCCAGATCGGCGACGCCATGGCCGGCCTGCGGGTCGGGATCCGGAGCGCCGAGCACGTCGCGCATCGGCATGCCCTTGAGCCACTCGCTGACCCGCTCCGGCGGAACCTCGAGCTTCCGGTGGGTCGGCAGCTCGCGCACGAGCACCTGATATGGGATGTCCTTGGCCATTGCGAAGCTGGGTAGTATAGGGGATTTTCGGCACGATGCACGGCGTGAAGCCCGCCGCGATCGTAGCCCTCGGATCGGTCGTATCCCTGACCCTGGTCGGTTGCAGCAGCGATTACCTGCTCGCGGCCTACGGCACCGGCACCTACCCGCCGGGCCGCGCCACGCCGCGCAGCGCCGGCGCTACGGCGGCACGGGGCCGATGACGCCCGAGACCGGATTCTCGCTGGCCCCGTTCTGCCCCAAGGTGCCCGCGCCGTGAGCCGCGCAAGGCAGTACCACGACCATCACTTCTTGTCTCGGTGACCGATATCTCACGCTCGGCGATCTCGGATTGCAGACGGCGCCCGATAATTCCCTGATTGAGGGGCGGGAGTAAATCGGCCGGCGGGCGGAGGTGAAATTCACGTCAGGTGGCGACTCTCGCATGGTGATCGAGCGCCCGCGCACGGTATACGAGGTTCGGGTGATATCGAATGGCCAGCGTGTCATTCGATCCCTTGTCCGCGGGATGAATCCGGACATCTGCTGCTCGTGATCTGGTGGAGTGGAACGGCGTCTCCGGCGGTGCGTCGCGCGTGCGCGTCGCCGTGACCGCCGCGTCTCCAGTACTCGCGACTGAAAACATTCAACGTCATTGCAGATGATAGTGAAGGAGGCCTTCGATGGTATCGATTGCTGGCATCTTGCCACCTATTGGACTCGAAATCCCGTGTAGCTGTTACGCGGTCAATGTTCCGCTGCAGGTGAACGTCCTCGGCATCGTCACGCTCGACTTCAGGGGCGGGATCCGGGTGCGCGTCGAGGCGAACCTCGCCGGGGGCCTGGGCGGCGTCAGGCTCAAGGTGATCGGCCACGAGGTGTCGGCCGACAGCCCGGTGCTCGGCAAGGTCACGATCAGCCAGGCCGACATCGACACGACGCCGCTCAGCCTGCTCGAGATCATCGGCAACCTGCCGCCGACGTTCCGGCAGACGATGCTCCTCGACTTCACCGTGACGGTCGAGAAGCCGCCGGGCGGCGGCCCGTCGCTCGTGCTGTCGAACACCAAGACGACCGCGCTGATGAACAACAACCTCACCGTGTTCCCGCCGCAGGGCGCGGTGTACCAGCTCCAGCAGCCGGTCGATCTGGCCCCGGTCGGCGCGCCGGGCCAGGTGCTCGCGACGCTGCAGCAGTTCCCGGTCACCGTCTCGCACAACCCGTGACGGCGATCGCAACTCGTATCCGGCGCGCGCTGTTCGGGCTCGACCCCGGCGAGGCGCTGTTCGAGCGCCGTGGCTTCGCGCCGGGTGCCGCGGCGTCGCAGGCGCGGCTCGAGGCCATCGGCCGCACGTTCATCGCCGGCTACAACGCGTGGCTGGCGCGCGAACTCGACGGCGAGCTGGCGCGCATCCCGGCCGAGCTGCACGGCTTCGCGATCGAGGGCGCCGCGATGGCCAGCGCGCTGCTCGATCAGCTGGCGCCCTGGCGCCGCGGCCGCTGGGCGCAGCTGCTCGCCGACCGGCCGGAGCACGTCCACATGATCCACGTCGGCGCGGGCTGGGCGGTCGCCCGGCTCGGGCGCTCGCTGCGCCGCGCGATCGCCCGGCGCGATCCGCTGCTCGGCTGGCTGATCGCGGACGGCTGGGGATTCCACCAGGCGTACTTTCAACCGGCGCGGTGGGCCCACGGGCAGCGCCGGCTGCCGGCGAGCTGGGGCTATGCCGCGCGCGCCGTCGATCAGGGGATCGGGCGCGCGCTGTGGTTCATCGCCGGCGCCGACCCGGCCCGAGTGGCGAACCACATCGCGTGGTTCGGCTCGGAGCGCCGCGCCGATCTGTGGAGCGGCGTGGGGCTCGCGGCGACCTACGCGGGCGGCTGGGCGCCCGCGGATCTGGCGGCGCTGGCGGCGCTCGCCGGCCGGTGCCGCGCCGAGCTCGCCCAGGGCGCCGCGTTCGCCGCCACGGCGCGCCACATCGCCGGCAACGCCGCCGGTCACACCGAGGCCGCGGCGGCGGCGCTGACCGGACGCTGCGCGGAGGAGCTCGCCCGGCTCGCGCAGGAGCTCCAGCCCGCGGCGCCGCACGATCCGGCCGGCGCGAGCTACGAGACCTGGCGCGCCCGCCTCGCCGAGGCGCTCGCGCCCCGGAGGGCCGCATGACCCTGGGGACGATCTGTCGCAGCCAGGCGAGGCGTGCGTGCGGTGTGGCGATCATGATCGCCGCGTACCTGGCCGCCTCGCCGGCCGCCGCCCTCCACCCCGGCCGCGCCGACCGCGCCGATCTCGCGTCGCGGTTCGCGTTCACCTCGCGCCCCGTCGCGGCCCCGGACGCCGACCCCGCGCGCGCGCTGCGTCGCGTCCATCCCGACTACCGCCACATCGACGCCTGGATCTCGTCGGTCGGCGCCGGGGTCGCGATCGGCGACTTCGACGGCGACGGCATCGACAACGACCTGTGCCTGGTCGACCCGCGCAGCGATCACCCGGTGATCCTGCCGGTGCCGGGAACCGGCGACCGCTACGCGCCGATCGCGCTGAACGCGCCGACGACGCCGGAGCGCCCCGAGACGATCGCGCCGATGGGGTGCCTGCTCACCGATCTCGACGAGGACGGCGTGACCGACGCCGTGGTCTACTACTGGGGCCGCGTGCCGGCGGGGTTCCTGCACCGCTCCGGTGGGATGGTCGCGTTCGACCTGGCGCCGGCCGCGCGCTGGTTCTCGAACGCCGGGATCGTGGCTGACGTCGACGGCGATGGCCACCTCGATCTGGTGATCGGCAACTACTTCCCCGACGGCAGCCGGGTGCTCGACCCACAGGCTCGCGAGCCGGCGGTGATGCAGGACTCGATGTCACAGGCGTACAACGGCGGCGGCAAGCACTTCCTCCTGTGGCACGGCCGGTCCGCAGACCGGGTCGAGTACCGCGAGGCCGACGCCCGGCTCGACGGCGACGTCGCGCACGGCTGGACGCTGGCGCTGGGCGCGCGCGATCTCGACGGCGATCTGCGCCCCGAGCTCTACATCGCGAACGATTTCGGCCCGGATCGCCTGCTGCACAACCTGAGCACGCCGGGTGCGCTCCGGTTCGAGGTGCTGGATGGCCGGCGCGGACCGGCGATGCCGCGCTCCAAGGTGCTCGGCCACGACTCGTTCAAGGGCATGGGCGTGGACTTCGGCGACATCGATCGCGACGGCGACGACGACATCGCGGTCAGCAACATCGCGTCGCCGTGGGCGCTGCTCGAGACCAACTTCCTGTTCGTCAACGGCGGCGTCCCGGGCGCGCCGTTGACCGGCGCACAGTTCGTCGACCGCAGCGAGCCGCTCGGCGTGGCGCGCGGCGGCTGGGCGTGGGACGTGCGGTTCGGCGACTTCGACGACGACGGCTGGCTGGAGATCGTCCAGGCCAACGGGTTCGTCAAGGGCGAGGCCAACCGCTGGCCCGACCTCCAGGAGCTGGCGACCGGCAACGACGTGCTGCTGAAGCACCCCGGCGCGTGGCCGCACTTCACGCGCGGCGACGACCTGAGCGGCCACCAGCGCAACCGGTTCTTCGCGCGAACCGGCGATCGGCCGTTCGTCGACATCGCCGAGCAGCTCGGGCTGCCGCCGGCCGACGTGTCGCGCGGCCTCGCGATCGGCGACGTCGACGGCGACGGCGACCTCGATCTCGTGGTCGCCAACCAGTGGGACGACTCCCAGGTGCTGATCAACCAGGCGCCGCGGCCGGGCCGGGCGCTGTCGCTCCGGCTCCAGCTCGGCGCCGGCGGCCTGCGCGTCGAGCCGGGGTCGAAGGCGCTCGGCAGCGCCGCGATCGGCGCACGGGTGACGATCACGCTGCCCGATGGCACGCGCCTCGTGCAGCAGGTCGACGGCGGCTCCGGGCACTCCGGGAAGTCGGCGCCGGCGATCCACGTCGGCCTCGGCGCGATCGCCGCCGACGCCGATCTGCCGCTGGCGATCGCGTACCGCGACCGGGCGGGCGCGGTCCACCGCGTCACCGCGACGGTCCGACCCGGGACGTGGTCGATCGCGCTGGGAGGCTCGCCATGAAAGACCTGCGGCTCGCCGCGCTCCGGCGCTTCGCCGTGGCGATCTCGGTGCTCACCTGCGCCGGCCACACCGTGCTCGGCTTCGAGCAGAGCTACCTCCACGTGGGGGTCGCGCTCGCGACGGCGTACGCGGTCGAGCTCGGGCTCGAGCTGATCGACGCGCGCGCGTGCCGCCGCGCCCCCGCGTTCCGCGGCGGTGCGCTGCGGCTGGTCGACTTCCTGCTCCCGGCGCACATCACCGCGCTGGCGTGCGCCATGCTGCTCTACCCCAGCGAGCGGCTCGGTCCGATCGCGTTCGCCGCGGCGTTCGGGGTCGCCTCGAAGTCGGTGTTCCGCGCCCGGATCGGCGGCGGCCGTCGGCACGTCATGAACCCGTCGAACGCGGGGATCGCGGCGACCCTGCTCGCGTTCCCGTGGGTCGGCGTGGCCATGCCGTACCAGTTCACCGAGAACCTGCACGGCGCGGCCGACTGGATCTTGCCACTGGTGTTCGTCTGCGTCGGCAGCTTCCTGAACGCGCGGTTCACCCGCCGGATCCCGCTGATCGCGGGCTGGGTCGGTGGCTTCGTGCTCCAGGCGGCCGCGCGCAGCGCCGCGTCCGGCGTCCGCTTGCTCCCCGCACTCGGGCCGATGACCGGCGTGGCGTTCGTGCTGTTCACGTTCTACATGGTGCCCGATCCGGGGACCACGCCGGTCCGGCCGCGCCACCAGGTGGCGTTCGGCGCGGCGGTGGCGATGGTGTACGGCGCGCTCCAGGTCGCCCACGTCGTCTACGGCCTGTTCTTCGCGCTCGCGATCGTGTGCGGCGTGCGCGGCCTGGCGCTGTGGTCCCGCGAGGCGGTGGCCGCGCTGCGCATCCGACTCACGGCGCTCGACGTCGAGGTCGCCGCGACGCGCTCGATCGAGGGTGGGACGTGACCTCCGGGATCGCGATCCTCGGAGCCGGTTGCCGCTACCCCGACGCGCGGTCGCCGGACGAGCTGTGGCACAACGCGCTGGCCGGCCGGCGCGCGTTCCGCGCGATCCCCGAGGCGCGGCTGCGCGTCGCCGACTACGCGGCCCGGCACGCCGGCGATCCCGATTCGACCTACGTCCGCGCGGCGGCGCTGCTCGAGGACTTCGAGCTCGATCGCCGGCGGTTCAAGATCGCGGGGACCACCGCGCGCGCGACCGATGTGGTGCACTGGCTCGCGCTCGACGTTGCCGACCGCGCGCTCGGCGACGCCGGCTTCCCGGGCGGTGACGGGCTGCCGCGCGCCACGACCGGCGCGATCATCGGCAACAGCCTCACGGGCGAGATGTCGCGCGCGGCCGGGCTGCGGCTGCGCTGGCCCTACGTCGCCCGCGTGCTGGCGCCGGTGCTGGCGGGCGCCGGGATCGACGCGGCCGCGCTGCTCGCCGCCGCCGAGCGCGCGTTCAAGCATCCCCTGCCACCGCCCGACGAGGACAGCCTGGCCGGTGGGCTCAGCAACACGATCGCGGGCCGGATCTGCAACGCGTTCGATCTGGGCGGCGGCGGGTTCACGGTCGACGGCGCGTGCAGCTCGTCGCTCCTGGCGATCGCGCAGGCGTGCAGCGCGCTGGCGGCCGGTGACCTCGACGTCGCGCTCGCGGGTGGGGTCGACGTCAGCCTCGATCCGTTCGAGCTCGTCGGGTTCGCGCGCCTGGGGGCGCTCGCGCACGGCCCGATGCGGATCTACGATCGCAGCCCGACCGGGTTCCTGCCCGGCGAGGGCGCGGGCATCGTCGTGCTCGCCCGCGGCGCCGACGCCCGGGCGCGCGGCTGGCCGATCCGCGCGATGATCCGCGGCTGGGGCATCGCCTCGGACGGCCACGGCGGCATGACCCGGCCCGACCCGGACGGCCACCAGCGCGCGATCGCGCGGTGCTACGCGCGGGCGCGGCTGGGGATCGAGACCGTCGCGCTGTTCGAGGGCCACGGCACCGGCACCGCGGTCGGCGACGGCGCCGAGCTTGCGGCGATCGCCGGCGCGATCCGCGCGGCGGGATCGCCTCGGTGCGCTGCGATCGGCTCGATCAAGGCGCTGATCGGTCACACCAAGGCCGCGGCAGGCGTCGCGGGGCTGCTCAAGGCGACCGCCGCCGTGCGTGATCGCCTGATCCCGCCGGCGTACGGCGTCGAGGAGCCGCACCCCGAGCTGGCGGCGGCCGGCGCGGTGCTGCGCGCACCCTCCGCGATCGAGCCCTGGCCGGACGACGCGCCCGCGCGGGCGGGTGTCAGCGCGATCGGCTTCGGCGGCATCAACGTCCACGTGGTGGTGGAGGGAGCGGGGCCGCGCTCATCATCGGTGTCGGCGGCCCGGCGGCTCGCGGCGACCCCGCAGGACGTGGAGCTGCTCGCCGTGTCGGCTGCGGATCCGGCCGCGCTGGCGGCGCGGGCGCAGGCACTGGCGACGCGCGTCGCCGGTGCGTCGCAGGCCGAGCTGGCCGACCTGGCAGCCGCGCTCGCGGCCGCGCCCCAACACGGTCCCGCCCGCGCCGCGGTGGTCGCGGCCACGCCCGAGGAGGCGCGGGCCGCCTTCGACGACCTCGCCCGGGCCGCGCGCACCGGCCAGGCCGTACACGATGCCGCGCGGGGCCGGTTCCTCGCTGCGCGCGCCGGCCGGCCTCGCATCGGGCTGCTGTTCACCGGCCAGGCGGCGCCGGTCCCGCCGGACGGCGGTGCGCTGGCGCGGCGGTTCGACGCAGCGGCGCAGCTCTGGAGCCTCGCGCCAGCCCCGGACGGGGACCGCAGGGATACCCGCAACGCGCAACCGGCGATCGTCGCGGCGTCGCTCGCCGCGGCGCATGTGCTCGAGCAGGCCGGGCTGATCGGCGACGTCGCGATCGGCCACAGCCTCGGCGAGCTGTCGGCGCTCGCCTGGGCGGGCTGCTGGACGCCGGACGAGGCGATCCGGATCGCCTCGGCGCGTGGCCACGCGATGGCGGCCGCGAGCCCGGTCCCCGGCGCCATGCTCGGGCTGGTCGCGAGCGCCGCGCAGGCGCGCGGTCTGATCGCCGGCACGCACGCCGTGATCGCGGCGTGCAACGGACCGCTGCACACCGTCGTGTCCGGCGAGCGCGCCGAGGTCGAGGCCGTCGCGCTGCGCGCGGCCGAGCACGGGTTCTCGGCCACGCCGCTCGCGACGTCGCACGCGTTTCATTCGCCGCTCATGGCCGGAGCGGCCCCGGCGCTGCTCCGCGCGCTCGATACCGCCCCGGCCCGGCCGCCCGCGCGCGCGGTGATCTCGACGGTGAGCGGGGCGGTGTGGTGCGGCGAGGTCGGCGACGTGCTGGTCCGCCAGCTCACGTCGCCGGTGCGGTTCGAGGGCGCGGTGCGCGCCGCCGGTCGGGTCGACCTGTTCGTCGAGGTCGGGCCGGGCCGGATGCTCGCCACGCTGGTCGCCGGCGGCGCCGCCCCCGCGATCGCGGTCGATGCCTGCGGGCGCTCGCTGCGCGGCCTGTGCACCGCGCTCGGCGCCGCGTGGGTTCTCGGGGCAGCGGTGGAGCTCTCCGCGCTGTTCGCCGATCGCTGGTGCAAGCCGGTCGATCTCGCGGCCGGCCCCCGGCTGCTCGCCAACCCGTGCGAGGCCGCCCCGGCGCCGATCGCGCCGCCCCACCCGGTGAGCGGCGCTGCACCGCAGGTCCCGTCCGACGCCGCCCCGGCGCCCCCGGCGGGTCGAGCGCCGTCGCGCGCTGCCTCCGAGCGGCGCGCGGTGCTCCGCCGCGCCGTCGCCGAGGTAGCCGAGCTGCCGCTCGACGCGATCGGCGACGACGTGCGCCTGCTCGAGGACCTCCACCTGAGCTCGATCGCGATCGGTCAGCTCGTGACCCGGGTCGCCCGCGAGCTCGGTCACGCGCCGCCCCGACCGCTGGCAGGATGGGCGCGCGCGACGCTCGCCCAGATCGCCGCCGCGCTGGGCGACCCGGCGCGCCCCGAGGCCGCGGTGCCCGCCGCGCCGCCGCCCGCCGCGAGCTGGGTCCGCGCGTTCGTCACCGTCGATGACCCGGCCGACCCGCCGCGCCCGGCGCGCCCGGCGCGCCCGGCGAACGCTGGATGGCGGTGGATCGGCCCGGACATCGGCCCGGTGCGGGAGGTGCTCCGGGACACGGCCGGCGGCACCGTGATCGTCGTGTCCGACGGGGATCTCGCCGCGCTCGCCGAGGCAGGGCGCGCCGCGGGGCCGTTCCTGATGATCGATCCAGGGCGCATCGCAGGGGGCTTCTCGCGCACGCTGCAGCTCGAGACCGGCGAGCCCGTCACCGCGGTCTCGTTCGACGAGCTCGACGCCCCGACCCTCGTGGCGATCCGCGCCGAGGCCGCGGGTCTGGTCCACGGGTTCCGCGCGGTGCACGTCCACCGCGATGGCGCGCTCGTGACGCCGGCGCTCTCGGTGATCGCGCTGCCCCGGCCGGACCTCGTCCTGGGCCCGGACGACGTCGTGGCCGTGACCGGGGGTGGCAAGGGGATCGCCGCGGAGTGCGCGCTCGCGCTGGCGCGGCAGACCGGGTGCCGGATCGCGACGATCGGCCGTCACGCACCGGCCGCGGATCCGGCGCTCGCCGCGAACCTCGCGCGGTTCGCCGCCCATGGCATCCGCGCCGTGCACGTCGCCGCCGACGTCACCGACGCTGCCGCGCTGCGCGGCGCGCTGGCGTCGGCCGTCGCCGAGCTCGGCCCGATCACGGTGCTCGTGCACGCCGCCGCGATCAACGATCCGTGCGCGGTGCGCGACCTCACCGCGGCGGAGCTCCGGCGCACCATCGCCCCCAAGCTGGCCGGCCTGGACCATCTCGTGGCGAGCGTGGCCCGCGATCGCCTCCAGGCG
>JBGQCL010000238.1:0-17474 GCA_041495365.1 Kofleriaceae bacterium | reverse complement strand
TCTTCCGTCCGTTCCTCGCTGCGCTGTTCCACCGAGACGCGCCTCTGGCGCGCCTCGTCGGGCTTCGCTCGGCCCGGACTGGCCGCGGCCCGGCTCGGCGTGATCTGGCCCCGGTGTGCAGCGAGCGTGCATGCCGGCGGGCGCGCCGCGCTACCGGGCCCACACCTGGACGCGGGCGCGGGCGCCGCCCGGCAAGTTGCGGTAGCGGAACTGGATCCCGCGGATCCGGCGGGTCTCGCCGGGAAGATCGATCACGCGGGTCCGGGTGTTCTCGCGGAAGAACGCGTTGATCTCGGGGTGAAACGGCTCGCCGTGGCCGAGCTCGACGAGCATGTCGCGCATCTCGAGATCGCCGTCGAGCACGACCACGGTCAGCTTGCGGAACCGGCCCTCGCTGCGCGGCACCTCGATGCGGTCGTAGTCCTCGCGGTTGGAGTCGACCGTGCGCTCGCCGAGCATCGTCCAGCCCCGCGACTCCCAGGCCGGGGCCTCGCGCAGGCCGTAGACCGCGACCCGGGCGCGGCCGCCGCCGGGCAGGTTGCGATACCGGAAGTCGATGTGCTTGATGACCCGCTCCTCGCCGGGGAAGTCGATCGCGCGGGTGCGCTGGCCCTCGCGGAAGAGGTGCTGGACGGCGGGGTGCCAGGGCGCGCCGCGCTCGAACTTGATCGACAGGTCGATCAGCTCGAGGTCGCTGTTCTCGACCACGACGGTGAGCTTGCTGAACCGGCCCTCGTAGCGGCCGACGTCGATCCGGTCGTGATCGAACCGGCCATCGACCGTGCGCTCGCCGAGCAGGGTCCAGCCCTTGGGGTCCCACGCGGGAGCGGGCGGCGGTGCCGGGGGGCCGGGCGGCGGTGGCGGCGTGGCGCCGCCGGGGCGGAAGCCCCAGACCTGGACGCGGGCCTCGCCGGCCGACAGGTTGCGGTACTGGATGTCGATGTGCCGGATCACCGCCTCGCTCGGCGGCAGGTCGATCACCCGCGTGCGCTGGCCCTCGCGGAACACGTAGCTGAGCTTGGGGTGATACTCGGTGCGATCGCCGAACACGATCCGGAAGTCGATCAGCTCCAGATCGCTGTTCTCGACCACCATGGTCAGCTTGCTGAACCGGCCGTCGGAGCGGCCGACGTCGATCCGGTCGTGATCGACCCGGCCGTTGACGGTGCGCTCGCCGAGCATGATCCAGCCGCGCGAGTCCCACACCGGCTGGGGCGGCATCGGGCGGGGCTGGGCGAGCGCGGCACCCGCGCTCGCGGTCAGGAACATCGCTATCACTGGGAGCATTCGGCGCATGGCTCGGAACGTAACACAGGGTCGCATCGGCCCTCCTGCGGTGGATCGACGGTCGGCACCGACGCTGACGTGGCGCGGGGTGAAAAATTGCAGGTGAATATTTTGCGCGGAGGATCGTCTACGCTCGGCCTCCGTGCGGCCGCGGCAGGCAGTGATCCAGGATCGGCCGGGCCGGGCGGCAATCGACAGCCGGCCAGGCAAGCGTAGGGGCGGTCTACCGCGCGATCCGGATCGAGCGCCCGGGCGATCGCGGTTCGGGCTGCTGCGCGCGGATCGATCGGGCACGGCGGCGCCGCGGACCGGCGTGCGGCCTGGTGTGTCCGGAACCCGGACGCCGGACGATCGCTTATTGAACTGGATCAAGAAGCGCGAGCCCGCGCCTCACAAGGATCGTGCCACTGCGATTGCCAAAAGTTCGCCCGCGATCGCGCGACCTCCGACGATCGCCGACATGTCTGTTCGCTTGTTGTCGCGCGCGAAGCGCGATCCGCGCCCGGCGCTCCGGGATTCACCTGCAGGTCCGGTCGTCAAGTGGGTCGGCGGCAAGACCAAGCTCCTGCCCGAGTTGCTGGCCCGGATGCCGGTCAGGTTCGGCCGCTACTACGAGCCGTTCGCCGGCGGCGCCGCGCTGTTCTTCCGGGTCGCGCCCGAGCGCGCCGTGCTCGCCGATTCCAACTCCGACCTGATCGGGCTCTACACCTGCCTGTCGGGCGACGTCGCCGGGGTGGTCCGCCGGCTCGAGCACCACCGCGCGGCGCACAGCGAGGCGCACTACTACGCGACCCGCACGCGGTGGAACGATCGCGAGGCGTCGTGGGTCTCGGCCGATCGCGCCGCGACGTTCATCTACCTCAACAAGACCTGCTTCAACGGCCTGTGGCGGGTCAACCGCGCCGGCGCGTTCAACGTGCCGATCGGCCGCTACACCGATCCGCCGATCTGCGTGCCGCAGGCGCTGCGCGCCGCGGGCGCGGTGCTCGCCCGCGCCGTGCTGCGCTGCGCCGATTACCGCGCCGCGATCGCCGATGCCCGGCGCGGCGACCTCGTCTACTTCGATCCGCCCTACGATCCGGTCGCGCCGACCGCCAACTTCACGAGCTACACCACCGACGCGTTCGGCGCCGACGACCAGCGCGCGCTGGCCGACGTCGCCCGCGGCCTGGTCGGCCGGGGCTGCCAGGTCATGCTGTCCAACAGCGACACGTCGTTCATCCGCTCGCTGTACAAGGGCTTCCGGATCGACCGCGTCAAGTGCAGCCGCGCGATCAACTCCAACGCCGCGCGCCGCGGCGAGGTCGACGAGGTGATCATCACCGCCGGGTACGGGGACTGAGCGCGCCGGGCGCGGCCGGCGTCACCGCGTGCGCGCGGTACCCAGGCTCGCCGCCGGGGAGATCAATGCGCCGGTCTGGGTGAACGTGCCGGTGCGCGTGTTGACGCGGATCCGCCCCACGCTGCCACCCCCGCCGCCGCCGACGATCGTGCCGCTCGTCCCGGTGGCGTTTGCGCCGACCCTGGGGGCGGCGTCCTTGGTGCCGCCGTTGCCGCCGCTACCCTGCGAGGGATCGCTGCACGCCCCGCCGAGCGCGGCCAGCCCGGTCGATCCCGCGCGCGGGGCGGTCCGGCCGTCCTCGCCGGAGGTCACGCCGCACGCGCCGCCGCCGCCGTTCGCCGCCAGCGTGCCGCCGACCGCGACCACCGCGGCCTCGAGCAAGACGCTGCCGCCGGAGCCGCCGCCCCCGCCGACCAGGAAGAACGCGCCGCCTCCGCCGCCCGCGTCGACGATGCCGGCGACCGTGACGGTGATCTTCGTCCGGCTCGACACCTGCAATGCGCCGCCGCCTGCGCCCGCGATGCTGCCCGAGCCGGTGACGAACCCGCCGGCGCAGCCGCCGCGCAGCGGCACGAGCGTGTCGGCGCCTGCCACCGTGCCGGGAGACCCGCCCGCGGTACCGTTGGCCGCGCCACCGGCCGCGCCCGCGGTGCCGAACCCGCCGCCGCCGGGGCCGGGCGCCAGCTGGTTGGCGATCGTGATGTCGCGGCCGGCGCACGCCGTGGCACGGTCGACGACCGCGCCGGGCCCCGGCGTGAAGCTGCGGCCGGCCAGCGTGATGGTGGACGAGATCGTGACGTCGCCGTCCGACACGAACGCGAGCGCCGCGGCGCCCGACACCGTGATCGGGTTCTGCACCACGAGGCTCTTGACCTGGTAGGCGCGGATGTTGGGCAGCCCGGGCTGGATCACGACGACCGATGGGATGGTCACCGCGGCCCCGCCGTGCATCACCGCGCCGGTGTCGGTGTTGATCGTCGTCGCGGTGGTGGAGGCGTCGAACCGCACCGCGGGACCGGTCGCCGCGCCGTCGAGCGCGCTGGCCAGACCGTTGGACGCCTCGAGCTTCAGGCACGCGTTACCCGCGGTGTTGCAGCCGAGGCTGCAGGTCTCGGTGTGCGCGACCTGCCCGTCGCTGCCGCACACCGAGAGCATGTCGGCGGCGCAGGACGTGGTCGACGGCGTGCAGGCGAGCGCAGCGTCCGGCGCGCCGGCATCGGCGCTACCCGAGCCTGCATCGCCGCCTGGACTGCCTGCATCCGCGGGGACGCCGGGAGACTTCACCGAACCACACCCGGCCACGACGACGATGACGAGAATACGACACACGACTTTCCGGAACATGGGGCCCATCGTGGACGTTCGTCGTCGGCGCCGCAATCAGCGATGCGATCACGGATGACGGAGCTCACGAGTGTCTCCGGTGTTCCATCGGTGTCTCAGGTGTTCCATCAACAAGGAGACAGTCTGCGGAGACAGTGCGGCGCGGCGCTCGGCCGACACTCAACGGGCAAGCCGGCTTGCTCGTGCGGCCGCGCGATCAACTCCAATGCCGCCCGCCGCTCAGCGATGGAGGAGCGACCGCCCGCCAGACCACGATAGATCTCTTCGACTTCGGCGGCGAACCGCAGTGCGACAGGTCGTCCACCGCGTTCGCGGTAGTAACGCGTCTCTGCTTCTGTTTCTGCGCTGGCGTCCTCGTCGATGACGACCTCGCGGGTCATTGACCCCGCGCGGCGCGCTGCAACCGGATGACCGCCTCATCCATCGACACCAGCTTCGCCTGACCTGCATCGATCCTCGACAGCCGGCGCTCGATCTCCACGGCCCAGGCCTGCTCGACCCGGTGCTTCACCTCATCGGTGCCATCGATGACTGCGCGAGCGCGTCCGATGAGCTCGGCTGCGCACCGCGCGTCCGCCTCTGGATCCTCGGGGTCCCTGTCGAGGCTCTCCAGCAGGAGCTGAACCGCACGTGCGCGATCTTCCGACGGAAGTTGCAACAATGCCTGGACGTGCTCCTCGACGCTCGCCATGAGACGAGCCTGGCATGTTCGACGCGCCGCATTTGCGCGGCCGTTCAACGCCGATCAGGCCAGGGCGCCGGAGGACGCGTACTTCTGCGTCGCCGGATCGTAGTCGAGCAGCGTGCCGACCACGCCGGCGGACCTGGCGATCCGCACGATGTCGTCGTGGTTGCCGCGCACGACCATGCGGGGCTCGGCGTCGTGGACCGCCTGGCTCGACAGGAACTGCCGCGCCTTGACGACGTTCTTGAACACCAGCAGGTACTTCTGGTCGTTGCCGCTGCGGGCCAGCATCGGGACCCGCCCTTCGGCGTCTTGCGTGGTCAGCTCACCGTCGTTCTGCACGAGCAGGACCCACAGGTTGTTCAGGCGCGTGGTGTCCGTTCGGTTCTGTGTCATCAAGGCTATGCGTTCTCCTGCTCCACATTCTGAGAGCCGGGGGATAGATGCGGTTTTTGTCGCGATCTGTCAAGCGCTTTGCGTTTGCGTTGCGGTAACGAGATCGCGCGCTTGACGTAGGCTCGCTCACACGGTCCACTGCGGGTGCGGTTTTTTGCCATGGCCATCATCCGTCTGCCGGTGATCGGTGCGGTCGCTCCCGGAGCCTTTCGGGGCGATGTGGGGGCCGCTGGTGCGCTGCCCGCCGACCCGCTGCTGGATAATTTCTCTCGCAGAATCAGTTATTTGAGGGTATCGGTCACCGACCGCTGCAACTATCGCTGCTCGTACTGCATGCCGGAGGAGCTCGGCGACCAGCTGGTGTTCGAGCCGCGGGCCGCGGTGCTGACGTTCGAGGAGCTGGAGCGGCTGATCGGGCTGTTCGCGCGGCTCGGGGTCCGCAAGGTCCGGTTGACCGGCGGCGAGCCGACCGTGCGCAAGGGGATCGTCGAGCTGGCCGGCCGGATCGGGCGGCTGCCCGGTATCGAGCAGGTCGTGATGACGTCGAACGGCCACCTGCTGCGCGAGCTCGCGGCGCCGCTCGCGGCGGCCGGGGTGTCGGCGATCAACGTCTCGCTGGACACGCTCGACGCCGCGAAGTTCCGCGCGCTGACCGGCCGCGGCGACCTCGCTCGCGTCCTGGCCGGGCTCGACGCCGCGGTCGCGGCGGGGATGCGGGTCAAGACCAACGCGGTGGCGCTGCGCGGGGTCAACGACGACGAGCTGGTCGCGCTGTGCGAGCACGCGTGGTCGCGCGGTGCGACGCCGCGGTTCATCGAGCACATGCCGATGTCCGATGGCGCGCTGTACGCGCCCGAGGCGGAGCTGCCGGCGGCGGCGATCCGGCGCGCGCTCGAGGCCGCGCTCGGCGCGCTGGTGCCGGCCGACCGCGCGGGGCGCGACGCCGGCCCGGCGCGCTACTGGCGGGTCGCGGCCACCGGCGGTGAGGTCGGCATCATCTCGGCGATGACCGAGCACTTCTGCGACGACTGCAACCGGCTGCGGCTGACCGCGACCGGCGCGCTGCACGCCTGCCTCGGCCACGACGACGCGATCAGCCTGCGCGACGTGATCCGCGGCGGCGGCAGCGACGACGACGTGGTGCGTGCGATCGCGGCGTCGGTGACCGGCAAGCGCGCCGGGCACACGTTCGAGCGCACCGGCACCGGAGCGCCGCACAAGCACATGATCGGCATCGGTGGCTAGGCGCCTCTCGCGCGTCTTATCCACCGAGCGGGCGTCCAGCGATCGCCGAGGTGCGACGCGGTGCCGCGAGATACGCTCACGCGGCCGGCGTGACGCGCGCCGCTGACGGCGCATGGGCTGCGCGAATTGTCGAGAAGCGATGCCCGGCGGCCTCAGAAAATCGTCGCCGGCTGGGGTTTCGGCCGCGGGTGGGCGCGCGCGGGAATGGTTCTGATCATGCTACGGTTTCCCAGTCGCCGGACCCGCCGCGGCTCCGTGGAGGCCAACCCTATGAACAGAAGCACGCTGGGAAAAATCGTCCTGACTGGTGCGGTCGCGGTGGGCGGGATCGCGTTCGTCCTGCGGTCATCGGCGAGCGCGGAGCGCTACTTCCACGTCGAGGAGCTGATGGCCAAGGAGCTGCCGGAGTGGACCGGCAAGGAGCTCAAGGTCCACGGCGTCGTGGAGGCCGGCACGATCGTGGAGAAGATCGAGAATCAGGAGACCCAGCGGACCTTCGTGCTCCAGAGCAAGGGCAAGAAGATCCGGGTGTTCAGCGCGGGGCCCAAGCCGGACACGTTCAAGGACGAGTCCGAGGTGGTCGCCACCGGCCACCTGGTTCCGGCCGCCGACTTCCGGCCGCTCGCCCAGAAGCTCGGCGTGGCGATCGAGTCCGACATGCCGTACGTCGTCCAGGCGTCGGAGCTGATGGCGAAGTGTCCGTCGAAGTACGGCGACAAGCGCATCGAGCTGCAACCGTCAACTCCGCAGTACAAGTGAGGCGATGGTGAACGACCCCACACCGTTCTCGCCGATCGCGCTGGTCGGCACGATCGCCCTGCTGGCCGGCTACGCGGTCGCCGCCTGGTGCGTCGCCGCCGGCATCGCCGGCAACGCCCGCAAGAGCAGCCGCCTGGTCAACTCGTCGGTGTACGGCCTGTACGGGTTCGCCGCGCTGATCACGCTGGCGTCCGTGCTGCTGATCTACGCGATGGTCACGCACGACTTCACGATCAAGTACGTCGCCTCGGTCAGCGATACCACGATGGAGACCTGGTACAAGGTCACCTCGTTCTGGGGCGGGCTCGACGGCTCGCTGCTGCTGTGGGTGCTCGTGCTGGCGCTGTTCTCGACGGTCGCGATCGTCGTCAACCACCGGCGCCACCGCGACATGATCGGCTACGTGGTCGCGACGATCATGGTCGTGCAGGTGTTCTTCCTGTCGCTCCTGATCTTCACCAAGAACCCGTTCACCACGTTCCTGACCGCGCCGCCGGTCGAGGGCAAGGGCCTGAACCCGCTGCTCCAGAACTACTGGATGGTGATCCATCCGCCGTCGCTGTACACCGGCTTCGTCGCCGCGACGATCCCGTTCGCGTTCGGCATCGGCGCGCTGGCGTCGTGCCGGCTCGACGACCTGTGGCTGGGCTCGGTCCGGGTCTGGATGCTGATCTGCTTCGGCTTCCTGTCGCTCGGCCTGATCCTCGGCGGCCGGTGGGCCTACGAGGAGCTCGGCTGGGGCGGCTACTGGGCGTGGGACCCGGTCGAGAACGCCGGCTTCATCCCGTGGTTCACCGCGACCGCGTTCCTGCACTCGGCGATCATCCAGGAGCAGCGCGGCATGATGAAGCGCTGGAACATGCTGCTCGTGATCGTCACGTTCTTCTTCACGATCTTCGGCACGTTCATGACCCGCGCGGGGATCGTGCAGTCGGTCCACGCGTTCGGCGAGGACAACGTGCTCGCGCTGCAGTTCGTCGCGTTCCTCGTGCTGATCCTCGTGGTGTCGATCGGCCTGCTGGTCTACCGCTCGAACAAGCTCGCGTCGCGGGTCCAGTTCGAGTCGTTCATCTCGCGCGAGTTCGCGTTCCTGGTCAACAACTGGATCCTGCTGACCTGCGTGTTCGTCGTGATGTTCCTGACCCTGCTGCCGACGATCTCCGAGGCGCTCGACGGCTCGCGGATGGCGGTCGGCATCGAGTTCTTCAACAAGACGATGACGCCGCTCGGCCTGATCCTGCTGTTCATGGCCGGGGCGGCGCCGCTGCTGGCCTGGCGCAAGACCACCCGCGAGCGGCTGTACTCGCAGTTCCTGTGGCCGAGCGTCGCGGCCGGGGTGGCGATCCTCGCGATGGTGCTGGTGTTCCCCGAGACCAAGCACCTGTCGGCGATCTTCTCCGACATGATCCAGCTGCCGGTCACGCTGATCAACTTCGGGCTGGTCGCCTTCACGATCGCATCGATCGTGCAGGAGTACTGGCGCGGCGTCGGGGTCCGCCGCCGGCAGTCCGGATCGGACGCGATGACCTCGCTGCTCGGCCTGGTGCTGTCCAAGCGCCGCAAGTACGGCGGCTACATCGTCCACCTCGGGATCGCCGTGATGTTCTTCGGGTTCGCCGGCAAGGCCTACGAGCGGATGCTCGACCGGACGATCGAGAAGCCCGCCGCGACGCTGGCCGGCGGCGACAAGTCGAAGACGCGGTTCGTGTTCGGCGAGTACGAGTTCGAGTACGAGCGGCTGATCCACACGACCAACGACCACATGGACGAGGTGGCCGCCGAGGTCACGGTGTTCCACGCCGGCAAGAAGATCGACATGGCCTACCCGGCGAAGCGGGACTACCACAAGGGCGAGGGCCAGGCGACGACCGAGGTCGCGATCCTCGTGCGCGCCGGCGCGATCGACGTCCTGCGCGGCGACACCGTGGTCGCGCGCGAGCTCGGCGAGGTGTTCGGCAACGACGTCTACCTCGTGCTGACCGGCTACGACCTCGACTCCGGGCTTGCCAACCTGCGCGTCTACATCAACCCCCACATCCTGTGGGTGTGGCTCGGGTTCATGATCCTGGCGTTCGGCACGCTGATCTGCCTGATCCCGCAGACCGTGGTCGACCGGCTGTCGCGTCCGCGCTTGACCCGGCTCGGCCGCGCCGCCGACCTGTCGGTGGTGATCGCGCTGGCGTGCGCGGCGGTGCTGGGGATCGCGAGCCAGGCCCAGGCGGCGGCGCCGCCCGCCGAGCACGTCCAGGCCGGCATGGGGATGGGCACCGACGGCATCGGCTACGCGGCGATGAACCGGCCGACCAACCCGACCGAGGAGCGCGCGATGAAGGAGCTGCTGTGCATCTGCGGCTGCGCGCGCGAGGACATCTTCAACTGCAAGTGCGGCAGCGCCGCGCAGCTGCGCCGCCAGGTGATGGACCTCCTCGGCAAGGTCGACGGCCACGGCAAGCCGATGTTCAACCTCACCACCGAGGCCGGCCGCGACACAGCCTACGAGGCGGTGCTCGACGACTTCGTGAAGACCTACGGCGGCGAGCAGGTGCTGGGGACCCCGCGCACCAAGTTCTCGTGGCTGTTGCCGTCGCTCGCGGTGCTCGGCAGCCTGGCCCTGCTGGTGACCGTCGGCCGGCGCTGGATCGGCCGGGGCTCGGCGGTCGCGGCGACGCCCCCCGGGGTGGCCGCCGCGGTGTCCGAGGACGAGTCCTATGCCGACAAGCTCGATGACGAGCTCGCGGACACCGACTGACCGCGCCGAGATCAGCGACACAGAACCCGAGTGTGAATCACATGACGGATTCCTCCGACACGATGCGATGGGCCCGGCGCGGCGTGGTCGCCGCCATCCTGGTGATCGGCTGGCTGTTCATCGCCTGGCAGAACCACTTCCACCTCACCGCGCCGACGGCGTTCGTCTGCCTCGGCTACCTCGCCGTGATCCTGACGATCTACAACCTGTGGCGGACCGGCGCGGCGGCGGTCGACAGCTCCGAGGACGAGGATGACTCGACCTGGGCCAAGCCGACCGGGGCGCTCGGCGAGCTGGAGCGCGAGAAGCGCACGCTGCTCAAGGCGATCAAGGAAGCGGAGTTCGATCGCGACATGGGCAAGCTGTCCCGGCGCGACGCCGACGACATGATCCGCGGCTACCGGGCGCGCGCGATCGAGGTGATCAAGGAGATCGACCTGCTCGGCCACGGCGGGATCGGGACGGTGCGCGAGCAGATCCTGCGCGAGGTCCGCGCCCGGGTGCAGCTCGAGGGCAAGGCGGCCAAGGCCCGGCCGGAGCCGAAGCTGAAGCAGGACGCCAGGCCGGAGGTCAAGGCGGACGGCCGGGCAGCCGCGACGCCGGAAGCCACGACCGAAGCCACGACCGAAGCCGGCGAGGCCGGCGCTGCCGACCCGGCCGCGAAGCCGGCCAGGCCGCGTGACGAGGAGCTCGACGCCGACAGCACGACTGCCCTCGAGTCAGGGCACGACGAGCCGGCCAAGGAGGCAACATCATGATCCGCCGAACCCGCGCGGTGCGCCCTGCGGCGCCGCGCCGGCCATCGCTGGTGCTCGTTCTCGGCCTCGGGATCGGCCTCGGCCTCGCCGGGGTCGCGCTGGACGTGGCACCGGCCGCGGCGCAGATGGCCGCCGCGCTCGGCAGGCCGCTGCCGTCGCCGGACCTGGCGGTCGGAACGGTCTCGGTGCGCGTGGTCGCCGGCAGCGCGTCGTCGCCGGTGGTCGGGACCGACGTCACGCTGGTGGTCAACGGGACGCCGCGCCAGGCGCGCACCGACTCGGCGGGCCGCGCCACGTTCCCCGGCTTGCCGGTCGGCGCGACCGTGGTCGCCAAGGCGCTCGACGAGGACAAGACCGAGCACCCGTCTTCGGAGTTCGCGATCCCCGACAGCGGCGGCATGCGCGTCCTGATCTCGACCAAGCCGTGGCAGGGCGGGGCGGGCGGCGCGCCGTTCGCGGGCGGCGCCGGCGGCATGCCGAGCCCGCGCTCGATGAGCGGCGAGCCGCGCGGCGAGCAGTCCGATCCTCCGGGCATGATCACCGTGCGCGTCACCTACAACGACCTCAAGGACTCGCCCGCGGGCGTGCCGGTCGGGCTGGCCGGCTACGCCGCCGACGACACGGTCAGCTACCAGGTGCAGAACACCGACGCCGACGGCCGGGTCAAGTTCGCCGACCTCGATCGCAGCGGCGGGACGTCGTACTTCGCGATGGCGCTGCTGCCGCGCAACGGCGCGGTCGACCGCCTGATCTCGACCCACGTCGTCCTCGCGTCGCAGGTCGGCGTGCGGCTGGTGCTGTCGAGCGAGAAGCGCGACTCGACGGCGCCGGTGATCGACGACTTCGCCAAGGCCGATCAGCCGATCGCGACGCCGGCCGGCAAGGTCCGGGTCGTGCTCGAGGGCATCGGCGATCTGAACGCGAAGGTGACGCTGGTCGACGCGGCGACCCGGAAGCTGCTGGGCGAGACCCGGCCGGAGTCGGCGCCGGACCCGTCGCGCGTCCAGGCCGAGCCGCAGTTCTCGCCGGATCCCAGCCTGCCCGCCGGCACGCTCGACGTCCAGGTCGTCGGCGGCCCGGGACAGATCGAGGAGCCGCTCCGCGATCTCGCGGTCCGGGTGCTCCCGGCGAGCAGCAACGACGCGACCCACGGGCTGACCTCGGCGACCGGCGCCGACGGCACCGTGCGCATGGCGATCCAGGCCAGCGAGCCGCAGAAGGTCGTGCTGACGATCAACGGCCGCCAGCTGGTGTCGCCGCCGATCGATCTCGCCAAGTCGGGCGGCAAGCTGGTGATCCGCGCGCACTGGAGCGACAGCGGCCGGCCGCAGGCGATGTTCGACGTCGCGGGGAGTCACCCTCTGGCTCTGGCTCCGGGCCAGGTGGTCTATGCCGAGTGCGAGGACCGCGGCCAGCACTACCGCTCGATGCCGTTCCAGCTGCTCGACGGCGCGGGGACCAAGGTCACGATCTACGTGTTCCCGCGCGTGCTGTTCCGGTTCCAGCTGGACGGCGATCCCGAGGACGAGAAGTTCGCGGTGCGCGGCAAGTTCGAGGTCACCAACTACTCGTGGGCGCCGTACCGCGGCGGGCCCGACGGGCTGCTCGTGCCGATGCCGCACGGCTTCACCGGAGCGATCCTCGCCGACAGCGACCAGGCCGAGGTCGCGGTCGTGCCGGGCGAGGGCTACCGGATCATCCGTCCGATCCCGCCGGGCGGCCGCCCGTTCCGCGCCGCGTTCTTCCTGCCGGTCGACGCCGGCCGGGCTGCGTGGGCGCTCGACCTGCCGCTCGGGGCGTTCGAGAGCGAGCTCGTGATCAAGCAGACGCCCGGGATGACGCTGCAGACCCCGCCGAGCGTCCGCGCCGAGAGCCGGACCGTGCCGCAGGGCACGTTCTACATCCTGGGGCCGATCACGATCAAGAAGGGCCTGTCGATGGCGATGGCGGTCGACGGCCTGCCCTCGGCGCCGCAGTGGCGGGCCTGGGTGCAGGGCATCGTCGGCGTGCTCGTGGTCGGCGTGATGCTGGCCGGGCTCGCGCTGGCGCTGGCCGCGCGCCGCCGTCCGGCGCAGGCGGCGGCGGCGGAGGCCGAGGCCGAGGCCCGCCGCCAGCGCCTGCTCGATGAGCTGGTCGAGCTCGAGCGGTCCGGCGCAAGCAGCGCCAACCCGCGGCGCCGCGAACAGCTGCTCGCCGAGCTCGAGCAGCTGTGGGGCTAGCCGGGGCGGCGTGACAACCCACACGGAGCAGGGGAATGGGGGGATCGACCAGGTCCAGATCCGGAAGGTCGCCAAGCGCTACGGCAGCGAGCGGGCGCTCGCCAGCGTGTCGCTCGACCTGGCGGCCGGCTCGATGTGCGCGCTGCTCGGCCACAACGGCGCCGGCAAGACCACGCTGCTCGGGATCGTCTCGACCCTGGTCCGGCCGACGGCCGGATCGGTCGCGTACCGCTCGCGCGGCAGCGCCTTGACCGGCGCCGCGGTCCGGCGCGAGATCGGCATGCTGGCGCACGCCTCGATGTGCTACGGCGAGCTGACCGCGCGCGAGAACCTCGCGCTGATCGCCGGGCTGTACGAGATCGACGGCAGCGCGGCGGTGCTCGACGGCGTGCTCGACCGGGTCGGGCTCGACCGCAAGGCGCGCGATCGCGCGGCCCGGACCTACTCGCGCGGCATGCTGCAGCGCCTCGCCCTGGCGCGCGCGCTGCTCACCCGGCCGTCGCTGCTGCTGCTCGACGAGCCGTTCACCGGCCTGGACCGCGACGGCGCGCTGACGCTCGGCGAGCAGCTCGGCCAGCTGCGCGACGCCGGGGCGATCGTCGTGGTGGTGACCCACGACCTCGAGGCGATCGCCGGCCGGACCGACCACGTCGCGATCCTGCGGCGCGGCCAGCTGGTATTCGAGGAGCGCGGCGCGTACACCTACGATCAGCTCAAGGACGTCTATCATCGCCACGCCAACTGACGTGGCCCCCCGTGCTCCCGTGCCTTTCCCGATCTCCGTGCCCCCCGTGCTGGCCGCCGCGACCCCACGAGTATCGTGTGCCCCGGCGTGTCCCCCGGCGTGTCCCGGGGCGCCGGAGGCGACGTGAGGTCGCTGGTGCGCCACGCCGCGCGGGTCGCGTGGAAGGATCTGCGGATCGAGCTGCGCAGCCGCGAGATCCTCTACACCATGGCGTTCTTCGGGGCGCTGCTCGTCGTGATCTTCGCGATCGCGTTTCCGCTCGACATGCGCGCCGTGCGCGGCTCGCTGCCCGGCATGCTGTGGACCGCGATCGCGTTCACCGGCACGATCGGGCTGGGCCGCGCGTTCGACCGCGAGCGCGAGAACGACACCATGCGCGCGCTGCTGCTCGCCCCGGTGCCGCGGCTCGCGGTGTTCCTCGGCAAGGCGGTCGCGACCATGCTGATGGTGCTCGCGGTCGCGGTGGTGTGCGCGCCGCTGCTCGCGGTGTTCCTCAACGTGGCGCTGTTCGCGCACCCGCTCCCGCTGGTGCTGATCGTGGTGCTCGGCGCGGTCGGGATCTCGGTCACCGGCTCGGTGTTCGCCGCGACCCTGCTCAAGGTCCGGTCGCGCGACGTGCTGCTCCCGGTGATCCTCTACCCCCTGCTGATCCCGCTGTTCGGGGCCGGGACCAAGTGCACCGCCGGGCTGATCGCGGACCCGCCGAACCTCGACGGGGCGTGGTACTGGATCCAGTTCCTTGGAATCTATGACGCCGCATTCCTGGTAGTTTCGGTATGGATCTTCGAGTCCCTCGTGATCGAGTGACCGCTGGCATGCCATGCGAGGCCCGAGAGGAATGACATGAAGAAGTTCATCACCCCGGTGTTCGCCGTGCTCGCCGCCGCCGGCTTCGCGGCATCGCTCTACTCGATCTTCTTTCAGGCCCCGCTGCAGTTCGGGCTCAACGAGGACGGCAAGCTCAACGGCTCCAGCCTGTTCTTCAACCAGAAGATCTTTTACTTCCACACCGCCCACGCGATGCTGATGATCATCGCGGTCGTGTCAGCGGGAGTGGCCTCGATCCTGTTCCTGCTGTCCCGGACGGTGCCGGACCCGGAGGTGGCGCCGGGCGCCGAGCCGCTGCCGCCGGCGATCCTCCGACGATCGCGCGGCGCGATCGTCCGCTTCGTGCAGGCGCGGGCCTCGATGTGGGACGACATCGCCAGCGCGTCGGTCGACGTCGCGGTCGCGTTCGGCGCGATCGCGCTGCTCAGCGGCTCGATCTGGGCCAAGGCCGCGTGGGACGTGTGGTGGAACGGGGAGCCGCGGTTGACGATCACGCTGCTGTTGTGGCTGGTCCTGGTCGGCTATGTCGTGGTGCGGCGGTTCGCCGGGCCGAGCGCGGACCGCATCACGGCCGGCATGGCGATCTTCGGCGGCGTCAGCTGCTGGTTCGTCTACACGATGGTCGGCAAGGACTCGCACCCGGCGGCCGGCGCCAGCGGCGTGGTCGCGACGCTCGGGCCCGGCATGAAAGGTACGTTCTGGCTGACCGTCGCGAGCTTCACTTGCTGGTACATCGCGCTGGTGGTGAGCCGGGTGCAGAGCACGCACGCCGAGCGCGAGCTCCGCGAGCTCCGCGAACGTGGTCTCGATCTAGGAGTGCTGCAATGACCCATCTCTTGACCAAGCTGATCGTCCCGTGGTTCGTGGTCGCCGGGCTCGCCGGCGCGGCCGCCGGACAGCCCGCCGCGGGGTCCGGGGCGGCATCGCCGGCTGCCCCCGCCGCCGCGACCGACGCTCCACCTCCCGCACCGCCTCCCGCGCCGCCGGCCGCGCCCGCCGACGTCGCCGGCGCGCGCGCGCAGTGCACGGCCGCGATGAACGCCGATCCGAAGTTCGAGGCGGAGATCGTCAAGATCGCCGACGAGAAGGCCGCGCTCAAGCGCGACGCCGACACGCTGGCCGCCCACACCGAAGCGTACGCCCGCGTCCAGAAGAACGAGCGCCACGTGATCTACGGGTACGCCGCGATGTGGATCATCGCCGCGGGGTTCGTGATCTTCCTGTGGCGGCGCCAGCAGGCGCTGCAGGCCGAGATCGTGCAGCTGCGCCGCGATCTCGACGCCGCCGCGTCGGACAAGCCGGCGGAGGGCCGGTCGTGAGCGCATCCCACATCATCTTCATCCCCGCGGCGCTGATGGTCGGGATGTTCCTCGGCTTCATCCTCGGCGCCCGCGCCGCGCGCAACCAGTTCGACCTCCAGCAGAAGCGTGAGGCCGATCGCGGGGCCGCTCGCGCCGCGCGGGCCGCCCGGCGCACCGCCGGATCGGACAAGCCGGCGCCGCCTACCTGATCGTGGAGGCGATGTAGGCGCCGCGACCGCATGCGTCCTGGTTGCAGGATCACCGGCAAATTTCACCGCGCACATGGTGGGAGCGTTCGCCACGCACGGCCTACGAGGTATTCCGGATGCGGAAGGAGCCGTGCTTCCGCCGAGCGTCGCATACATGTAGGGTGGGAGGCCGCGGCGCGCTGGGTGGTTGGCGGCCTGGTGCGATTTGATTACGCTGCTGTCCCATGGCAGCTCGACTGGGCCGGTACGAGGTGCTCAAGCACCTGGCGTCGGGCGGCATGGCCGATGTCCTGCTGGGGCGGACCGACGGGATCGAGGGCTTCGAGCGCCACGTCGTGCTCAAGCGGATCAAGCCCGAGAACGCCCAGGACCTGCGGTTCATCCGGATGTTCCTTGATGAGGCGCGGCTCGCCGCCAACCTGCACCACCAGCACATCGTGCAGGTCCACGACATCGGCGAGGCCGGCGGCGAGTACTTCATCGCGATGGAGTACCTGCACGGCGAGGACGTGCGGGCGATCCTGTTGACCGCGTCGCGGTCGCGCCAGCACGTGCCGCTGGGCTACGCGATGGCGATCGTGTCGGCCACGGCGGCGGGGCTGCACTACGCGCACGAGCGGCGCGGGCCGGACAAGCGGCCGCTCGGCATCGTGCACCGCGACATCTCGCCGTCGAACATCCTGGTCGGCTACGACGGCTCGATCAAGATCGTCGACTTCGGGATCGCCAAGGCGTCGGCGCGCCAGGAGACCCGGTCGAGCAACCTCAAGGGCAAGATCTCGTACATGTCCCCCGAGCAGTGCAAGAGCGCCGAGATCGACCGGCGCAGCGACGTGTACTCGCTCGGGATCGTGCTGTACGAGCTGGCGACCACGACCCGGCTGTTCAAGGGCACGAACGACTACCTGGTGATGGACCAGATCGTGAACGGCCGGGTGCCGCCGCCGCAGGCCCGCCGGCCGGATCTCCCCGCCGAGCTGTCGGCGGTCATCATGCGCGCGATCGCGCCCGATCCCGAGCGGCGGTTCCCGACCGCCGACGAGCTGCGCCGGGCGATCGACGAGGTCGCCGAGAAGCTGGGGCTCACAGCGTCGAGCTCGGCGATCGCGGCGTACATGCGCCAGCAGTTCGGCGAGAAGCCCGAGCCGTGGCTCGATCTCGGCCCGCCGCCCGTGGCCCCGCTCGAGGCGGGGGGCAGCGCTGGGTCGCAGTCCGGCGGCGGCTGGACCGAGCTGTGGCGCAGCGATTCATTGCCCGGCGGCAGCGGACCGGCCGGCGGCAGCGGACCGGCCGGCGGCAGCGGACCGGCCGGCGGCAGCGGCTCGCCCCTCGGCAGTGGGCTGGTGCCGCGGGCGAGCGGACCGATCGGGACCGGGGTGGGGAGCGCCGGCCCCCGGTCCGGTGACGATCCGCGCGAGAAGGCACGGGAAAGTCCCCTGGAAAGTCTCCTGGAAGGTCTCCTGGAGCTCGACGAGCCGCGCGGAGGGGTGGATCGCCCGCCTGTGCAGGCCGAGCGGGGACGGGAAAGTCCCCCGTGGATCAACGAGCCGCGCGAGGCGGCGCGCGGAGGGGTGGATCGCCCGCCTGTGCAGGCCGAGCGGGGACGG
>JBGQCL010000237.1:0-17538 GCA_041495365.1 Kofleriaceae bacterium | reverse complement strand
GCGACCTGGACCTCGGGCGATCCCGTATCGCCCTGGTGCTGCTGGAACTTCGAGATCGTCTCGGCCTTGCGTACGGTGGAAACAGGCATCGGTACTCCAGTCGCCGGCGGGCGCGTCCCGGGTGGAACGTGCGCCGCGGTCGAGCGCAGATTGGGGGAAAGGGAGCCGAGCGTCAAGCGCCGAGGGCGCCCGAACCGCGGCCGACCAGCTCCGGAAACACGCGGTCGTAGACCGTGCGTCCGGCCTCGGTGTGCGCCACCGCCAGGAGCCGGCAATCCTCATCAAGTATCTGAAATCGCCCGGTGATTGTATCCCAGGTGGCGGCGGGGAGCTGGACGCCACTCAGCACCGGCGCGACCAGCGCGCGCGGCACGGTGACCCGCTCCAGGTCGAGCGCGTGCTCCGGCGGCACGAGCTCGGCCTCACCCAGCCGATCCAGGGTCACCGCCTGCTCGATACAGAACCGGCCGCTGCGAATCCGGCGGAGCTCGGCCAGGTGCGCGCCGGCCGCCACCGCGGTGCCGAGATCCGCGATCAGGCTCCGGACGTAGGTGCCCTTGCTGCACGCGACCGCGATCCGGAACCGCGGCGGCTCGAACGCCAGCAGCTCCAGGCGGTCGATCCGGATCGGGCGCGGCGCGCGCTCGACCTCCTCCCCGGCCCGCGCGCGATCGTAGAGCCGGACCCCGCCCTGCTTGATCGCCGAGTACATCGGCGGGATCTGGGTCTGCTCGCCGAGGTGCGCGGCGAGCGCCTCGGCGAGCGCCTCGCGCGACACCGCGGCCCCGGGGCGCTCGGCGACCACCCGGCCGGTGCGATCGAGCGTGTCGGTCTCGATCCCGAGCACCCCCTCGGCGAGGTACGCCTTGTCCTCGGCGAGCAGGAACTGCGCGAGCTTGGTGCCGGCGCCGAGGCAGATCGGCAGGACGCCGGTCGCGATCGGGTCGAGCGTCCCGCCGTGGCCGGCCCGCGAGATCCCGAGCGTGCGGCGTACGTGGTCCACCGCGGTGGCCGACGTCATCCCGGCGGGCTTGTCGAGGACAAGGATGCCGTGAATGTTGCCGTGAATGTTGCCGTGAATGTTGCCGTGCATGGCTCCGCGCGCGGCCGCGATCATTCGCCGGCGGATTCCGGCGACGGCTCCAGCACCGGGCGGGTGTTGCGGTTGAACGCCTGGTCGAGCGCGCGCACCACGCGGTCCCTGGTGACGGCGAGATCGGCGGTGATGTGGCAGCCCCCGGCGCCGGGGTGACCGCCGCCGCCGAGCGCCAGGCAGACCTTGCCGACGTCGACCTTCTCGCTGCGCGACCGCATCGAGACCCGGACACCACCGCCCTTGGCGGTGGTGAGCAGCACGCCGACCTGGACGCCCTCGACGTTGCGCGCCCAGTTGACCATGCCCTCGATGTCCTCCCACGACGCGCGGGCGCCCTCGACCATGTCGGTGGTCACGGTCAGCATGCCGACCCGGCCGGCGCAGTGCAGCTCGAGCGTCGCAAGCACCGAACCGAGCAGCCGCAGCTTGCCCGGGCTCGGCCGCTCCTCGAGCGAGGCCGCGATCGCCGACGGCACGACCCCGGCCCGGATCAGCTCGGCCGCGACCGACAGGACCTCGGCGTTGGTGTTCGCATGGCGGAACCCGCCGGTGTCGCTGATCAGCGACACGTAGAGCGGGACCGCCGCCTCGATCGTGATCGGCCAGCCCTCGCGCACGGCGATCCGGTGGACCAGCACGCCGACCGCGGCCGCCATGGGGTCCCACACCGCGATGTCGCCGAACGGGTGGCCGCTGGCGTGGTGATCGAGCGTGATCAGGTGGCCGCAGACCTCGCGCGGCGGCAGCGTGTCGCCGAGCAGCGTGATATCGGCGCAGTCGACCACGACCGTGCAGTCGAACCGCTCGTCGAACGGGATGGTCTGGACCGTCGAGCCGACCAGCGGCAGCCACTTGTAGCGCCGCGCGATCGGGTCGACCGAGTAGATCACCGCGGTCTTGCCCCGCGCGCGGAGCAGCGAGGCCAGCCCGGCCATCGAGCCGGTGCCGTCGCCGTCGGGGCGGCGGTGGCTGGTGAGCAGGACGCGCTCGGCGCGGCGCAGCTCGGCGCACGCGCGCTGCAGCATGTCCTCGGCGCTCGGCACCTCCAGCGGGGCGGTCACGCGGCGGGGCGGATCGGTCACGCCGGCCCCTCGTCGCTGCCCGGGCCGCCCTCGGCGCCGCCGTCCCCGGCGCCGTCGGGCTGGGACACCGGGGCCGATCCCGGCGCGCCCGGCTCGCGGCCCGGCTCGCGGCCCGGCTCGCGGCCCGCCTCGCGTGCCCGGTCCTCGTCGTCGCGGATGATCGCGGCGAGCTTCTCGGACATGTCGATCGACACGTCGCGCCGGAACCGCAGCTCGGGCGCGTGCTGCAGGTGGAGCTCGCGGCCGGCCGGGCCGCGCAGGAAGCCGGCGGCCTTGGCGAGCCCCGCGAGCGCCCCGTCGGCGGTGGCGTCGTCGCCGATGATCGAGACGTAGACCGTCGCGACCGACAGGTCGACGTTGAGCTCGACCCGGGTGACGGTGATCAGCGTCGCGGCGCGGACCCGCGGGTCGCGGACGTCCCGCGCGATCAGCTCGGTCAGGACGTCGCGCAGGCCGTGCTCGACGCGTTGCTTGCGCTGGCTCACCGGCTATTCCTCCCGCCAGGCCGCGGGGACCCAGTCGTCGCCGGCCTGCGCGACCGCCTTGTCGCCTGACCCGGTGCGATCACCCAGCTGGTCGTCGACGGCCGCGGCCGGCGCTGGCTCGGCGTCGAAGGTGATCGCGTCCCTGGCGATCGCCGTGATCTCGGCCCCGCCGGCGGACATCGCGATCCGGACGACCTCGTCGATCAGCGCCAGCGCCTTCTGGCGATCGCTGCTGGCGACCGCGACGCCGAGCTCGCCGCGCCGCCACGAGTCCTTGACGTCCGGCGAGCCGACCTCGTTGACGAACACGCCGATCCGGTCGCGAACGCGGTCCTTGATCCGCCGGATGACCATGCGCTTGTCCTTCAGCGAGCGGGCATCAGCGAGCAGCAAGCTGATCCGGGCCATGCCGACGTACACAACTTCACCCTACCCCGGGTACTTCGGGCATGCCAAGGAAGCCCCGCCACGTAGCGCTGTCCCGCACCTGCACTGACCTCCAGTGGTCCGCGCTGCGGTGCGGCGCGCACCCGCTGCGGCCCCCCCCGGGCGCCGGCCCCGGTGATCCCCCGCGGGCGGAACCGCCCGGTGGGACCGATCCGGCGACGCGGCGAGCCGCTCTCAGAGCTGCGCGGCCTCCTCGATCACCTCGTAGGCCTCGATCACGTCGTTCTGCTTGATCTCGTTCCACCCGGCGACCATCACGCCGCACTCGTAGCCCTGCTGGACGTCGCTGACGTCGTCCTTGAACCGCCGCAGGCTGGCGACCTTGCCCTCGTAGACCTGGACCGCGTCGCGGACGATCCGCAGGTGCGCCTTTCGGGTGATCTTGCCCTCGACGACCATGCAGCCGGCGACGGTGCCGATCTTGGGGATCGAGAACGTCTCGCGGACGTTGAGCTTGCCCATCGCGACCTCGCGCTTGATCGGCGCGAGCAGACCGGCCATCGCCGCCTTCACGTCGTCGAGCGCGTCGTAGATGATGTCGTAGAGCCGGATCTCGACGCCCTCCTGCTCGGCGAGCTTGCTGCTCTTGCCCGCCGGGCGAACGTGGAAGCCGACGATGATCGCGCCGCCCGCCTTGGCGAGGTTGACGTCGCTCTCGGTGACGCCGCCGACCGCCGCCGCGATCACGTTGACCCGGACCTTGTCGGTCGACAGCTTGGTCAGCGACGCCTTGAGCGCCTCGGCCGAGCCCTGGACGTCGGCCTTGAGCACGACCTTGAGCTCCTTGGACGCACCCTCGGCGTTGCGCTCCATCAGGTTCTCCAGCGAGAACCGTTGCTTGGACGACAGCTCGCGCTTGCGCTCCTGCTGGCGGCGGTGCTCGACGACCTGCTTGGCGACCTTGTCGTCCTCGGCCGCGTTGACCTGGTCGCCGGCATCGGGCACGCCATCGAGGCCGAGCACCTCGATCGGGGTCGACGGCCCGGCCTCCTCGAGCGCGTTGCCGCGGTCGTCGAGCATCGCGCGGACCTTGCCGAACGTGCGGCCGGCGACGAGGATGTCGCCGACCCGCAGCGTGCCCTCCTGGATCAGGAGGGTCGCCATCGGACCGCGGTTGCGATCGAGGCGAGCCTCGATCACCAGACCGGCGGCCGGCTTGTCCGGGTTGGCCCTGAGCTCGAGGAACTCGGCGGTGGCCGCGATCTGGGCGAGCAGGTTGTCGATGCCGTCGCCGCGCAGCGCCGACACGTTGGCATAGATCGTGTCGCCGCCCCACTCCTCGGGGATCAGGCCGTGATCGGCGAGCTGCTGGCGCACCCGGTCGGGCTGCGCGTCCGGCATGTCGACCTTGTTGACCGTGACGATGATCTTCACGCCGGCGTCCTTGGCGTGCGCCAGCGCCTCGAGCGTCTGCGGCATCACGCCGTCGTTGGCCGCGACCACCAGCACGACGATGTCGGTGGCCTGGGCGCCGCGGGCGCGCATCTCGGTGAACGCCTCGTGGCCCGGTGTGTCGAGGAACACGATGTCGCCGTGACCGCCCGCGCTGACCTTGTACGCGGCGACGTGCTGGGTGATCCCGCCGGCCTCGCCCGCCGCGACCCGCGACTTGCGGATCGAGTCGAGCAGGGTGGTCTTGCCGTGGTCGACGTGGCCCATCACCGTCACGACCGGCGCGCGCGGCACCAGCTGCTCGGAGTCGTCGACCTTCTGGGAGAACACGTCCTCTTCCTTGAAGGCGACGTTCTGGACCTCGTAGCCGAACTCGCTCGCGAGGATCTGGGCGGTGTCGAAGTCGATCGCGGCGTTGATGTTGACGCCGGTCATGCCCATGCCCCACAGCTTCTTGAGCACCTCGGGCGCCTTGATGCCCATGTTGCGCGCGAGGTCGGCGACCGTGATCGAGTCCTCGATCCGGATCACCCGCTTGTGCTCGGCGGGCGTGGTGATCGTGGTCTGCTTGCCCTTCTTGCCGAGCGGTAGCTTCTTGCGGCCGAAATCGCTGTGCTGGCCGGGCCGGCCGCCCGGACCACGCGGGCCACCGCGCTGCTGCTGCTGCTGCGCGAACCGCCCGCGGATCGGGTTGACCGGCTGCGGTCCCGGTGGCGGACGGCCGGTGGCCGGCGTGCGCTCGGTGATCTTGATCCGCGGCGGGAGCGTGATCACGGTGCCGACCGCAGGACGCGACGGATCGCGCGTGGGCGGCGCCGGTTCGCCGTTGTTGTCGGCGTGCGGCTCATCGGAGCGTGGCTCGCGCTCGGCGGTCCGGGCGCGGGCGCGCTCGAGCTCGCGCTCGAACTGGGTGCGCGCGTCGAGCACCGGCTCGGTGCGCTTGTGCTCGCCCGGCGCCGGTCGCGGCGACACCACCCGCGGGGGCAGCGGGGTCGACGGCGGCGGGGCCGGCGAACGCTCGGGCGCACGCGCGGTCTGCGCATGGACGTCCCCGCCCCGGCCGCCGACCACGTGGGGCCCCGCGACGATCACGCGCGACCGCGGGCGATCGCCCTGCGCCGCCATCGGGACGTCGGCGGTGCCGGGGCGCCGGCCGACCTCGACCTGCGCGGGCCGCTCGGCGCGGGCCCGGGCCTGCGACGGCGCGGGCCGCTCGGGTGGCCGGTTCGCCGAACGCTCCGGGGTTCGCTCGACGGGCGGAGCACCGGCCTGAGCAGCCGCCGGTGCACCCACAGAGGGAACGCTGGCCTGGCCGGCGGACGGCGGGCGGTGTGCGGGGTCGGGGGCTCGCTCGACGCGCTGCGCGTCGGGACGGGCCTCGGCGCGGTCCGGGCGCTCCGTACGGTCGGCGCGCTCGGTGCGCTCCGGCTGTGCGGCGGCGGCCGGCTCGGCGCGAACCGACACGGGCGGCTCGGACGGGCGCTCGACGCGCGGCGCGACCGGCGGCTGCGCGACCGACTCGGCCGGGGCCTCGGTCGCCCTGACGGGCGGCTCGGGGCGCGCCTCGATGTGCGGCTGGCTCCGCGGCTCGGCCTGCTCGGGGCCTCGCTCGGCTCCCTCGCTCGCCGGCCGGTCGATTCGTTCCGGCCGCTCCATCCGCTCTGTCCGCTCCATCCGGGCCTCCACGCGCTCCGCCGGCCGCGACTCTGCCGCACGCGGCTCCGCCGCGCGCGCCGGAGGCTCTAGCGCCGGCCCGGGCGCCGAGGGCGTGACCGGGGTTTCGGGGGCGCGCACGACGGGCCTCGCCGGCGAGCTTGGCGCACCCGGCGCCCCGGTCGGTGGTTCTTCGGCAACGACACGGCGACGAATCACTGGCCCGGCGCTCGGCGCCGGCGTGGCAGTGTGCCGCTCGGGCTCGGGCGCACCGCGTCGCGCTGGCTCGCGTTCGCCGCTGCGATCGTCCACCGGTCCGTCCCCCGGCCGTTCGCCGCTGGATCGCCGGCGCAGCACCGTGCCCCCAGGGGCCAGGCGCTGCGTTTGCTGCGGCTGCGCCACCGACTGCTTTTCCTTCTCCAGCGAGCGCTTGATGCGAGCAACATCGTCGGCATCGAGTGAGGACATATGGTTGTTCACTTCGAGACCGAGCGCTCGGATCTTGGCGATGAGGTCCTTGTTGGGGATCCCCACCTCTTTCGCTATCTCATAGACACGCATCTTCGCTCCGGTCGTCCTTCTTCTTCGTTGCCTTGATCCGAGGGGGCATTTCTACAGTGTCTCCATCCGCAAGGCCAGGGCCGTTTTGACGAGCGTTTTGGAGGGGTTGATCCCCCAGATTGTCGTGGATCGGTGACACTTGGGACACGATCCGGGCCACATCGGCTGCGCCGATCGGCCTGCGAAAGCTTCGGGATAGCCCCGCCACCGTCACACATGCCCGGTCGGGGTGAACGTAGGCGCCCCGTCCAGGGCGGCGACTGGCGCGCCGCGCGGCAGGTGCCTCGCCAGGTGGAACCGCCTGCGCGCCCGCCCGGGCCGTGGTGGCCCCGGTGGACCGGGCCGGCCAGGTCGCAGGATCGATCACCAGCCCCCCTGCCTGGCCGGGGTCGTACACCAGCCGCACGAGCTCGCGCTGCGGCGCGCGCTTCCGGCAGCCGGTGCAGGTGCGGAGAGGAACGTGGCCGGTCAGGACGACACCTCCGAGAGCCAGCTGATCGCGCGCTGGCGAAGCCGCGCGAGGTCCCCCATGTCGATCCCGGTCGTGGTCGCGATCGCCTCGATCGGCGTCTTGATCAGGTCCTCGGGCGAGTGGATGTTCGCGGTGGCGAGCACGTTGAGCACGTCCTCGTCGACCCCGTCGAGCTCCAGGAGCTGCTGGGTCCCCGACATGTGCCCGCGCCGCTCGGCCTCCTTGCGCGCGTCGTCGCGCCGCCGGCCGCCCGACGCCATGTACTGCTGGGCCGCCTCGATGATCCGGCGCGCGCCGTCGGGCCCGCCGATCCCGGGCAGCCCGGCGAGCTCCTCGACGTGGGCGCGACCGAGCTCACCGACCGAGCGCCAGCCGAGCTTGAACAGCGTGTCGGCGATCGGGGTGTCGAACCCGGCCGTGTCGATCGCCTGGGCGATCTGCTCCTTGGCGCGGCGCTCGAGCTCGTAGATCTTCGACTCGCTGTGGATGTCGATCCGCCAGCCGGTGAGCTGCGACGCGAGCCGGACGTTCTGGCCCTTCTTGCCGATCGCCAGCGACAGCTTGTCGTCGGGAACGATCAGCTCCATGCGGTGGCCCTCGGCGTCGATGATCACGCGCGACACCTCGGCCGGCGCGATCGCGTTGCACACGAACCGCGCCGGATCGTCGTCGTACGGCACGATGTCGATCTTCTCGCCGCGCAGCTCCTGGACCACCGCCTGGACCCGGCTGCCCTTCATGCCGACGCAGGCGCCGACCGGGTCGACGTCGCGGTCGCGCGAGCTCACCGCGATCTTGGCGCGTGCCCCGGGCTCGCGGGCGCTCGACTCGATCCGCACGATCTTCTCGTAGATCTCGGGGACCTCCTGCTCGAACAGCTTCTCGAGCAGGCCCTTGTGCGTGCGCGACAGGATGACCTGCGGGCCGCGCGCGTTGCGATCAATGTCGAGGCAGTACGCCTTGATCGTGTCACCGACCCGGTAGCTCTCGCGCGGCACCTGCTCGCGCATCGGCAGCACGGCCTCGGCCTTGCCGATGTCGATCACCAGCGCGCCGCGCTCGAACCGGCGCACGATGCCCGAGATGATCTCGCCCTTGCGGTCCTTGAACTCGTTGTAGACGTTGTCGCGCTCGGCCTCGCGGACCCGCTGGTAGATCACCTGCTTGGCGGTCTGCGCCGCGATCCGGCCGAACTTCTTCGACGCGTTCTTGAGGTCGATCAGCTCGCCGAACTTCTCGTCCTGCTCGCGCGCCCGGTCGTCGTCCTCGGAGCGGTAGAACACCTGGAACAGCAGCTCGTCGCCGAGCTCGGCCTCGAGGCCGGCCTTGTGGGCCTGGTCGGCCGTGATCTCGCGGCCCTCGATCGCGTCGTCGTCCTCGACCACGTTGACGATCAGGAACAGGTCGACCGAGCCGGTCTCGGGGTTGAACTTCGCCTCCATCTCCCGGTTCATGCCGAACGTGCGCTTCGCGGCGGTCAGGATGGCCTGCTCGAGCGCGCTGATCAGCACGGTCTTGTCGATGTTCTTGTCCCGGCCGACTTGCTCGAGGACCATGTCCAGTTTCGCTTCCATGGCTATCCCTGTTCCTTGTTACGAACCTCGGAAACGCGGTCTTGCGTCGCCGGCGCCACCGGCCCCGACGCGGCGACGCCTGCCTGTGCCTCGCGCTCTCGCCGGCCGCCGCGATCGTTGCCGGGCTGGCCGGCATCTTCGCCGGCGCGGTCGCCCTCGCGGTGGCCCTCTGGGTCGGGCGGCACGCCCTCGATGTAGATCGCGGCGCCCTCGCCGTTGCCATCTGCGTGGCCGGCGTGGCCTTCCGGCTTGCGCTTCTGGCTCGGCCGGTGGCCGGGCTTGACCGGCCTGGAGGCCGGCTTGCCGACGCCGCTCTTGCCCTTCATGACCGCGTCCCAGTCGGGGACCAGCCGGGCGTGGTCGATCTCGTCGATCGGCACGCGGAACGCGGTCCCGGCGCACTCGATCACGACCTGGCCGCCCTCGACGCCCTGCAGGATCCCCTTGAAGTTCCGGCGGTCGCCGGCCGGCAGGTGCAGCGCGGCCACGAGCTGGATCTTGGCCTCGCTGCCGACGAAGTGCAGGAAGTGGGCGGCGGTGCGCAGCGGCCGGTCGATGCCCGGCGAGCCGACCTCGAGGTGGAACGCCTGCGGGACCGGGTCCTCGACGTCGAGCACCGCCGACAGCTCGCGCGACAGATTCTCGCAGTCGATCAGGTCGACGCGGTCCGCCGGGACCTCTCCCGGATCGAGGTGCTCGTCGAGCGGACGATCGATCGCGACCCGCAGCGTCCATCCGCCCTGCTCCAGCGCAAAGCGCAGATCGATCAGCTCGTAGCCGGCTGCCTGGCAGACCGGCTCGACGATCGAGATCAAGCGTTGCTGGAGAGGGTTTCTGGACATACCGACGTGACCGAACGGAGAGTGGAGAGCTGAGTGGGACCGGAAGCCGGGGAGGGAGTCGGGAGGAGTCGGGAGGAGGGAGAGTGATGCCGAGACGAAAAAAAAGGTGGCCGAAGGGCCACCTCACCGCAGAGCGATTGGAGCTGTCGGATTGGGTACCACTGCTCGGATCGAGGAGCAAGTGGATTTGAGCACGTAGCCGTAGACCGATCTCTCGTAGTTCCGCCGTGGTACCTAGCAGACATGTCCTCCTGGCAGCTTCGCGTGGGCGCGGTCCAGCTGTGCTCGTCCAACGACCTGGCGGCCAACCTCGCGAGATGCCGCGAGCTGACCGCCCAGGCAGCGGCCGAGGGCGCCCAGCTCGTGGTGCTCCCCGAGTGCTTCTCGTTCCTGGGCCGGGGCGAGGGCGAAAAGCTTCGACATGCCGAGAACTTCGATGATCCGGAGGCGACCGGGCCGGTGCTGACCACCCTGCGCGAGCTCGCGGTCCGGCACGGCGTCTGGGTCATCGGCGGAGGCACCCCCGAGCGCGTGCCCGGCGATGCCCGGCGGACCTACAACACGGCGCTGGTGATCGACCCGCGCGGCGAGCTCGCGGCGCGCTACCGCAAGATCCACCTGTTCGACGTCGACATCCCCGGCGGCGCCGTGCTGCGCGAGTCCGACTCGACGGCGCGGGGCGGCGAGCCGGTCGTCGTCGATATCGCGGGAGCGCCGGTCGGCGTCTCGATCTGCTACGATGTCCGGTTCCCCGAGCTCTACCGGCGGCTGGTCAAGAACCTGGGCGCCGAGGTCCTGCTCGTTCCCGCGGCGTTCACCGCGCACACCGGCGGCGCCCACTGGCACCTGCTGCTGCGCGCCCGCGCGATCGAGGATCAGGCCTGGGTCGTTGCGCCGGCGCAGTGGGGCCGCCATAGCGACAAGCGCGAGAGCTACGGCCACACGCTGATCGCCGATCCGTGGGGCGTGGTGGTCGGCGAGCGCGCCGAGGGCGACGGCGTCGTGGTCGTTGCCCTCGACGGCGAGACGGTCGCTCGCCGCCGCGCCCAGATGCCGTGCCTGGATCACGCCGTGCTCTGGAGCGAGAGATAGGCGGCCCGCCGGCGGCGCGAGCGATCCCGGGATCGCGCCGAAGCCAGGGATCTCACGCGGTTCGCTGTCAGACCCCACCACTAGCGTGCGGGCGTGCAACTGCGCCTGCGCCATGTCGACGAAGCCCTCGTCCAGAAGCTCGCCGGCGCGCTGCGCGTGCGCGTCGCGACCGCGCGCTGCCTGGTCGGCCGGGGCGTGACCGAGCCGCGCGATGCCCAGGGCTTCATCGATCCGCGGCTGGCCGCGCTGCGTCCGCCGACCGGCCTGGCCGGGATGTCGCGCGCGGTCGGGCGGATCGCCGACGCCGTCATCGCCGGCCAGCGGATCGGCGTGTTCGGTGACTACGACGTCGACGGCGTGACGACCGCAGCGCTGCTGACCGCGTTCCTGCGCTCGGTCGGCGCCACGGTCGAGGTCGCGGTCGCGCGCCGCGATGCGGGGTACGGGTTCACGCCGGCGGCGGCCGCGGACTTCGCCGCGCGCGGCTGCGAGGTGATCGTGACCGGCGACTGCGGCACCAGCGATCTCGAGGCGCTCGCCGTCGCCGCCGCGCACCGCACGGACGTCATCGTCGTCGATCACCACACCGTGCCGGCCGCCGGCGACGCGCACCCCGCGCTCGCCCTGGTGAATCCCCATCGCGCGGATTCCACGTTCCCGTTCCGTAGCATGGCGTCGGTCGGCCTGGCGTTCTACGTCGCCGCGGCCGTGCGCACCGAGCTGCGCGACCGGCGTTATTTTGAACGCTCGGTTGAACGCTCCGGTCGGACCGAGCCCGACGTCCGCGAGCTGCTCGACCTCGTCGCCCTGGGCACGATCGCAGATCTCGTCCCGCTGGCCAGCGAGAACCGCATCCTCACCGCGCTCGGCCTGCGCCGGCTGCAGAGCCGGGCCCGGCCGGGGATCGCCGCGCTGCTCGCCGCCGCCGGGGTCAGCGAGGAGCGCGAGGTCGATGCGCGCACGGTCGCGTGGAAGCTCGCGCCGCGGATCAACGCGCCCGGCCGGCTCGGCGCCGCGATGCCCTCGCTCGAGCTGCTGCTCGCCGACGCCGGCTCGGCGGCGGAGCGCGCCCAGGCCCTGGAGGCCGCGAACACCGAGCGGCGGGCGATCCAGGAGCGCGTGATGGCGGAGGCGATCGAGCTGCTCGGAGATCGCGATCCCGGCCCCGCGGTGGTGATCGCCGGCCAGGGCTGGCCGTCGGGCGTGGTCGGGATCGTCGCCGCCAAGCTGGTCGATCGCTACCAGCGCCCGGCCTTCGTGGTCGGGATCGACGCGGAGACCGGCATCGGCCGCGGTTCGGCGCGCACCGCGGGCGGCGTCAACCTGTACCGCGCGCTGAGCGAGGCAGCGCCCTGGCTCGACCGCTACGGCGGCCACGCGGCGGCGGCCGGGTTCACGGTGCGGCGGGAATCGGTCGCGGCGCTCGGCGAGTCGCTCGGGGCGGCGTGCGCCAGGCTCGCCGCCGGCTCCGGACCGGTCGCCACCGGGCGCGAGGTCGACGCCGAGGTCCGGCTCGCCGATGTCGACGAGCGGCTCGCCGAGGAGCTCGCCGGCCTGGGACCGTTCGGCCAGGACAACCCCTCCCCGGTGCTGGTCACCCGCAACGTCCGGGTCTCCGCCGCGCGCCGGGTCGGCGACGGCTCGCACCTCAAGCTCACCCTGGAGGATGATCGATCCACGACCCGCACGGCGATCGGCTTCCAGCTCGGCGACCGTGAGGTCGACGTGGGGGCGCGCGTCGATCTCGCGTTCATGCCCACGATCTCGACCTGGCAGGGCCGGCGCAGCGCCGAGCTCGAGCTATCCGATCTGGCGATCGTGTCGTAGCCGCGCTATCCCACGGGCGTGAGCGACGCGCCTCCGGCCGGAGCTCCCGGCCCCGACGAACCGGTGCCGCGGTTGCCGCGTGGCCGCGGCATGCGGTTCTCCCGCCCCGAGCTGTTCCGGATCGCCGGGCTGGCGATCCTGCTCGTGTTCATGGTGGTGGCCCAGCGGCCGTGCGCCGATGCCGTGTCTCGCTTCGTCACCGGCTTCGGCGACCAGGGCTCGGCGGCCGCGCGGCTCCCCCGGCCCGGCACCGTCGACCTGCCGGCCGGCGGTGCCGGCGGCGATGTCGGTCGCTACGAGCAGCTGCGGCCGGGCATGACGGAGGCCGAGCTCAAGGCCGCGATCGATCGCGCCCGCGCTCGCGCCCGGGCGGGCAGCGGCGAGGGCTCCGGTGGAGCCGCACCGGCAACGCCACCACAACGCTAGATGGCGCCGGGCCCGGGCCGCTCGACGCCGCGCACACAGACCCCATCGGCGCGAGCGCGCGAAGCATCATGCGCCGGGATCCGGGATCCGGCCGGCCCGCGCCGCGGGGCTACTCCTCCGCGTCAGGACCGGACGGCCCGGACGAGATATCGGGGCTCGGGAGCGCACTGACCGGAGCCGGCCGGCGGCGCGCCGGCGCCGGGCCCGAGTACCACTTGCGCGAGATCCACATGAAGATCGGCGCGGCGAGGAAGATCGACGAGTAGGTCCCGACGATCACGCCCACGTTCATCGCGAACGCGAAGTTGCGGACCTCGCCGGTGCCGAAGATGTTCATGATCAGCGTGGTCGCGAACACCGTCGACGACGTCAGGATGGTCCGCACCAGCATCTCGTTGATCGAGATGTCGATGATCCGCTCGATCTTCTTGTCCTTGAGCTTGGCCTGGTTCTCGCGGATCCGGTCGAACACGATCACCGTGTCGTTGGTCGAGTACCCCATCACGGTGAGCAGGCCGGCGACCGAGACCAGCGAGACGTCGGTCCAGGTCAGCGAGAACACGCCGATCACCATCACCGCGTCGTGGATGGTCGCGAACGCGGCGCCCGGCGCGTACCGGATGTCGAACCGGAACGCCAGGTACAGCATGATCAGGAAGATCGAGTAGATGATCGACTTGGCGGCGTCGTCGCGCAGCTTGTCGCCGGCCTTGGCGCCCACGCCGTAGCGCTGGGCGACGAAGACCTCGGTGTCGGGGAGCGCCTTCTCGAACACCTGCTTGAACTGCTCGGCGATCCCCTGCATCGCGAACTCTTCGGTGTAGTCCCCGCTGCTCTCGTCCGCCGTGTTGTAACGCCCGGTCTCTTGCTCGGGCCACGGCTGGAGCTCCAGGCCGACCGCGGCGAACACCGGCTTGGCCTCGGCGTTCGAGATGAACTTCTTGGTCCGGACGGTGAGGGTGTCGCTGGACCAGCTCGCCTTGATGAGCTGGTGGTCGGCGAACTTCTTCTGGAACTCGTCGGCCGCCCTGGCCTCGACCTCGGGCTTGAGCGCCGAGAACCGCGGCGTGCGGACCAGGATGCCATCGATGTGCTCGTCCTGCCCGGCGGCGGTGGTCTCGTTCCAGTCGATCTCCGAGACGTCGTAGCCCTCCTCGCCGACCTTGCCGAGCGCGTCGCGGATCTTGGCCGGATCGATGTGGACCGGCGCGTGGGTCTGCTTGTTCTTGAACGCGTAGTGGATCTGGGTGCCGCCCCGGAAGTCGATCGTCCAGTTCATGTACTCGCCGCGGACCGCCTTGTTGACGAACAGCGAGCTGATCGATACCGCCATGAGCAGGATGGAGATGACGAGCCAGATCTTGAACTTCGCGACGAACGCGAAGTTGTTTCCGGGCGGGAGCAGGTAGCGGAACTTGTGCTGATCGGTCATGGGATCGCCCGCCTCAGATCGAGATGGTCGCCAGCGTGCCCTTCTTCCTGGCGACGTACCAGTCGAAGAAGATGCGAGTGACCCAGATGTTGGTGGATAGCGTGGTGAACACGCCGACGAGCAGCATCACGGCGAAGCCCTTGATCGGGCCCGAGCCGTACTACAGCAGCACCCAGCCGGCCGCGGCGGTGGTGAGCTGACCGTCGAGGATCGCCGAGAACGCGCGCGCGAACCCGAGGTCGATCGCGCCGCGCACCGACTTGCCGAGCAACAGCTCGTCGCGTATCCGCTCGTAGATCAGGATGTTGCCGTCGACCTCCATGCCGATCGACAGCACGATCGCCGCGATGCCCGGCAATGTCAGCGTCGCGCCGAACATCGCCATGACGGCGAGCGTCATCACGATGTGGAACACGACCGCGAACACGGCGATGCAGCCCGACCAGCGGTAGATCCCGACCATGATCAGGACGACCAGGACGAGGCCGACGATGAACGACCACTTGGTCTTGTCGATCGCGTCGCGGCCGAGCGTGGGGCCGAGCTCGGACTCGCTCTGCTTGACCAGCGGGGCCGGCAGCGAGCCGGTCTTCAGCACGTTGACCAGCTCCTCGCGCTCGCGCTCCTGGCGCACCACGTCGCCGCCGCCGAGCGTGATCAGCGCGCGGCCGCCGCGGATCGCGCCGTTGATCACCGGCGCGCTGCGGACCTTGTCGTCGAGGATCGTCGCGAGCTTCTTGCCGACCATATTTGCGGTCACGTCGCCGAACACGCGGCTGCCGAACCGGTTGAAGTCGAGCAGCACGACCGGCCGCCCGGTGTTCGGATCGTTGTTCGCCTGGGCGTTCGAGATCGCCGCGCCGGTCAGCTTGATCACCTTCTCGAGGTAGTACGAGCGCCACCGGACGCGCTGGTCGGTCGCCGTCGGATCGGGATAGATCGGCTCGAAGGCGATCTGGCGATCATCGGGGATCTTCAGGTCGGGCGCGCTGCCGATCACGGCGGGGACATCGGCCCTGGGGTCGCCGTACAGGTAGAGCTCGAGCGCCCCGCGGCCGCTGAGCTGGCAGTCCAGCTTGCCGTTCTTGCCGGCGGCGGTGTCCTTGATCTCGGGATGGTTCAGGCAGCCCTGGTGCTTCTTGACCCACTCGCCGGACACCTTCTCGGTGACACCCGACCTGGCGTCGAACGCCTCGAGGAAGTAGTCCTGCTCGCGGTTGCCGCGGTCCTCGGGGGTCCACGCGTCGAACCGCGCCTTGATCGCGAGCTTCTTGGCGCGCGCGTCGGTCGGTTCGTCTTCCTTGCCGCTGGAGCCGATGTGGCCGAACACCGCCCGCATCAGCGCGGAGTTGTTGTCGACCACCTTGAACTCGAGCTTGGAGGTCTGCGCGATGATCGCGCGGGTCTCCAGCATCGCCGGCTCCTTGGGATCGCCCGGCAGCTCGACGATGATCTCGTCGCCCTTCTCGACCACGCTAGGGTCGGCCACGCCCTTTTCGTTGATCCGCTCGCGGATCGTGTTGACCGCGTTGGACAGCGCTGCCTTCTTGATGCCCTCGGCGTAGCTCTGCGAGACCTCGAAGCAGATCGCGTTGGGTCCATCGTCGGGCGCGCACATCCGCGGGCGGATGATGTCGCGGTAGTCGCCCTGGATCTGGCTCTCGATCTCGGGCTTCTTCTTGGCGGCGTCAGCTCCGGAGAGCAGGACCGTGACCGCGCCGAGCGCCGCCGGCAGCTTGACCTTGGCTTCGACCTTGTCGTCCGCGAACCGCGCTTCCAGGTCGCGCTTGATGTCCGAGGCCTTGTCATCGACCGCGCGGTCCAGCGCGATCGAGTACACGATGTGGACGCCGCCCTGGAGATCGAGCCCGAGGCTGATCGTCTTCTTGAACGGAAACCACGACGGCAACGCATCGGACCCCGGCCACGTCGGCGCGAGCAGGCCCGCGCACAGCAGAACCCCGACCAGCAGCAGGGCGGTCCGCCACTTGAGACTGCGATCCATGAGATGTCCCCCAGCCGCGCGTTACGGGTTTATGCGGCCCTCTTGGCGGCCGTGGGCGGCGCCTTGGGATCCCAGCGGCCTTCGACGTACGCGCGGGGCACGCGGACGCGGACCTTCTCCTGGAGCTCGAGCACCAGGACGCCGTCGTCGCTGACGCCGGTGATCTTGCCGATCAGGCCGCCGCGGGTGATCACCTCGTCTCCCTTGCCGAGCTTCTGCAGCATGGCTTGTTGCTCCTTCTGCTTCTTCACCTGGGGGCGAATCAGGAGGAAGTAGAAGATCCCGAACATCACGAGAATCGGTAGGAAGGACATCATCCCTTGCATGGCGCTAGACCTCGGAAATTCCGAGGGTTCGTAGCATCGTGCGCCGATGGGGTCAAGCGCGCTGACCGTCGCGCAGGATCGCGTCGCGCAGGCGCCGCACATGGCGGGCGTAGTACGTGAGGTTGTGCAGGGTTGCGAGGCGCGAGTACAGGATCTCCTTCGCGATGTACAGGTGCCTCAGGTAGGCGCGCGAGTGGTCGCGGCAGGTCGCGCACGGACATTCCGGGTCGATCGGGCCGAAGTCGGTGCGGTGCTGCGCGTTGGGGATGTTGACCCGGCCCGAGGGCGCGAACAGGTAGCCGTTGCGGGCGTTGCGGGTCGGCATCACGCAGTCGAACATGTCGATCCCGGCGGCGATGCCGCGCTCGAGGTCGGCCGGCGTGCCCACGCCCATCAGGTAGCGCGGGCGCTCGGCGGGCAGCGTGTGGGCGATCTCGTCGAGGATCCGGTAGGTCTCGTCGACGCTCTCGCCGACCGCGAGGCCGCCCAGCGCATGGCCGTCGAAGTCGAGCGCGGTGATCGCGGCCATGTGGCGCCGCCGTCGCTCGGGGTCGACCCCGCCCTGGACGATGCCGAACAGCGCCTGGCCGGCCGGGCGCGGCGCCGCGCGGCAGCGCACCGCCCACGCGGTGGTCCGCGCCAGCGCGACCTCGTGGACGTCGGCCGCCGCGTCGCCCGGCGGGCACTGGTCGAAGCACATCGCGATGTCCGAGCCGATCACGGCCTGGATCCGCATCGCGAGCTCGGGGGTCAACCGGTGCTTGCTGCCGTCGATGTGCGACCGGAACGTGACGCCGTCGTCGTCGATCTCGTTGATCGCGGCGAG
>JBGQCL010000236.1:0-17541 GCA_041495365.1 Kofleriaceae bacterium | reverse complement strand
GGGATCCGCGACCTCGCCGGCAGCATGTGGGAGTGGACGCGCGATCGCTACAGCGACGTCTGGTACGGCAACGGCGGCAACGTGTGTGACAACTGCATCAACCTCAGCATGCCGACGACGCAGGGCTTCACGATCCGCGGCGGTGGGTGGAACGCCCCGGCCGACGACCTCCGCGCGGTCCGGCGCGACAGCGTGATCCCTGACTTTCGCAGGACCGAGATCGCCGGCCGCTGCGCGAGGTGACCGCGCCGGCGTACCATGGCGGCATGGCGCTGCCCGCCACGCTCCGCAGGTTCGAGATCGCGCTCGCCGACGTCGATCGCGAGCTGTACGAGCAGCTCGACTGGCGCGTCGCGCAGCACCCGTCGGAGAGCGAGCGCCACCTGGTCGCCCGGGTGATCGCGCGCGCGCTCGAGCACGGCGACGGCGTCGAGTTCAGCCGCGGCGGGGTGTCCGACGACGACGAGCCGGCGATCGTGCAGCGCGACCTGCGCGGCGACCTCCGGGCGTGGATCGAGGTCGGCTCGCCGGCGCCCGACCGCCTGCACAAGGCGACCAAGCTCGCGTCGCGCGTCGCGGTGTACGGCTGGAAGAACGTCGAGCAGCTCGCCGAGGCAATCGCGGAGCGCGGCGTGCACCGCGCCGGCGAGATCGCGCTGCGCGCGCTGCCGGTCGAGCTGCTCGATGGCATCGTGGCGACCCTCGACCGGGTCAACCGCTGGGACCTGTCGGTCACCGGCGGCGTGCTGTATCTCGCGGTCGGCGCGGCGCAATTCGAGGGCGCGGTGCGCCCGGTCGCGATCGCGGGCTGAGCGTCGTCCCCGGGGGGGGGGCATGACGCGGGGCGCGGCGCAACGCTGTCAGATCGATCGGGTATGGTGGTGGGTGCGGATCAAGCTCATGGTCGAGCAGCACGGCATCGCGTACCTGCCGATCGAGAGCGTGTCGATGCAGGAGCGGGTGCGCGCCGTCGAGTTCGTGCTCGCGCGCTGCGGGCTGGCGCTGCCGGCCGCCCGGACGGCGGGTCGATCACCGGCGCCGGCACCGGCCCGGGCCGCCGCGCAGGTCGGCCCGGACCTGCCGTCGACCGCGGTCGCCCGGCTCGCCGGCGCCTGGCTTGACATCGAATATTTGTCGGATATATTCTGGATATGTCGAAGAAGCCACCGCCGGAGACGGCGCTCTACGTCCGGCTGCCCGCGACCGCGGTCGACAAGCTCGATCGCGCCGCCGAGGCGCTCGGGGTCCACAAGAAGGACCTCGTCGCCGGTCTGGTCTCGAAGTACGTCGATCCCGACACCCGGCAGGGCCTGAGCGCGCTCGGCTCGCTGTCGCAGCCGCGCCGGGTGACGTTCGAGCTCGGCGAACCGAGCCCGACGCTCGGGACCTACTCGTTCCAGCCCTACGACCCGCCCGAGGTGCTGAACGCCGAGCAGGCCGCCCAGCTGCTCCAGATCGACGAGAAGGTCGTGATCGAGCTCGCCGAGGCCGGCAAGCTGCCCGGCCGCAAGCTCGGCCCGGTGTGGCGGTTCTCGCGCGCCGCCCTGGTCGCCTGGCTCGCCGGCCCGGAGCAGCCGCGATGAGATATTCCAAGGATATTCAGAGCGCCGGCCCGGTCGCGCTGATCCCGACGGTGATCGAGCAGACCCACCGCGGCGAGCGCGGCTGGGACCTGTACTCGCGGCTGCTCAAGGACCGGATCGTGTTCCTCGGCACCGAGATCGACGCCGGCGTCGCCAACGTGGTGCTCGCGCAGCTGTTGTTCCTCGACTCGGAGGATCCCAAGCGCGACATCATGCTGTACGTCAACTCGCCGGGCGGCGACGTGTCCGCCGGCCTGGCGATCTACGACACCATGCAGCACGTGCACTGCGACGTCGCGACGGTGTGCATGGGCCTGGCGGCGTCGATGGGCAGCTTCCTGCTGGCGGCCGGCACCAAGGGCAAGCGCTACGCGCTGCCGCACGCCCGCGTGATGATCCACCAGCCGCTCGCCAGCTTCCAGGGCCAGGCGACCGACATCGAGATCCACGCCCGCGAGGTCCTGCACGCGCGCGACACGATCAACGAGCTGTACGCCCGCCACACCGGTCAGCCGGTCGAGCGGATCAAGCACGACACCGAGCGCGACAACTTCATGTCGGCGGCGGACGCCAAGGACTACGGCCTGATCGACGAGGTGCTGACCACCTTGAAGAAGGCGTAGACGAGCGAGCGGGTCCGCAGAGGTACGACGGACGCCCGAGATGTGGTCCGTCGAGATAGGGTCCGTCAACCGGACGACCGCGGCACGGCCGCTGGTTTGACGGCTGCGCTGCGCCGGTGCGGTCAAGCCGCCGGAACCACACGCCCGCCGCTGGTATCGCGCTTGCTGCCCTCCACCGCATGGATGGAATCAAGCATTTTCTGACCGTCGCGTGTCTGATCGGCTGCGGCAGCGGCGGCGGAGGCGGCGCCGGCATGCCCGACGGCGGGGATGCCCAGACCGGCGACGGGGGGCCGGGCTCGGACGGCAGCGGGGTCCAGGCGTCCGGCAACGACCATTGCGCGAACGCGTTCGCGATCAGCCTGGCGACGACGCACACCGACATCGCGGCCAACCCGGCCGGCGCCGGCGCCGAGCTCGCCGCCCCGTGCGGCGCCGCCGGCACGCCCGACGTGTTCTTCAAGTTCACGCTGACCCGGCGCGAGCTGGTGTACGCCGATACCTTCGGGGCGAGCTCGAACACCACGCTGTTCTTCGCGAGCTCGTGTACGGCCGCGCGCACCGGGTCGACCACGCCGGGCGATGCGGTGTGCAGCACCGGCGCGTGTGGAACCGGGCAGTCCCAGGTCATGGCGCTGCTCGGCCCGGGCACCCACTATCTCGTGCTGGCCGGACAGGGTGCCGCGACGATCCACTTCCAGCATGCCGAGGTCGGCAACGGGACCGTGGAGTACCTTGCGCAGGGTATGAGCGCGCCGACCGGTGCGACGAGCGGCGCGGGCACGCTGTACGAATGCCTGGGCAGTGGAGCGGAGAACGCCTACTGGTGGCAGACCTGCCCGGGCGACGCCGGTGGAGCGTTCAGTGCCTCGACCTGCACCGGGACGGACCCCGACTTCGACACCAGCCTGTCCTTGCAGAGCCCGGGCACCGACGAGGTGTTCTGCAACGACGACGCGTGCTCGATCCACTCCAGCCTGAGTGCGAATATCCCTGCCGGGGCAGCGCTCTACGTCATCGCGGTCGACTCGAGTACGCTGCTCGGTCACGGGAACTACACGCTGACCACGTCTCGGCCGTAGCGCCGGCCGCGAGATATGCTCGCAGCGGCGGTGACCGCCCGCGGCGCGTTCGCGCGGCGAGCGTCGAGGATCGCCGGTGGGGTAGCTCGCAACCACGCTCAACAAGGTCCGGAGCTGGTCGAGTTGACCCGTTGCAAAACGCTCACGCGCCGCAATCGGCGCTTACACGCAAAGGAACAGGAACCGGTATGTCGAAGTCACAGAATACGAACACAAACCATCAAGGCAGGCTCGTCCTGGCGCTGATGGCAGGTGGGCTGGTTGCCAGCTGTGGCGGCGGCAGCCAGCCCTGGACCGTCGATCCAGACGGCTTTGATGGGCTGGACGAGGAGAGCTTCCCGCTGCTCGCCAACCCCTGCACGATCACTGCGGGCACCAGCACGATGGCGCTCTCGGTACGCGGTGCGGAAACGCTGTACCTCAGCTTGCGGGCGGCCGACGGGAAGGTGGTCGCGGACGGCCAGATCGGCGGGGTCGAGTGCGCCGTGCCGTCGACCTACAAGATCGCCATCACCCAGGACGGCGCGCACCCCGGCATCCAGAAGGTGTTCCTCGACTACATCAACGGACCGTTCGCGCTCGGCTCGGCGTCGGGTCCCGGCATCACGATCGCGCTCGGCGCAGGCTCCTCGCTCGTCGTCCGTGGCTCGATCGGCGCCGACAAGATCTACCTCGGGAGCACGTACACGACGGCGCCGGTCGCCCTGCAGCACAGCTGGATCAACGTCAACGGCGACGCGTCGGCCGACGTTCAGTTCGACGGTGTGACCGACGTCAAGATCTCGACCGGCGTCGGCGCCGACATCATCTCCGCCGATGGCGGCAACGGTACGAGCACGGGCTCCGTGGCGCTCGATTCGACGATCGCGTTCTCCGCGTACGGTGGCCCCGACAACGACACGCTGACCGGCGGCAAGGGCCCGAGCCTGCTCGACGGCGGCGACGGCGACGACAAGTTCATCCAGACCGCGACGATCGCCGCCGACACGATCGTCGGCGGCAAGGGCTTCGACACGGTCGACTACAGCTCCCGGCTGGTGTCGGTCAACGTGACCCTCTGTTCCGCTGGCTCGTGCGCGGTGACCGACGCGTGCGGCTGTGCCGCGGCCGACGTCACCTGCAAGGCCACCCCCGACGCGACACAGATCGGCTGCATCGCTACCGCCGGCATCAATCAAGGGACCTGCAACACGCAAGCCGGCTTGGATCAAACGGCCTGCAACAACACCGCCGACGGCGATCAGACGGCTTGCGAAGCCCCCTTCCTCGCGACCAAGACGTCGTGCGACGGCACTGCAAACGGGACCTGGACGACGTGCACCGGGGCGTGCACTCCCGGCGACACCACGTGCACCGATCCCTGCGACGCGACTCTCGCGAGCGACCTCGCCGCCTGCCTCGCGCCGTATTCGGCCGCGATCGTCCCCTGCACGACCCAGCACACCACCGACGTCGCCGCGTGCACGACCCAGCAGACCACCGACGTCGCCGCCTGCGCGGCGACCCACACCGGCGACCTCGCCGCCTGCCAGACGGTTCGCGACGCGACCTGCGACGGCCTCGCGACCTCGTGCCAGGCGACCTGCGCCACCCCGCTGTGCTCGGTGTGCATCGCGGACGACGGCGCCGCGAACGAGCACGACACGGTCAACGACGACGTCGAGATCGTCCTCGGTGGCAAGGCCAGCGATACGATCTCGGCACAGTACGCCGTGTGCTCGAACGCCGCCGCGATCCCGACGGTGCTCTGCACCCTCAAGGGCAACGAGGGCAACGACATCGTGATCGGCAGCGCCCACAACGACCTGATCGACGGGGGCGCCGGCGACGACCTGCTGCAGGGCGGCCCGGGCAACGATACGCTGATCGGCGGTGCGGGCATCGACACCGTCACGTATGCGGAGCGCACCAACCCGGTCAAGGTCTCGCTCGACGCCACCAGGCTGTGGGCCCCGCTCCAGAACGGCGAGGTCGGCGAGAACGACTCGATCGCCTCGGACATCGAGAACCTGACCGGCGGCGGCGGCGATGACTTCCTGCGCGGCAACGCGAGCGCCAACATCATCCACGGCGGCCCGGGCAACGACACCATCGAGGGTGGTGCGGGTAACGATGCGCTCTACGGCGATGCCGGCGACGACAAGCTCTACGGCGGCACCGGTGATGACCACCTGGTCGGCGGCGCGGGAGCCGACAGGCTCTACGGCGGCGACGGCAACGACCTGCTCGATGCGAGCGACCTCCCGGCGTTCGCCGATCTCGTCATCGACTGCGATGGTGTCAACGACTCCCTCGGCGCCCCGAGCGGCACGCAGGGAACCGACGACTTCCTCACCGTCGACGGCAGCGACCCCGCCGCGCTGCGCTGCGAAATCAACCTCTAGTCCACCCCATCGCACCGACCCGGGGCGCCGCGAGCGCCCCGCTTCGCGTTTCGGCCCGCCTCCCCCGAGCCTGGTCGACCACGCAGATCTTGCCGCACGCCGGCGCGGCCGCGTCGAGGTTCGAGGTCTGGTCGCGGATCTGGCCGCACGTCAGCCCGGACACCTGGTTGGCGCACGCGGCGGCCTGGTCTGGATGATCGTGCTGGTTGCCGACGCAGGCGTTGGCGGTCGTCTGGTTCGCGCAGCCCTTCGTCGCCTGCATCTGCGATTCGCAGGCCGCCTCGTCGGCCGGGAAGTTCGAGCCGGCGACCGGCGTTTGTCGCGAAGAAATCGCGCTGTGCGCTGGCGAATCGTGACCAAGTCGTGGCACGTCAGGTGCACACGGGGAGGTAACGTGCCCGGAACCTTGCCAGCGCTCTACGACGTCCTGATCGTCGGCGGCGGCCCCGCCGGCAGCACCTGTGCCCGCGTCCTCGCCGCCGCCGGCGCCCGGGTCGCGGTCGTCGACCGCGCCGAGTTTCCGCGCGTCAAGCTGTGCGCGGGCTGGCTGTCGCCGGGGATCTGGGACGTCCTCCAGCTCACCCCCGCGTCGTATCCGCGCGGCCTGTGGGAGTGGAACACCTGCCACGTCCACTACCGCGGCAAGGCTCACGCGATCCCGTGTCACGGCTGGTTCATCCGCCGCTACGAGTTCGACGAGTTCCTGCTCCACAGCAGCGGCGCCGACCTCCACCTCGGCACCAACGTCAAGCAGATCGAGCGCGACGCCAGCGGCCAGTGGGCGATCGGTCCCTTGCGCGCGCGCTACCTGATCGGCGCCGGCGGCACCCACTGCCCGGTCGCGCGCATGCTCGCGCCGGCGCGGCCCAGGCGCGCGGTCGGCGTCCAGGAGCTCGAGCTCCAGCTCGACACGCTCTTGGTCGCGCGCGCCCGGCTCGGCAAGGACGGCGAGCCCGAGCTGGTCCTGTTCGACGACATCGGCGGCTACGGCTGGAACGTCCCGAAGTCCGACTGGATCAACGTCGGCTGCGGCACGCTCGACGCCACCGCCGCGCGCAGCGCCTGGCGCCACACCCACGATCACCTGCGCGCCGCCGGCCATCTCCCGCCCGGTGCCGAGCCGGCACTCGAGCACATCAAGGGCCACTCCTACTTCCTGTTCGAGCCGGTCCACCTCGACGCCGCCTACCGCGATCAGGCGTTCCTCGTCGGCGACTCGCTCGGCCTGGCCCACCCGATCACCGCCGAGGGCATCCTGCCCGCCACGCTGTCCGGCCGCCACGCCGCCGAGGCCATCCTCGCCGGGGATCCCGCGAGCTACCCGGCCCGGCTGCGCCGCGATCCGATCCTGACCGACTACCGCCGCGTCCACGCCGCGCTCACGACCGTGCAGCGGCTGCGCGACCGGATCAGCCGGTGGACCGGCCTGGCGAGCGTGATCGATCGGGTCACCGGCGGCGCCGCGACGCCGCCCACCACCGGGGCCCCGGGCAACGGCGCGGCCGAGCATGCGCCTCCCGCTGCGCCGCCCACCGCCGCGTCGCCGCCCAGCACCGTCGCGCCCGACGCGCGGGCCGCCGAGCCCGGTGCCCGGGCCGCCGCGCCCGACGACCGCGTCGGCTCCGCCGTGGGCACCGCCACGGTCGCCCGGGGCTTTGCCTGGATGTTCTCGGGTGCCAAGCTCCCGGCGCCTCGCCTGCTCGATCTGCTGCTCGGCACAGGAGACTGACATGGTCGCCACCGCCACTCGCAAGCTGCTGTCCAGCCTCGATCCCCGCCGCGCGCAGGATCTGTTCGTCGAGCTGCTCGCGAAGGCCGACATCCAGGTCGGCGGCAGCCGCCCCTGGGACCTCCAGGTGAACGACGAGCGGATCTGGATGCGGCTGCTCCGCGACGGCACGCTCGGCGCCGGCGAGGCCTATGTCGACGGCTGGTGGGACACCCCGGCCCTCGATCAGTTCATGGATCACATCCTGCGCGCCCGGTTCGACGAGAGCCTGCGCGAGAACTGGACGCTCGTCGCCCAGGCGGTCCGGGCCCGCGTCCTCAACCTGCAGTCGATCACCCGCTCGTTCGGCAACGGCCAGCACCACTACGACATCGGCAACGACCTCTACGAGCCGATGCTCGGCGGCCGCCTGCTCTACACCTGCGCGTACTGGCGCGACGCCACCACGCTCGACGAGGCCCAGGACGCCAAGCTCGACCTGGTGTGCCGCAAGGTCGGCCTGCGCGCCGGCATGCGGGTGCTCGACCTCGGCTGCGGCTGGGCCGGGTTCGCCGCGTTCGCCGCCGAGCGCTACGGCGTCACCGTCACCGGCTACACCGTGTCCCAGGAGCAGGTCCGCTGGGCCAAGGATCACTACCCCCAGCTCCCGATCGACATCCGGCTCGACGACTACCGCAACGCCACCGGCACGTTCGACGCCGTGGTGTCGATCGGCCTGATGGAGCACGTCGGCTGGAAGAACTACCGCGGCTACATGCAGCTCGTCGATCGCCTGCTCGCTCCCGGGGGCGTCGCGTTCGTCCACACCATCGCCGGCAACATCCCGCGCGCGCACATCGAGCCGTGGTTCGACAAGTACATCTTCCCCAACGCCGTGCTGCCCACCCTCGCCCGCCTCGCCTCCGCGATGGAGGGCATCCTCATTCCCGAGGACGTCCACAACATCGGCGAGGACTACGACCGCACGCTGATAGCGTGGTGGCACAACTTCGACGCCGCCTGGCCCACGCTGCGCGCCCGCTACGGCGACACGTTCTACCGGCGCTGGAAGTATTACCTGCTGTCGTGCGCCGGCGCGTTCCGCGCGCGGAGCCAGCAGCTGTTCCAGCTCGTCATGACTCGCCCCGGGACCACGGCGCCCCGCGGCCGCCGCGGCTAGCACGCGGTCGTCGGACATGAGCCCCGCCGCTCGCCGCGAGCCCGGGGTGCGAGCGCCCGGCGACGTCGGCCGCGCCGGTGGTCCGATCGGAACCGGGTGACCTGGGAGCGCAGCGTGACGGTGCGGCTACGCCGAGCGCGCTCGGGCCGCGCGCGACGCGAGCATCCCGAGGCTCGGTGCGGCCCGGTGTGGCGTGTCACGCGCGGCGATCGTGCGTCCGAGGCGCGGGCTCGCGGTCAGAACCGCGCGCCGATCGCGAGCCGCAGCGTGACATCGGAGACCGCGTACTGCCTCGGCTGGACCGCGCCATTCTCGTTGTCGATCACGGCGGTGGTGGCCACCGGGGGCACCGCCGCGAGGTCGGTGACGAAGTTGTCGAGCTCGGTCGACCTGCCGTTGTTGCTGCTCTGGAACGCGCGCAGCTCGAGCGCGGCCGCGGCGTACAGGTTGCCGTACGAGGTCGCAGCCACCGGCAGCTCGTAGCCGACCTGCGCCTGCGCGCCGTAGCCCAGGTTGTAATGGTCGATCATCGACCCGCTGCCATGGATGCCGGCGAGCGCGAGCGCCGGGCCGTAGTCGACCTCGGCCTCGGTCCGGAACGGGAACGCGAGGCCGGCGGCGAACTCGGCGCGCAGCCGCCCCGGTCCCAGGGCGAGGTACTGGCGCACGCCGAGCGCGAACGTGTGGTAGTGGATGTCGCCCTGCGCGCGGTCCAGCACGCCGGCGATGTTGCCCTCGCGGGTCGACGCGGTCCGGTACTGGTAGCTGCCGATCACGGCCAGGTCGCGGGTCAAGAACCAGCCCGCGGTGAATCCCACCGACCAGCCCGTGACCAGCGGGTGCTTGTACCGGGTCGGCGAGCCATCGAACAGGTACGGGAGCTCGCCGAGCTGGAAGCCCCAGCCGCCCTCCGCCTCGACGAACCCGATTTCGGGCGGGTCCGAGGCTTCGTCCTGGGCGCGGGTCACTCCCGGCCACGCGAGGAACAGAGCGATGATTGCGAGAAGCTGGGATCGATGCATGCCCGGCCGGCCGTGCAAGCTGCACACCTGGGCGGCTCGCTCGCCGGTCCCGCGCACCGCGGTGTGGTGAAGCGAGATCTGTAGCCCGCAGCGCTTCGCGGCTCGACGGGCGCGCCGTCGCTCCGGACTGCACGATTCCCGCGCCGGTCCGGTCCCGCGATCATGAAATGACATTTTTGCTGCATTGCTCACTGACCCCGGGGATACGGCGAGTACGCCGGTCTGCGGATCTGCCGGATCGGCGTGCACGCGAGCGGTCGTCGGAGCGCCGCGCCTCCGATCGCGCAGCTGGTGGGTCGTTTGCATCACCCGCGGTGCAGGAGGTCACCCAATGAGGCGAATCAGGAGACTGTTTTCTGCGCTCGCGATCGCGGGCGCGAGCTGGTTCATCGCGACGCCCAGCTTTGCGGATCCGCCATCGCCGGCGGATCAGCCACCGCCGGCGGATCAGCCGTCGCCGGCGGATCAGCCACCGTCCGGGGATCAGCCGTCCTCGCAAGAGCCGACGACGACGATCACCCAGAAGACCCAGAAGATCAGCGCCACGGCGCGCGTCGTGACGGTCGACGCCGAGAAACGCGATCTGACGCTTCGCAGCGATGATGGGACCGAGTTCACGGTCGAGGTCCCCCGGAGCGTGAAGGTCGACCGGATCCGCGAGGGCGACCAGGTCAAGATCGACTACTACGAGGCGATCGGGCTATCGCTGAAGAAACCGCAACCCGGCGCGCAGCCGCGCGCCGACGAGACCACGACGACCGTGCACAACGCCGGCACGCTGCCGAGCGGCATGGTGGCGCACCGGATCACCGCGACCGTCGAGGTCGTCAGGCTCGACCGCGCGCGCAACCGCTTGACCGTCCGGCGGCCCAGCGGCGCGATCGACACGATCAACGTGACCGATCCGGCGTTGCAGACCCAGCTCGCCAACGTGCACGAGGGCGACCGGATCCAGGCGACCTACACCGAGGCCGCGGCGATCCGGGTGATCCCGGAAGGCGCGACGAACCAGCGGAAACAGTAGCTGCGATCGGCGTCGCCGCAGCGGCTCGCGCGCGCCGCAGCGCGTCCCGGCCGCTTCGCCGCGCGAACCTCGCGGATCGCGTCACGACGGGCGCTGCGCGCCGGGCAGCAGTGCGCCGCCCATCGCCAGCTCGCGAACGGCGATCGTGATCGCGACGAGCAACGCGTGGATCTCGGCCTCGCTGTGCGACGACGACACGCAGAACCGGATCCCGGGCGGGTCGGTCGAGGGCTCGACGCGAAAGCCGAACGCCATCAGGCGATCGGCGGTCGCGACGCCTGTCATGGCGTTGCCCAGCACGATGTGGTGGGCGGCGGCGCAGGCACCGAGCTGGAAGCGCGGCGCGAGCACGGGGTTGGCCTGGAGCAACGCGCGGGCGTAGAGCAGGCGCTCGACCAGCAACCGCGGCTGCGGGTCAGGCCGATCGGACTCGGCGAAGCACAGGACCGGCTCACACTCGACGCTGACGGTCGGGCAATGGCGAACCGGAGTCGACGGTTTCCCCTCCATGCCTAGGTAAACGTACGCCACCCGGAATATGCCGCAAAAAGCTGCGGCAAAGTTTTAATAGTTGATCATCACTGGAGATATTTGCAAGTTCTCGGGGGGTGTCTTGGTCGGCGACGACGGCAATGCTTGCCGCGGTGGCCGATCCACGAGCCGGGCTAGCATCGCGCGATGCCCCGGATCGCGTCGCTCCTGCCGTCTGCCACCGAGATCGTCTGTGCGCTCGGCGCCGGCGATCAGCTCGTCGGGATCTCGCACGAGTGCGACTTCCCGCCGGCGATCCGCGACCGGCCGGTGCTGACCCGCTCGAGGATCGACAGCACAGGCACGAGCCGCGCGATCGACGCCGCGGTGCGCTCGGTGATCGCCGGCGCGCTCAGTATCTACGACGTCGACGCCGATCAGCTGTCGCGGCTGTCGCCCGACGTGATCGTCACCCAGGATCTGTGCGAGGTGTGCGCGGTCTCGCTCGACGACGTCCGCGCCGCGGTCGCCCGGCTCGCCCACCGCCGCGACATCGCGATCATCACGCTGCACCCGGCGCGGCTCGCCGACGTGCTCGGCGACGTCGAGCGCGTCGCCGCCGCCCTGGGGTGCGCGGAGCGAGGCGCGGCCGTGCGCGCCGAGCTCGAGCAGCGGATCGCCGCGATCGGCCGGCGCGCCGCGCAGATCACCTCGCGCCCCCGCGTGGTCAGCCTGGAGTGGATCGATCCCCTGATGATCGGCGGCACCTGGATGCCCGAGCTGATCGAGCTCGCCGGCGGCCAGCCGGTCGGGGCCACCGCCGGTGCGCCGGCCCCGACGATCACGCCCGGCGACCTCGCCGCGCTCGCGCCCGACGTCGTCGTGGTCAAGCCGTGCGGCTTCTCGCTGCCGCGCACGCTCGAGGAGCGCCACCTGATCGAGCGCTGCGTGATCGCCGCCTGCCCCGGCCGGCCTCGGGTCTACGTCACCGACGGCAACGCCTACTTCAACCGACCGGGCCCCCGGCTCGTCGAGTCGCTCGAGATCATGGCCGCGTGCATCCACCCCGATCGGTTCGACGACCTCCGGCGCGCGCACGCCGCCGTCATCACGCGCCTCGCCTGACATCGCGCACTGGTTCTCACCAATGCCGCGGCGTCAGACCTTTCGCACATGCACCTGCGGCTCGGCTTGTAGCAGGCGCTCGAGATCGCCAGGATCCGAGGTGAGGAGGACGGCCGGCGAACCGTTCGAGACCGCTGCGGCGGCGACAAGCGCATCGATGCCGTCGTCCGACCCGGCAAGGGACCGCAGCCGGCCCGCTCGCCGTGCGACCGCTTCGTCCGGTGCCTGTAGCACGGCTGCGGCGCGCTCCAGGATGCCGAGTACACGGTTCACCTCGGCGTCTCGCGCCCCATCCCCGGTGGTGGACTCGACGAGGATCGGTGTGGGGACTTCGATGCGACCGTCGTGCTCCACCACCCAGCGCAACCACTCCCTTGCCCGTTGTGACCCGCCTATCAGTGCGGTCAAGCCACCGCTGTCGAGCACGCAGCGCGGCCGCACCGGCCGACGCGCGGGACGGCGCTTCGGGCTCATCGACGCCGGAAGATCCGGCGAGCGTCGCGAGCGACCTCGGCGCGGACCGCAGCGCTCGGTGCACCATGCTCGGCATCGAGCTCGTCGAGCAGCCCGAGCAGTTCGAGCCGAGCAGCCCGCTCCTTCGCCGCCGCGGCCAGGAAGCTGGAGACACCACGCCGCCCGGCAAGACGGCGAACCCGGGCCATCGTCTCCTCGTCGACGCTGACGGTCACGCGCTCCATGTTATCTTTCTTACTCTATTTCATACTTGCGCGCAAGGACGGAGCGAGCCCTCCATCCCGAGCCAGCACGACGCCCCGTGCGATCGTCCGCATGGTCCTCATCCTCCCGATCCAGTCGACTGCCCTGATATCACGCGGCCGGGCCTTGCCGGGTTTCCGAGTCGGGTATTCGCGGGGTAGCCGACGGGGCGCCGTGACCGCGGTGAGATGTGCCCATCGCACGCTCGGCGCGCGGCCGTCTGTTGTCTACTGGTGCAATGATGGACTCAGCGGGCCCGCTTCGCGTCGGCTTGCTCGGCTACGGCCTCGCCGGCCGGGTGTTTCACGCGCCGCTGATCGCGGCGTGCCCCGATCTCGTGCTCGCCGCGGTGGTCACCCGCGATCCCGAGCGGCGCGCCGCGCTGCACGCCATGCATCCCGACGCCGAGGCGCTGGATGCGCCCGAGCAGCTGTGGGAGCGCGCGGGCTCGCTCGACCTCGTGGTGGTCGCGACGCCGAACCGCAGCCACGTCCCGCTCGCGCGCGCCGCGCTGCACGCGGGCCTGCCGGTCGTGGTCGACAAGCCGCTCGCGCCGAGCGCGGCCGAGGCCCGCGCGCTGATCGACGAGGCGCGGGCGTGCGGCCGGCGGCTCACCGTGTTCCAGAACCGCCGGTGGGACGGCGACTTCCTGACGGTGCGCAAGCTGATCACCGAGGGCGCGCTCGGGGCGGTCCATCGCCTCGAGTCGCGGTTCGAGCGCTGGAACCCGGTGCCCAGGCCGGGCTGGCGCGAGAGCGGCGACCCGGCGGACGCCGGCGGGCTGCTGTTCGACCTCGGTGCGCACCTGATCGACCAGGCGGTGCAGCTGTTCGGGCCGGTGCGCACGGTCTACGGCGAGCTCGACCGCCGCCGCGCCGGTGTGGTGATCGACGACGACGCGTTCGTCGCGCTGACCCACGCGTCCGGCGTGCGCTCGCACCTGTGGATGAGCAAGGTCGCCGCGCAGCGCGCGCCGCGGTTCCGCGTGCTCGGCGACCTCGCCACGTTCGTCAAGTACGGCCTCGACGGCCAGGAGTCGGCGCTGGCGGTCGGCGTCGGCCCCGGCTCGGCGAGCTGGGGCGAGGAGCCGGCCGACCGCTGGGGGTTCCTCGGCGAGGAGGGCACCGCGCAGCCGGTCGCCACGGTGCCCGGCGACTACCCCAGGTTCTACGCGGAGCTGGCCGCCGCGCTGCGCAGCGACGCGCCGCTGCCCGTCGATCCGGACGATGCGGTCACCGGGCTGGAGATCATCGAGGCCGCGCGCGCGTCGGCCGAGCACGGCCGCGTCGTCCAGCTCCGCGCGGCCTGACCGCCCCGCGGCGACGCATGGCGCCGGCCGCGAGGTCGGTGTATCAGAACGTGGACATGTCCAGCGTCGTCCGCTCGGTCTGCCCGTTCGATTGCCCCGATGCCTGCGGCCTGATCGTCGAGGTCGAGCGCAGCGAGGCGGACAGTCGCGTGCTCAAGGTCCGCGGCGACGCCGATCACCCGTACTCGCAGGGCTCGCTGTGCCCCAAGATGACCGGCTACGACCGCACGGTGCACTCGCCCGACCGGCTGACCCATCCGCTGATCCGCACCGGCGCCCGGGGCGCGGGACAGTTCCGCCCGGCGAGCTGGGACGAGGCGCTGGCGATGGTGACCGCGCGGTGGCAGGACATCATCGCCGCCGACGGCGCGGAGGCGATCTTGCCGTACTCGTACGCGGGGTCGATGGGCCTGGTGCAGCGCAACGCCGGCATGGCGCTGTTCCACCGGATGGGCGCCTCGCAGCTCGCGCGCACGATCTGCACGCCGGCGCAGGACGCCGGGTGGGAAGCGGTGATGGGCACGACGCCGGGGCCGAGCCCGGAGGTCGCGCGCGACAGCGATCTGGTCGTGCTGTGGGGGATCAACGCGGTCGCGACCAACCTGCACTTCGTGCAGCGCGTGAAGCAGGCGCGCCGCGGCGGCGGGCGGGTCGTGCTGATCGACACCTACGAGAACGACAGCGCCGCGGTGGCCGACGAGGTGGTCCTGGTGCGGCCCGCGTCCGACGGCGCGCTCGCGCTCGCGATCATGCACGTGCTGGCGCGCGACGGACTGGCCGACGAGGGCTTCGTGGCGCGCGAGGCGGTGGGCTGGCCCGAGCTGCGCGCGCGCGTGCTCGCCGAGTACTCGCCGGCAGCGGTCGGCGAGCGGGTCGGGTTGGCCCCGGCGGCGATCGAGGCGCTGGCACACACGCTCGGCCGGGCGCGCGCGCCGTTCCTCCGGATCGGCGGCGGGCTGACGCGGTACGGCAACGGCGCGATGACGGTGCGATCGATCGTCGCGCTGGCGGCGGTGCTCGGCGTGTACGACCGCCGGGGCGGCGGCTGCCTGCACTCGACCGGCTCGGGCCACCCGTTCGACCTGGCGCCGCTGCTCCGCCCGGATCTGCGGCCGCGCCCGAGCCGGACGGTCAACATGAACGAGCTCGGGCGCGCGCTCGCCGAGCTCCGCGACCCGCCGATCCGCGCGATGTACGTGTGGTGCGCGAACCCGGCGGCGGTCGCGCCGGACCAGAACGCGGTGCTGCGCGGGCTGACCCGCGACGACCTGTTCCTCGTCGTCCACGATCGGTTCCTGACCGACACCGCGCGCTGCGCCGACGTGGTGCTGCCCGCGACGACCTCGCTCGAGCACGCGGACCTGTATCGCGCGTACGGCCACTACGCGGTCCAGCGGGTGCGGGCCGCGATCCCGCCGCTCGGCGAGGCGCGGCCGAACTGGGACGTGTTCTGTGCGCTGGCGGCCGGGATGGGCTACGACGAGCCGCTGTTCCGGATGACCACCGACGAGGTGATCGATCTGCTGATCGAGCACATCGACGCGGGGTGGCTCGCCGAGCGCGACCGCGCGAAGCTCGCGGCGGGCGGCGCGGTGCTGCTGGTCCCGCCCGCGGGGCCGCGCTGGCACACGCCGTCGGGCAAGATCGAGCTCCACAACCCGCAGCAGCCCGAGCCGCTGCCGCGCGACATGGCGTCGCACGAGGACCGCGGCGCGCTGCCGCTGCGCCTGGTCACCGCGCCGGCGCTGCACACCCTGAACTCGTCGTTCCAGGAGCGGCCCGAGCTGCGCGCGCGCGCCGGCGGCATGGTGCTCCAGCTCGGCCCGACGGAGGCAGCCGCGCGCGGGCTGGTCGACGGCGAGCGCGTGATCGCGGCCAACGAGCGCGGCGAGGCGACGTTCGTGCTCCGGATTCGCGACGGTGTCCCGCCCGGCATCGCGGTGGCCGAGGGCGTGTTCTGGCTCGCCCACACGCCCGGCGCGCGCAACGTCAACGCGCTGACCGCGCAGCGGCTCACCGATCAGGGCGGTGGCTCGACGTTCTACGACAACCGGATCGACGTCCGGGCGGCGGACCGAGCGCCGTTGCCCCCGCACTCCCGCTGACCACCGGTCTCACCGCGCCGCGCTGGCACAGCGCCGGCGCTATTGACGCCCCGGCGCGCCGGGCCGATCGTCCCGGCATGGCGATTCCAAGACAGCTCAGCGCTGCGATCGACGATGCGGTGTCCGCCGATGCCCACGATCTGATCGCGCTGGCGGCAAGCCTCCACGCCAACCCCGAGCTCCGGTTCCAGGAGGTCAAGGCGGCGGCGTGGATCTGCGAGCTGGTCGCGTCGCGCCAGATCGCGGTCGAGCGCGGGCTCGGCGGCCTGCCGACGGCGCTGCGCGCGCGCGCCGGCACCGCCGGGGGGGCCCGGGTGGCGATCGTCGCCGAGTACGACGCGCTGCCCGAGATCGGCCACGCGTGCGGCCACAACCTGATCGCGGCCGGCGCGGTCGGCGCGTTCCTCGCCGCGGCGCGGGTGGTCGCGACCACCGGCGGCGAGGTCGTGCTGCTCGGCACGCCGGCGGAGGAAGGCGGCGGCGGCAAGATCAAGCTGCTCGAGGCCGGCGCGTTCGACGGCCTCGACGCGGCGATGATGTTCCACCCGGCGGATCGCGACCTCCTGGCGCACACCGCGCTCGCCAGCCTGTGGCTGACGTTCGAGTACACCGGCGTACCGTCGCACGCCGCCGCCGCGCCGCACGTCGGCGCCAGCGCGCTCACCGCGTGCATGGACACGTTCCGGCTGATCGACGGCCAGCGCGTCCACTTCAAGGACGGCGTGCGCGTCCACGGCTACATCACCAACGGCGGACAGGCGGTCAACATCATCCCCGAGCGCGCGGCGTGCGAGTTCAGCGTGCGGGCGCGCGACGTCGAGGAGCTCGAGCGGGTGCGGGCGATCGTCGAGCGCTGCGCGCGCGGCGCCGCGATGGCGAGCGGCGTCGAGGTCGCGCTCCACCTGCGGCCGGGCTACAAGGACATGCGCAACAACCTGACGCTGGCGCGGGTGTTCGGCGAGCACCTCGCCGCCGGCGGACGGCGCGCCACCGAGGCGGATCCGCGGCTCGGTGCCGGCAGCACCGACATGGGCGACGTGTCGCACGCGGTGCCGTCGATCCACCCCTACCTGGCGATCGTCGGCGAGGGCGAGGCGATGTGCCACGAGCACCGGTTCGCGGCCGCCGCCGCGAGCGATCGGGGCACGGACACCGCGCTCGACGCCGCGCGGGCGATGGCCAAGACGGCGATCGAGCTGTTGACCTCG
>JBGQCL010000235.1:0-17563 GCA_041495365.1 Kofleriaceae bacterium | reverse complement strand
GCGATCGGCGCGCGCGGCGACCAGGCCCGTGCCCCCGCCGGCGACGCCGCGTGGTCGGCCGGCGAGCAGCGCGCCGCCCAGGCCGCCGGCGATCCGGTCGTCGCCGAGCTCGCCGACGCCAACCGCGCCTACCTCGAGCGCCACGGCTTCCTGTTCATCGTGTGCGCGACCGGCCGGTCCGCCGAGGCCATGCTCGCCGACCTGCGCGCCCGCACCCCGCGCCCGCTCGCCGACGAGCTGCGCACCGCCGCCGAGGAGCAGCTCCAGATCACCCGGCTGCGCCTCCACAAGCTGCTCGGAGAGCTCGCATGATCACCACCCACGTCCTCGACACCGCCGCCGGCCGCCCCGGCCGGGCGATCGCGATCGAGCTCGAGCGCCACGACGCCGGGAGCTGGCACCGGGTCGGCACCGGCGTCACCGATGACGACGGCCGGCTGCGCACGCTGACCCCGGCCGGCGCGGTCGCCCCCGGCGTCTACCGGCTGCGGTTTCACACCGGCGCGTACTTCGCGACCCACCAGCAGATCGGCTTCTTCCCGGTGGTCGAGATCCAGTTCACCGTCGCCGACGGCGCCCAGCACTTCCACGTCCCACTGCTGCTCTCGCCCTACGGCTACTCGACGTATCGCGGCAGCTGAGCGCCGCGCGGCCCGCCTGCGTGCCGCCGGTGTCGCCGCGATGCCGGTCGAGTGCGGAGCAACGCTGGAGATGCGCGCCAGATCTCATGTGACCTCTTGCGCAGATGACCCTGAAATCTGGGAGGTAGTATCCCTGATTTCCAGGTACATCCGGACGCGCGGTGGAGCTACCTGCCCAGCGGCCTCGGCGATCGAGTCCGGGACCAGGCCGTGGGCCTGCTGGCGCGGCCGGGTGCCGCAGAACGCGACAAAACAGACACCTGCCGTGGGCTGGGGCGGTGTACAACGCGCGCCATGTCCGTCCGCACCTCGCTTCCCGAGAAGAAGCTGCAGAAGATCCTCGGCCGGGTCCGCCGCAAGCAGGCGCAGATCAACGACCGCTACCCCGGTGACTCGGGGGCGCGCCAGCCGGTGCACACGGTGTACGGCGGCGCGCACCTGTTCACCTCGGACACCCCGCACAAGCTCGGCGACCTCGCGCTGCGCGCGCTCGACAGCCACGCGCCCGACGCCCGGGCGTTCGGCGAGGCGATCGGCCTGGCCGGCGAGCTCGCCTCCAGGGTCTACGACCGGGTGCGCGACAAGCTGCGGCGCGAGCCGGTCGAGGACTTCCGGATCGACTTCGAGGACGGCTACGGCAACCGGCCGGACGACGAGGAGGACGGCCACGCGGTCGCGGCGGCCAAGCAGGTCGCCGCCGGCATGGTCGCCGGCACGCTGCCGCCGTTCCTCGGCATCCGGGTAAAGCCGCTGATCGGCGAGCTCGCAGCGCGCTCGCTGCGCACGCTCGACGTGTTCCTGACCGAGCTCCTGTCCAACACCAACGGCACGCTGCCGTCGAACTTCGTGGTCACGCTGCCCAAGATCCAAAGCCGGATCGACGTGGAAGTCCTGGTCGACGGCTTCGAGCAGCTCGAGGACCGGCTCGACATCGAGAACGGCGCGCTGCGCGTCGAGTTCATGGTCGAGACCACGCAGAGCCTGTTCGACCCGCAGGGCCGGGTGGTGTTGCCGCGGCTGCATCGCGCCGCCGCCGGCCGGCTGACCGGCGCGCACTTCGGGACCTACGATTACACGGCGGGTTGCGACATCACCGCCGCGCAGCAGCGGATGCGGCACCCGGCGTGCGACTTCGCCAAGCAGGTGATGAAGGTCGCGTTCGCCGGCACCGGCGTGTTGCTGTCCGACGGGGCGACCAACATCATGCCGGTCGCTCCGCACCGCGGCGCGAACCTGACCGACGAGCAGCAGCGCGCCAACCGCGCCGCGGTGTTCGCGGCGTGGCGGCTGCACGCCGACGACATCCGCCACTCGCTGGTCAACGGGTTCTACCAGGGCTGGGACCTGCACCCGGCGCAGCTGCCGACCCGCTACGGGGCGGTCTACGGGTTCTTCCTCGACGGCTTCGGGCCGGCGTCCGAGCGGCTGCGCAACTTCGTCGACAAGGCGGCGCAGGCGACGCTGGTCGGCGACGTGTTCGACGACGCCGCGACCGGCCAGGGCCTGCTCAACTACTTCCTGCGCGGCATCGCGTGCGGCGCGGTCACCGAGCACGAGGCGCTGGCGACCGGGCTGTCGCTCGACGAGATCCGCAGCAAGTCGTTCGTCAAGATCATGGCCGCGCGCCGGGCGCAGGCATAGCGCCCGCGCTGTGCCTGCCAAGTGGGCGTCACACCAGGTGTTCCTGGAGGTTGCAGACGCGCCCCGAGTCATGTAGACACAGGTTCCTGCGGAGGATGTAGCTCAGTTGGTAGAGCACCAGGTTGTGGCCCTGGGTGTCGTGGGTTCGATCCCCATCATTCTCCCCCACGCTTCACCCACGGATGCAGCCGGCGTCGCCGCCGCCGATCGAGCAGGTCGGGCGACGCCGGATCAGCTGCCGAGCTGCGCGAGGTAGGCGAGCAGCCGGGGCTTGATCGCCTGCATCGCGCGGGCGCGGTGCGACAGCTCGCCCTTGGTGCCGACGCCGAGCTCGGCGAAGGTCTGGCCGAGCGCGGGGACCAGGAACAGCGGATCGTAGCCGAACCCGCCGGTGCCGCGCGGCGCGTCGAGCACGACGCCGTCGCACGCACCGTCCGCGCTGATCACGGCGTCGCCGAGCGGGCCGGCGACGTCGGCGAGCGCGAGCACCGAGTGGAACCGGGCCAAGCGGCGGGCGGCCGGCACCCCGGCGAGCGCGGCGAGCAGCCTGGCGTTGTTGGCCGCGTCGCCGGCGCCCGGCCCGGCGTAGCGCGCGCTCCACACGCCGGGCGCGCCGCCGAGCGCGTCGACCTCCAGGCCGCTGTCGTCGGCGAGCGCGGGCAGCCCGGTCGCCTGCGATACCTCGCGCGCCTTCTTGGCCGCGTTGCCGGCGAACGTGTCGGCGTTCTCGTCGACCTCGGGGATCGCGCGGCCGAGCCGGGCGGCGGCCTCGTCGATGCCGAGCACCGCGATGCCGGGCAGCAGCTGGCGCAGCTCGACCAGCTTGCCGGGGTTGCGGGTCGCGAACACCAGCGGTCTCACGCGATCGCCTGGCGCTGCGCCGCGGCGAGCTGGCGGATGCCGCCGGCGGCGAGGTCGAGCATCGCATCGAGCTGCTTGCGGTCGAACGTGCCGTGCTCCGCGGTGCCCTGGACCTCGATCAGCGAGCCATCCTCGCTGCCGACCACGTTCATGTCGACCTCGGCGGCCGAGTCCTCGGCGTACGCCAGGTCGAGCACGTGCTCGCCGCCGACGATACCGACCGACACCGCGGCGACCGGCGGGCGCAGCGCGCGCGTGTCGGGCAGCCGGCCGGTCGCGGCGAGCTTGTGGATCGCGAACGCCAGGGCGATCCACGCGCCGGTGATCGACGCGACCCGGGTGCCGCCGTCGGCCGAGATCACGTCGCAGTCGACCGCGATCGTGCGCTCGCCGAGCCGGTCGAGGTCGACCGCGGCGCGCAGCGAGCGACCGATCAGCCGCTGGATCTCCTTGCCGCGGCCGCCCGGATCGCGCTTGGTGCGGGTGTGGGTCGAGCGCGGCAGCATCGCGTACTCCGCGGTGAGCCAGCCCCGGCCCTTGCCGGCGAGGAAGCCGGGCACGCCGTCCTCGACGCTCGCCGAGCACAGCACCCAGGTGTCGCCGAGCTGGATCAGGGCCGAGCCCTCGGCGTGCTTCTGGTAGTGCGGGATGATCTCCAGCGCGCGGAGCTGATCGGGGCGTCTGCCATCGGGGCGCATGGTGGCGCGCAGGCTACCCCAGGCGCCGCCGGCGAGCGAGCGGCCCGGCGTCACTCGCCGCGCAACAGCAGCCTGGCGGCCTGGCGCACCGCGTGGGGGTACGCGGTCTGGATCGCGGCGAGCCGGAGCTCGTGCCTGGGGGTGAGGCGCAGCACCTTGAGGACCTGATCGGTCCCGAGCCGCGGGTTGACCAGCAGCGCGCGGCGGACCTCGGGGACCTGCAGCCAGGTCGCGTTGCCGAGGATGATCTCGAGCAGGACGCGCGGCAGCGAGCCGTAGCGCGCGATCCGCGACACCTCGGGCGGCGTCAGCCGCGGGTTGCGCAGCAGCGTCTCCCAGACGTTCTTGCCATACAGCCGCTCCAGCACGATCCGCTCGTGGAGCTCGCCGCTGGCCGCGAGCTTGATCTGCGCCGCCAGCGTCATTCCGCGCAGGCGCTCGTGGACGTGGCGCGGCGCGCGCCCGGCGGGGGAATCCGCGGCGTGGCCGAGCTCGCCGCCGGCTTCGCCGTCCTGGGGGTCGGCCTCGGGGTCGGGGTCTGCGACCGCCTCGGGGCCGGCGTCGGGCACCGGATCGGTCATCGGCTCCGGCGCGCCGGCATCCCCGGTGGCGGGACGGTCGAGCGCGGGCTCCGCGGTCTCGAGCCTCGCCGCCTCGACCTGCGCGGCATCGATCTTCACGACCTTCACGACGTCGATCTCCGCGACGTCGACCTCGGACGCGTCGAACTCCGCGGCGTCGGAGAACGCGGCGTCGGCCTCGCTGCCGCCGATCGAGAACGCCGGATCGGAGTGTCCGAGATCCGACGTCCGCGGCGGCCGCGCGACGCCCGGCACCGAGGGCATCGCGCCGCGGTCGTGCTCGCGCGCAGCGAGACCGGGGGTGGAGCCTCCCGTGGGATCCACGAGCCGCGCGCGCGAGCTGGTCCACACCGGCGCCGTGTGCCGGTCGTCGGCGTCCTCGATCGGCACCGCGAGGTCGTCGTCGGGGTCGGGCTCGGCGACGGCCGCCGCGCGCGCGCCGATCGGCACCGGCAGGGTGCGGTACTCGTCGTCGCGATCCGGTGGCTCCGGAACGGTGCTCGCGCCGCCATCGCCGTCCCGCGACGCGGGGGCCGGGTCCTCGCCGCCCGACAGCTCGACGTTGCACAGCGTGGGCAGCGCGAGGTCGTCGTCGGCCGGACCCGGCGCGACCGGCCACAGCTCGGCGAGCTGCGCGCGCATCGCGGTCGAGAACCCGATCAGCTCCAGCCCGGCGCCGCGCTGCTCGTCGAGATAGACCACCCGCGCCGGCAGCGACAGCCGCTGGTTCGCGCCGCACACCACGAGCTCGCACTCCTCGGCCAGCGCGAGCGTGCAGCCGGGGACGAACACGCCACCGGCGGCCAGATCCCGCGCCAGCGCGGCGTTGCCGGCCAGCTCGATCACCACCGTCGATCGCGGCACGGCGCAATCCTACCCGGCGGGCCGCGCGGGTGCGATCTTGAAGACCCCGGCACGGACCGGCATCACTGGGTCTGGGTCAACAGCTCGGCGATGTGCGCGGCGGGCGCGCCCGGCGCTTCATGCAGGTAGGTATAGGCGGCGGCGCGGCACGCCTCGTCGGTGGCCCCACGCTCGCTTCGCTCGAGGCACAGGATCCGGACCCGGAGCCAGAGCGCGGCGCGGTACTCCTTGCCGCCCGGGAACCGGCGGACGTAGGCATCGAGCGTCCCGAGCGCATCGGGGCCGTTGCCCTGCCGGAAGTAGCGGACCCAGGCGATGCTGTAGAACGCCTGCGAAGCCTCGTCGCCGGAGCGATGCGCGGCGATCTCGTAGTACCTCGCGATCGCGGTCGCCGGGTCGGGCACGCCGAGGTCGAGCGCGGGCTCGACGCGCTGGGCGCGGATCGCGGTCCGGAGATCGACGCGCGGGTCCGTGCGGACGGCGACCCGCGGGCTCGCGGGCTCGCGGCCGGGCCGCGGCGGCGAGGCGGAACGAGCGGGCGCCGGCGACCCAGCGGTCGCGTCCGGCACCGCCGCGCGGCGGTCGTGCAGCACCCCGGGCGCATCGGGCACCGCGGGATGATCGCGCCGTGGCTCGACGGCGGGCGCATCCGCGCGCGGATCCGCGCGCGGATCGCCGGCCCCGGGCGTGGCGCCGGCGTCGCGCGGATCGCCGGCCACCGCGATCAGCCCCGCGCGCGTCCGCCAGCGCTGGCCGGCGGCGACCCGGGTCTCCTCGGGGCCGTGGACCACGCGCACCACGCCCTCGGTGACCCGGACATCGACGTCGCCGCTGCCGTCGCCGTAGTCGACCGAGAACCGGGTTCCGACGACGACCACGTCGGTGTCGCCCGCCCGGACGACCAGCGGCGGCCGGTCGCCGCGCTTGCCGACCTCGAGCTCGACCTTGCCGCGGGCGACGGCGATCAGCACGCCGCCGCCCGGCCGGGTCACCGCGAATGCGGTGTCGGGGTCGCTCTCGATCCGCGCGTCGCCGATGTCGACCACCGAGCGCTGCGGCGCGGTCTCGACGTGGACCTCGGGGGCCGCCGGGACCGCGCGGGGCGGCGCCGGTCCGGCCACCGGCTCGCTCGCCGGCGCGCCGCGCATCGCCCAGCCCACGACACCGGCGGCGGCGATCGCGGCCGCGGCGATCAACACGCGGAGTGCGCCGCCCGGCGCGCGCAGCCGCTGGCCCCGGATCGCGGCGTCGGCCGCGCCGGCGACCACGCGGCGCTCGATCCGGGTCAGCCGCTCGTCGTCGAGCGGCTCGACCGGGATCCGACCGGCGAGCCTCACGGCGCCCCCGGATCGTTGATCGAGGGGGGACGGCTGTTCGCGTCGCGCGGATCGTCGATCGAGGGGGGACGGCTGTTCGCGTCGCGCGGGTCATGGATCGGGACGACCTGGCCGCCCGCCGGTGCCACGAACTCGCGCAGCACCGGATCGGCGGCCGCGGTGGCCTCGATCCGCTTGCGCGCGCGCCACACCCGCAGCTTGGTCGCGGTCACCGTCGAGCCGACCAGGTCCGCGGTCTCGGCGAGCGATCGGCCGTCGAGCTCGTGCAGCGTGAACGCGAGCCGGGCGGCCGGCGACAGCTCGTCGAGCACGGCGTACAGCCGCGCCACGCCGTCGCGCGCCAGCTGGCGCCGCGCGCCCGGGCCGGCCTCCGGTGCGGTCAGCGCGCCCCGGGCGTTGTCGTCGAGCGGATCGGTCGCGATCCGGCGCCGGCGCTGCGCGAGGTAGCGGTACGCGCAGCGCACCGCGACGCGGTCGATCCAGGTCGCGAGGCTGGCCTCGGCGCGCCAGCTGCGCAGCGACTGGAACACCTGGAGGAACGCGTCCTGCAGCAGGTCGTCCATGTCGCGGTTTCCGCCCAGCACGCGGAACAGGCAGCCGTGGACCCGGCTGCGGTGGCGGCGGAACAGCTCGCGGGTCGCCGCGGGCTCGCCGGTCAGGCAGCGGTCGACCAGCAAGACGTCTTCGACGTACAGCACCGCGGTCACGTCTCCGGATAGTGCCAGGCGCGGAGGCCGCGGTTACGCGATGCCGCAAATCGCGGGATCCATTGGTCTGTCATCGAGCCCGGCGGTGCCGGTGGTGACTGGACGCTCCGCGGGACCGGTTTGTTCCTAGCCCGCGCGCCGGCGCGTCGGCCGCGGCGGTGGCTGGGCGGCCCCCAGCTCGGACAGCGGTCCGGGGCAGTCGTCGCGCAGCTGGCACGCGGCACACTCGCCGCCGGTCCAGATCCGGTCGTACATCGACTGGACCTGATCGAGCAGCGGGGCGTCGTCGGTGACCACGCCGAGCTCGAAGTTGCGGCGGCCGGTGCCGCGCGCGCCGAGCCCCGCGCCGGTCCAGTTCGCGCTGCCCAGGTACAGCAGCTCGCCGTCGACGACCACCGCCTTGAGGTGGACGCGCGGGCAGCGCCGCAGCGCCAGGCCGCCGGCGACCAGCCGCGGGTGCCGCGCGAGCTCCTCGCGGAACGGCCGCGACGGCAGCTCGGCGTGCAGCACGCGGAGCTCGACGCCCCGCGCCGCGAGCTCGTCGAGCCGGGCCAGCACCGACACGAAGCCGGCGCGGCCCAGGCGGCGCCGCCGGCCAGGCGCTGCGCGGCCGTCCTCGATCATCAGCTCCTTGAGGTTCGCGGTGGCGATCCACACGCTGGTGTGCGCGTCGAGCACGGCGCGGATCACGCGCTCGTGGTGACCGCGGCCGGCGATCAGCTCCAGCGCGACCGGGCGCGGCGCGGTGACGGCGTCGAGCGGGCTGGGGCGGGGCGGCTCGCGGCGGCGCGCGCCGGCCGGGCGCCGCCGGACGCGACCGGTCACGGCGTGAGCCCGAGCGGTTGCCGGGCGATCGAGTGGCCGCCGTCGACGACCAGCGTGTGGCCGGTGATGTAGCCGGCGGCGGCCGAGCGCAGGAACACCGCCGCCGCGGCGATCTCCTCGATCGCGCCGAACCGGCGGGCCGGGATCGCGGCGGCGATCTGGGGGGTGACGCCACCGGGCGCGAGCCGGCGCACCCCCTCGGTCTCGGCGATCGGGCCAGGCGCGATCCCGCACACCCGGATCCCGAACTGTCCCCACTCGACCGCGAGGTTGCGCGTGATCGCGTCGACCCCGGCCTTGGCGGCCGAGGCGTGGATCTGCAGCGGCGTACCCTGGTAGTGCAGGGTCGCGCTGATGTTGAGGATCAGCCCGTCGCCGGCCTTCTGCAGCGGCTCGAACGCGGCGCGCGACGCGTGGAACGTCCCGTTGAGGTCGATGTCGATCACGGTGCGAAACCCGTTGGGCGACAGCCCCGCCGCGGGCGCCAGGAAGTTGCCGGCGGCGCCGTTGACCACGGTGTCGAGCCGGCCGAACCGCTCGACCGTGGCCTGCACCGCGCGCCCGATCGCGTCGGGATCGCGGACGTCGGCGGCGACCGCGAGCACCGCGCGCCCGGTGTCGGCGGCGAGCGCGGCCGCGGTCTGGTCGAGCACCGCTTGCTTGCGGCTGACGATGCAGACCTCGGCGCCCAGCCGCGCGTAGGCGGCGGCGATCCCGCGGCAGATCCCGGTGCCGCCGCCGGTGATGAGCGCCACACGGCCGGCGAGAGCGCCATCGCGAAACACATCGAGCGGACCTGGCATCGCGCGATCATGCACCAGCCGGCCAAAATGTTCGAAACCGCGGCGCGTCCTCGCTGTCCTATCCCGTGAACATCGACGGCGCCCGCTGCCTGGCGGCGCAGTGCGCGGATCACCGCGGTCCGCGCCGCGATCGCAGCCACCGCCGTCGACCGGAGGTCTGTCATGCGTACCGTGAGCTCGGTGCGATGGGCCGGGTCCACCCTCGTCCTGGCCCTCGCCCTCGCGATCTCGATCGTCCCTGCGTCCGCCGTTCCCGCATCGGCCGACCGCGCACACCGCGACATCGCCGCGTGCGCAAGCTTCGACCAGGTCGGCCGCGGCGACGACCGGGTCGCGTTCACGATCCGCAATGCGTGCAGCATCCCGGTCGACTGCGCGGTGTCGTGGCGCGTGGTGTGCGCCCCCGACGCGAAGAAGCGCCGCGCCTCGCACCCCGGCAGCGCCAGGCTTGCCATCCCCGAGGGTGCGAGCCTGAGCGCCGAGGCATCCGCTGCGATCTGCGGCGATGACGCATGGGTCATCGACGCGGTGGTGTGGAGCTGTCAGCCCAACAAAGATTGAAATTGTCGTAGGTTAGCGCTGGCGGTGTGGCGAGGGCCGCGCCCGGCCGCGCCATGGCACCCGGTAGATCGTCCGCCTGGGTCCTGCGTTTGTATCCAGCGAGCAACCAAGCGATCCCTCGAGCCGGCACGAAGTTCGTGTCAAGTGCTCGAACTGTCAGGGGTCGTCGGTTCGTCGCTCGCTCATGACACACGTAGTATAAGGACCAGGATCAGGCCATGGTGGACCGTACCGACATCGACGCGCTGCTGATCGGCGCGCTCTACGGCGAGCTGACGCCCGCCGAGGAGGCGCGGCTGATGGCGCGCCTCGAGTCGCACCCGGCCGACCGGACCGCGCTCCATGACCTGACGCGCACCCGCGCGGCGGTTCGCGACAGCCGGATCCTGGCCTTCCAGCTCGAGCCGCCGCAGGCGATCTCCGCGCTGCTCTTGCAGGAGGCGGCGCGGCGCGCCCCGCGCGCGGTGACCGATCGCGGCGAGGCCGCGACCTGGTTCCAGCGGTTCGTGCGCTCGTTCATGGCCCACCCGGCGATGGCCGCCGCCGCCACCCTGGTGCTGGTCATCACCGCGGCGGGCACGTTGTACCTGCGCGGCACCGATCAGCTCGCCAGGTCGGAGGCGCCGCCGTCCGCCGTCGAGCGCGTCCCCACGTCGGCCATCACGACCGGTGCCGCGGCTTCGAGCCTGGCCCCCGCGGCTCCCGCGCCGGAGCCGGTGGCTGCCCCCGAGGAGAGCGCGCCGGGACAACGGGGGGCTTCGGCGGGGGCGCCGGCGGGGTCGAGCGGCGAGGGCGCCGCGGGCTCCGCCGCATCCAGGTTCGACGGCGCGCCCGCCGCCGCATCCGATGCGACCGTCCAGGACCCGGGGGCGGCGCGCGAGGCGGCCTTCGAGGCCGACCGGGTCCAGGACCCAGGCAGGCTCTCCGCGCGCGCGCAGTCCGAGAAGGCCAAGGCGAGCGGCCAGGGCTTCACACAGGACAGCAAGCTGCGCAAGCTGGACGCGGCGACCCGGCCCGCGCCGGCCAGGGCCGCCAAGGCCGAGGCGATGCACGGGATCGAGCTCCGCACCCCGCAGCTGCAGCCGAAGGACCTCGCCGACGACGAGAAGCCCACCGCCGGGCGGCGCGGGGGCGCAGGCGAGGTCGCCCGGGACCAGCGCAACGCCGCGGTGGCCGGTGGCGGCGCTCCGGCGACCCCACCGGGCTCGGCGCCGCCACCGCCGCCGGCGCCCGCGAACGCACCGGGGGCTTCCCGGGCCGCCGGGCCTGCGGGGGCCGTGGACTTCGACGTGTCCCAGACGCAGCAGGCACCGGCGGCCCACGAGGCGAAGCGCCCGGCGGCCAAGCCGTCCGCCAACCAGCAGCAGCCCGCGCCCTCCGCGGGCAATGCGGTGAACGCACAGACGGATCGCCGCCTCGGCAAGACCGCGAACGCGGCGAACACAGAGAACACGGTCAGCGGCGACACCAGGCAGGAACAGGCCGACCGGTTGCTCGAGTGGGCGCGCAAGCAGCGCGAGCAGGTGATCGCGTACGTCAACGCGAACCGCTGCCGCGAGGCCGCCACCGCCGCGGTCGAGATCTACAACCGCGCGCCCGATTACTACAGCGCCAACGTGGCCACCGATCGCCTGGTCAAGCCCTGCCTGCCGTACGTCACCGGCGCGCGCGAGCGCGCCGATCGCAGCCGCGCCAGCAACAAGAACGCGGCAGACGTCCAGGCGCCGGCGCAGGCCGCTCCCTCGCGCAAGTGACGCCGGCGGCCGCGGCGGCGCCGCCGGTCATGCCGCACTTCGCGCCACCTGCCGTCGGAGCGAGTGGTGTGTGATCGCGCTGACAGCCGACGGTGGCGCATTACACTCGCAGCGCACCGCGCGCGGATCCTGGCGCGCAAGGCTTGTGTCCGCTCGCCGCGCGCGCGCAGGATCAGCGGTCCGATTCGCATGGCCACCCTCGCGAAGCAACCCGATGGACCTCACGCGATCCTGCTGTCGCGCCATCTGGTCGGCCGGTCCCGGCTCGCCGATCTGCGGATGACCGATCCGACGGTGTCCGGCGAGCACGCGGTGCTGCGCTGGACCGGGCGGGAATGGGAGCTCCACGACCTCGGCAGCCGCAACGGCACGAGCGTCGATGGCCGGCGGCTCGCGTCGGGCGAGCGGGTCGCGATCGGCCACGGCGCGGTGATCGCGTTCGGTCAGGCCGACAACGCGTGGCGGCTCGACGACGACGCGCCGCCGACGATCATGGCGGTGTTCGACGACGGCGATCCGCCGCTGACCGGCCGCAACGATCTGCTCGCGCTGCCCAGCGACGACGAGCCCGAGGCCGTGATCTACCGCGACGCGGGCGGCAACTGGGTGATCGAGCAGGGCGGCGAGACCGCGCGGATCGCCGATCGCGCCGCGGTGCGCGCGGGCGGCCGCGACTACGTGCTCCGCGTCCCCGACATGATCGCGCCGACCTGGGACTCGAGCTCGCCGGCGCCACACCTGGCGATGATGACCTTGCAGTTCTCGGTCAGCCGCGACGAGGAGTACGTCGCGCTGACCGCGCGCGGCGAGCACCGCGTCATCGACCTCGGGGCGCGCGCGCACCACGCGGTGCTGCTCAGCCTGGCGCGCAGCCGGCTCGCCGATCGCAAGGCGCGCGGGGCGGCCGCCGATCGTGGGTCGCCGCCGGAGAGCTCGGAGGGCTGGGTCTACCAGGACGACCTGGCCCGCGAGCTCGCGATCGACGAGACCCACCTCAACGTCGCGGTGTTCCGGTGCCGGCGCCAGCTCGCCGAGGCCGGCATCGTCGGCGCGGCGAGCATCGTCGAGCGCCGCCGGCCGACCCGCGAGCTGCGGCTCGGGGTGGCGCGGATCGAGATCGTCACCGTGTGAGCGGCGCCCGCCGCGATCAGGTGATGATCGGGATGACGACGACCTTCGGGTCGACGACCATCGAACCGTCGCCGAGCACGACGTTGAAGTGGTACTCCCCGAGGATCGAGGGGACGCAGCACATCTGGCTCGGCAGGCCGGAGCTCGGGAAGGTGTCCGAGAACCAGAGCGCCGGCGTGACCGGGCTCAGCTCCGTGATCGACTCCGCGGCCGTCGAGCTCGGCGGCGGCTGCAGGAACGCGAACGTGATCATCAGCGCGTAGCCGTTGGTCTGCCACTTGATCCCGGTGTACAGCTGCTCCGGATCGGTCGGCCGCGAGAAGAACGGGACGCCGGCGATGACGGACACGTTGATGGTCTGCGGCACGCCGCCGGTCAGCGAAAGCAGGTTGTCGTCCAGCGCCGGTGCCCGCAGCACTCGCCGCGCCGGCGTGTCGCCGTGCAACACGGGTCGATGGTGGTTCGTCAGGGTCGTGACCGGCTGCGCTGCGTTCGTCATTGCGTTCGTCATCTCGGCGCTCCTTTTGGCTCGGGATCCGCATACAGGTGTGCACGCGAGCCGACTCCGACGGCCCCGCACGGATCACCCCGGGCTCGCGTGCCGAGCCAAGCTAGGCACGACGGCCGGGCATGACCATGACAGCCGATTACACGGCATTTCACGGGGGCCTGCGGTCATGACGCGGCCAGCCAGCGCACGATCTCTCGCACCCGGTCCTTCCAGTCGTTGCCCAGGCCGCGGTAGCCCGCCGCCGCTGCCTCGGCCAGTGCCCGGGCACGCGTGGGCTCGCGTCCCACGGCGCGCAGCGCGCGGGCGAGCGCCCAGCGGATCTCGGCCAGCTCTTGCGGATCGGCCCCCGGCGCGCCCTCGGTCAGCGCGAGCGCGCGCTCGAGCGGCGGCAGCGCGTCGCGCGGCCGGCCGGCGCGGAGATCGGTGAGCCCCAGGCCCTTGAGCGGGAACGCGAGGTCGGCGTGCTGCGGGCCGAGCTTGGTCTCGAGGATCTCGAGCGCCTGGGCGAAGTCGGCCTGCGCGCGCTCGAGCCGGTCGAGCGCCAGCAGGGTCTCGCCGGTGTTGCTGAGCAAGAAGCCGAACGTGTCCCGGCGACCGCGCGTGCGCAGGATCGGATATGCCGCCTCGTACGCCGCGAGCGAACCTTTGTAGTCCTTGCGCATGAACCGCGCCGCGCCGACGTCCACGAGCGCCTCGCCGCGCCGCCAGTGGTCCGCGCCCAGGCGCCGGGCGTAGATCTGCTCGGCGCGCTCGGCGTGGTCGAGCATCGCTGCGTAGTCGCCGCGGTGCTGTGCCACCGCGCTGAGCACCTGCTCGGAGTTGGCGACCTCGACCGAGTCGGCGTCCCCCTGTGCACGCGCCAGCGCCAGCGCAAGCGTCAGCTCGCGCTCGCCGCGCGCCAGGTCGCCGAGCTGCTCGACGTAGAGCAGGCCGAGTACCCACCGGACCTGGGCGAGGTCGGGGTACTCCGGCCCCCACGCCGCGATGCCCAGCGCCAGCGCGCGCTCGGCATCCGCCATCGCGGCCCTGGCCTGCCGCAGCTGGCCCTCCGCGGCGGCCCGGTCGGCGAGCAGCGAGATCAGCCGCGGATCGTCGTGGCCCCACAGCGCCTCGGCGGTCTCGATCGCGTGCGACAGCGTCGCGACCGCGGCGCGCGGCTGTTCCTCGGTCATCTGGAGCTTGCCGCGGACGTGCTCGATCTCGATGCGGCGAGAGTCGCTGGAGTGGCCGAGCCGGTGGTTCCACGCCTCGGCCTGACCCAGCCACGTCGCGAGCTCCGTCGAGCTCTGGTCGAGGCTCCCGGCGTTGCGCGCCAGCATCAGCCAGACGTCGGCCGGCAGCTCGTCGTGATGGCTGGCGACCGCGAGCTCCACCGCCTGGTTGGCCAGCGCGATCGCCTCGCTGACCGCGCCTCGCCGGGCCTTGACGTGCGCCGCGACGTAGCGGACCTCCGCACGGACCTGGCCATCGTCGAGGTCATTCGCGGCGCGCTCGGCCTCGGCCACCACCGGCTCGGCGGCGGCGACGTCGCCGGTGGCGAGCAGCGCGCTCGCGGTCGCCAGCTGCTGGCGCACGGCGGCCGCGCGGACTCGCACGGCGGCGTTCGCCGGCGGCGCGGCGGAGCTCGACAGCTCGAGCAGCACGCCGGTGTCGGCGCAGACCTCGATGTCGCCGAGGCTGGCCAGCAGCTCGCCGGCGTGGGCCACCGCCTGGGCCGGCCGGCGCTGCAGCACCTCGGTGGCCGCGGCGAGCGAGCGGCGCCGCGCCGCGAGGCACTCCATGCGGCGGTCGAGCAGCGCCGCGGACTGGATGTGCCGGACGTGCGTCGCCTCGCACGCCGCCTGCTGGCCGAGCAGCCAGCGCTGCGCGTGGCGGTCGAGCGCGGCCCGGGTCGACGCCCACATGCTGGACGCGAACGGCTCGGCGGTGCCGAGGATCGCCGCCCCGCTGTGCTGCCGGACCGTCGCGTCCCACACGCCGGTGAGCTCGGCGGTGGCGAGCGGGCACGGCGGCGGATCCTCGCTCCGCAGCGCCACGGACATCGCGCCGGCGGCGAGCAGCCCCCCGGCCGCCACCGCCGCCGCCAGGATCCGCCGCCGGCTGCGCTCGCGGCTGCGGGTCAGCTCGGCGAGCAGCCCGTCCATCGTCGCGAACCGCTCGCCCGGGTCGTGCGCCAGGCCGCGCTGGAGGAGGTCGCGCAGCCAGCGCGGGTACACCGGCTCGGTGTCACCCCGCCGGGGCCCATGCGCGGGCCGCCCCGCCCCCGCGGCACCGGGGAGCTCGCCGTGCAGCGCCTCGTGGAGCGCCGCGCAGAAGCTGAACTGGTCGGCGCGCGCGTCGACCGTTGCACCGGCGAGCTGCTCGGGCGCCATGTAACCGGGAGTCCCGGCGAACCGGCCGGGCGCGGTCAGCGCCGGCGCCGGCCGCTCGCTGCTCGGCGCATCGGGCCCGGGCGCCTGGCGCGCCGCTCCGGCCGCGGTGTCCTGCGCCGCGAACGCCAGCCCGAAATCCGCGACCCGGACCCGGCCGTCGTCTCCGACGAGCACGTTGTCGGGCTTGAAGTCGCGGTGGACGATCCCGGACTGGTGCGCGGCCGCCAGCCCCCGGCCGGCCTCGGCGTACGTCGCGACGATGTCGCGCCAGGTCGGGCCCGGCCGGCGCTGCCAGGCGCGCAGCGTCGGGCCCTTGACCAGCTCCATGGCGATGAACAGCTCCCCATCGGTCAGGGTGCCGACCTCGTAGACGGTGACGACGCTGGGATGCGACAGCCGCGCCAGCGCCTGGGCCTCGCGCAGCAGCCGTTGCCGGGCGCGCTCGTCGCCGCCGCGCGTCGCCACGAGCTTGATCGCCACCTTGCGCTCGAGCTTGTCGTCGAACGCCGCGAACACCGTGCCCATCCCGCCGGCGCCGATGCACTCCAGCAGGACGAACTGCTCGATGCGCCGGAGCGGCGAGCCCGGCGCGATCGCGTCGCCCGCGCCTCCGCGAGCGCGGGGGGTGGCGTCCCGGGCCGGCTCACCCGGTGCGCCGTGGCGCGCCGCGTCGCCCACCGCATCCATCAGGGTCTCGCCGGCCCAGTCGCGGGACCGATCGGCCGGCTCGCCGGGCGCTTGCCGGGCGGGGCGCTCCGCGGGGAGCTCCGCTGGGCCCTCCACCGCGTCGGGCGGCGTCGCGCTGACTCTTCCCGCGTCCCCCGGCTCGGGCGACGCGCCGGGGCGTAGCCACGACGGCGCGTCGATCGTCGGAGCGGTCGGTGGCTCGTCTTCGCGGCGCGAGATCAAGGGCGCCTCGTCGGCGGGCCAACCGGCTGCGTGCACCATCGGGTGCGGGCGCCCATGTCGACCTGTATAAGCAGGTTCACCAACCCCGGTCAATCAGGGTGCGAGGCGGTGGGCGGCCGGCGCCGCAGCGGGGCGCCGCTGCGGGATGATGCGCTGTCGCGCCGAAGCCACAGACCTACATCTCGCGCTACCGATCCTCGGCGCGGCGCAGCCAGCGCGCGATCGCAGGTGGGGCGTTTCGCAGCACCTCCGCCGCCGGCCGTGCCAGCGTCGCGCTCGACTTGCTGGCCCAGAACACCAGCGGCCCGGTCCCCGCGCGGTGCAGGCGCAGCAGGGCGGCGGCGGCCTTGCCCGCATACACCCCGTCGAGCCGCGGGCATCCCGGGCCGCGGATCACGCGCATCGCCGCGGCGCACTGCGGCGTGCTGCGGCCGTAGCCCGGGCCGAGCTCCCGGCCGTCGATCACCAGCCGGCCGATCAGCCCGGCCAGGCCGATCTCGACCCGCGGGCCGCCGAGTTGCTCGACCCGCGCCAGGGTGCGGCGCGCCAGCTCCGCCGTGCGCAGGCGCGACGTCACCGGCCACGGCGTGACCCGGACGCCGTGGACGATCGGCACCGGCCAGCGCCACAGCCCGATCGCGCGCGCGAGCTCCAGCCCGGCGACCAGCCCGGCCGTCGTGCACGTGCTCCCGACCGCGATCACGATCCGCCGCGGCGGCGGCGCCAGTCCCGCGGCGATCTGATCGGCGAGCTCGAACGCCGCGGCCAGCGCGCCGAAGGTCCCGATCGTCGTCGCACCGCCCGGTGGCATGACGACCGCGTCGCGCTCGCGCCGCGCGACCCGCCACGCGGCGAGCGGGACGCCGATCACGCTGCGCAGCCGGACCAGCGGGCAGCCCGAGGCGATCAGCGCGAGGCAGTTCTCCACCGCCCACACGCTGATCGGCTGCGGGAACACGATCGCGGCGCCCTCGAGGCCGGCGCGCGGCGCGTGCAGCACGGTCGCGACGGCGTGGTTCGATCCGTACGCGCCGATCGCCCAGATCCGGCGGGCGCCGATCGCGCGCGCGTGGCCGAGCCAGACCTCCAGCGTCCGCACCTTGTTGCCCCCGTACTCGGGGTGCGCATCCCCTTCGTGCTTGATCCACACCTGTCCGCCCTGGATCCCACGGGGGGCTCCGCCCCCTGGCTCGCCACGCTCGATCCCACGGAGGGCTCTGCCCCCCGGCTCGCCGCCGGAGCCGTCGGGGTCCCCACCCTCCGTCTCGCATCGCTCGATCCCACGGGGGGCTCCGCCCCCCGCCCCGCCGGCGGAGCCGTCGGGGTCCCCACCCTCCGTCTCGCATCGCTCGATCCCACGGGGGGCT
>JBGQCL010000234.1:0-17568 GCA_041495365.1 Kofleriaceae bacterium | reverse complement strand
GCCCGACAGCATCTCGTAGATCACGATGCCGAGCGCGAACAGGTCGATCCGGTGGTCGATCGGATCGGCGACCGCCTGCTCCGGCGCCATGTAGTGCGGCGTACCGAGCACGAGGCCATTGGTGGTCAGCCGGCCCGCGCCGTCGGCCGAGTCGCCGCCCTCGCGCAGCAGCGCGATCCCGAAGTCGACGATCCGCGGGGTCTCGGCGCCCTTGCCGGCGCGCTCGATGATCACGTTCTCGGGCTTGAAGTCGCGGTGGATCAGGCCCTGCTCGTGCGCGTGGTACAGCCCGTCGAGCATCGGGCGGACCAGCCGGATGATGCGCCCGGGCGGCATCGGCGCCTCGTCGAGCAGCTTCGCGAGGTCGGGGCCCTCGGCGAAGTCCATCACCATGTAGCGCGTACCGTCGACCTCGCCGACGTCGACCACGCCGATCACGTTGGGGTGGCGCAGCCGGCCGGCGAGCTCGGCCTCGCGCTCGAACCGGAGCACGAGCTTGGTGTCCTGCAGCATGCGCGGGTGCAGCACCTTGACCGCGAACAGCCGGCCGACCTTGACGTGGCGCGCCTTGTAGACCACGCCCATCGCGCCCTCGCCGAGCCGGTGCAGGATCTGGTAGCGGTCGGCGAGGACCTGGCCGAGCAGCTTGTCGCTCGGCGCCAGCCCGGCGCTCATCAGAAGCTCCCGGAGGCGGTCACCGCGGCGCCGCCCGGAACCGGCTCGACGATCACGTGCGACACCTCGCCCGACGTCGCGTACAGGATCGCGGTCGCGATCGTCCCGCCGATCGCGACCAGCCAGCCGGCGTCGGCCCCGAGATCGATCCGGCGGATCGCGTCCTGGCGGCTCTGCGAGCACGCCATGCCGTTGCCCGACAGCGCGGTGCAGTCGTTGTACCGGGCCCGCGCGTCGAGGCCGAGCGAGACCCCGACGCCGAGGCCGACCAGCGTCGCGCCCGCCGTGAGATACGCCGGCAGCGTGAAGTGCCGCGTCACCGGCTCCGACATCCGGCCCAGGCTGGCCTGCGGCCGGGGCCGGACCGGCGCGTCGGGCAGCAGCTGCGACGCCGCGGCCGCGAACCGCGACCGGGCATCGGCGATCGTCGCGATGTCGATCGCCGGGCGCGAGCCGCTGCGGTGCGCGGCCGGATCGACCCACGTGCTGTCGATCTGGATCGCGCCGCTCGAGCCGGTGTCGATCAGGACCAAGAACAGCAGCTGCGCGGCGCCGAGCCGCCGCGCGACATCGGCGATGCACGGCTCGCTCGCGACGCAGTCGGACGGCAGCCCCGCGGGCGGCAGGCGGCGGCGGACCTCGACGCCGCCGATCGCCTCGACCTCGAGCTCGGCCTGCAGCGCCTCGGCGAGCTCCTGGGTCAGCGCGTCGACCCGCGCCGGCGCCAGGTTCACGACGATCCCCGCCACCACCGCGACCTTTGCGCGCGTTCGATCCGCGCTCGCCAGCTGGGGGATCAGGGCGAGCGCAACAGCAACGACCACGAGGCGCATCCTTGGAAGCATAACGAGTCTCCCGTCGACGCAGCCGGATGATACGCCGCGCCGGCGGTTAGAAACGCGTGAACGCGTGCGTGAATATGTCGTCGCGATCAGGTGCCGTCGCGCAGCTTGCCCCGTGCCTGTGCGCGTGCGCTCGCCGCCGGCAGCGCCTTGTTCTTCTTGTCACGTTTGTCAGTGAACAGCCGCTGGCGCTGGCCGGCGCGGTTGTACGAAAGCGCGTAGATCACGCCGGCGATCCCCGACAGCGGCATGACCACCATCAGCAGCGGCATCCACAGGAACGGGAGGACCTTCCACACGAACGAGGCCACCAGCAGCCACGCCGCCGTCGCAGGCACCGCCTCGCGCAGCGAGCCTGCGTACAGCCAGCCGATCGGCCCCATCAGCGAGGCCCCGCCGGCGATCATCCAGTTCTTCTCGCCCTTGCCCGGCTTGCGCGCCAGCTCTTGCTTGACCCGGTTGGCCTTCGACGCGAGCTCGAGCGCGCCGCCGAGGTCCTCGAGCGGATCCGCGTCGCGCCGGCGGTCGTCGTCGCCGATCTCCGGATCGCTGCGATCCGCCACCCGGGGGCGCCGCGCGGGCTCGTCGCCCGACCGTGCGCGGTTTCGCACAACCGGCGCGCCGCCTGCGGTCTGGGTCACACGCTGATCGCGCAACTTCGCGAGCGCAGCTGCCTTGCGCGCGCGCTGCGCATCCGCATCGGCCTGAACCTCGGCCTCCAGCGCGGCCAGTCGCTCCCTCAGTGCGCGGTCGTCGTCAGCCACGGCTTCGACTATGGCATGATCTACCGCGATGTCGTTGCGAACGATCTCGCTCGGTTTGCTCGCCGCGCTCGCGCTCGGCTGCGGCGGAGATCCGCCGAGGTCCGACGATCCCCAGACCGCCAAGGAGAAGCAGCGCCGCGAGGCCGCGGCGGCCGGCGAGACCTCGAGCGGCGGCAAGTGGGGCGGCTGGCGCTACACCGGCGATCGCGACGAGTGCTTCTTCGTCGTCGGCCGCAAGTGCTTCAAGACCGAGGCGGCGGCCTGCACGGCCGCGCGCTGCGGCAGCCACAAGTGCGAGACCACCGGAGGCGGCCCCGCCACGGTGGCCTGCGCCAAGTAGGACCCGATCGCCTGAAAAACGCTGCGAGGAGCCCCGAGCGCGAGGCGGAGCCAGAACGAGATCGAGCCCGGATCGGAGTGTGCTCACGCACACGAGAACCGGAAGCGCAGCGACCACGAAGCGATCGGGGCCCGCAGCGCGTTTTTCAGGGCTACGCCGCCTTGGGCGCGATCACCTTCGGGATCCGGACCCGCGGCCCGACGTGGAACGCGAGCCGCTTGACGTTGCGGTAGAACTCGCCGTCGATGATCGGCGCCAGCAGGTCGTCGCCGACGGCCTCCATCGTCATCTCCCGGCACGGCCGGTCGAGGATGTTGCGGCCGCGCATCTCCTGGCCGCGCCGCATCCGCGGCAGGTTGCGGATGATCCCCCACGGGCTCGGCGTCCCGACGATCGCGTTCATCAGCCCCGGGTGATCGGCCTTGCCGAAGAACCGCAGCACGTTGCCGAGGTTGATCGACATCGACGCGATGTGGACCCCGGTGAACTGGTCGCCCGGCAGCTTCATGCCGTCGAGCGTGACCCGGCAGCGCGTCGGCTCGAACACGTCCTTCGCGTAGCTCGCCCACCTGCCGAGCGGCAGCCGCGACAGCGGCGACAGCGCGATCGGCGCCGAGGCGACCGCGCTCGCGACGACCTTGACGATCGTCCGCGGGCTCGGATCGGGCGCATCGTAGTACTTGGCGTAGAACCGCTGGCCGACCCCGCCGGCCGCCGACGCGAAGCCGTAGGTGCGGAACGGCAGCTCGGCGCCGTCGGCGATCTGGATCCCGTCGATCACCATCGAGTCGACCTCGGTCTCCTCGATCTGGACGTTGCGCTCGACGTGGTGCCGCAACGTCGCCAGTATCCCCTCGGCGTCGCCCTCGATGCCGACGTTGTTGGCGACGAAGTCGATCGTGCCGCCTTTGGTGGGCAGCGTCATCGGCAGAGCGAGCGATTCACCAATGAACTCGTCCTCCTGCAGCACCTCCATCCCCATGCGGACCATCCAGTGCAGCGCACCATCTCCGCCATCGGCCACCCAGTAGCGCGCCCGCTTGCGCAGGAACTCGCGCAGCACCGGCTTGATCGACTCCACGGAGCTGGTGGTGTGGACCTCGCCGAGATCACCGACGATCCGCCGCAACCGATCCGCCCGGTCGGGACGGTTACGGTTCTTGCGGCTGTTCGGGTTGGTGATCACGCCGATTTGCATCTCGCCCAGCGGTCTGCAAGAGCTGGGCGAGACGCGGCGCGTCGCAACTTGTCAAGATCACGTGACAGGAACGCCACGTTGGTCGCTCAGTGCGTACCGACTTACGCAGCAAAGTGGATAGCCGGCGCGCCGGTGACACGCTCCGTCATCACGCAGCAGTGCACCTCTCGGCAGGTCTGCGGCGTTCCGGTTCCGGTCTGGCCAGCGCGGTGAGCTCGCGAGTAGTAGCGGTCGCTGCGCGACCGGCGCATCCTTGTAGTAGCCCAGCATGTGCCCGTTTGTACTCGGCCTCTGCCTGGCGGCCTGCGGTGGCACCACCGTCGCGGCGACGCCGCCCCCGGCGCCCCCCCGACGCGTCGCCACCGAGCCCGATCGGCCCCCGGTCGACCCGATCGCCGCGCTCACCCCCGACGACACCGCGATCCGGTCCTGGGTGGTCCCCGGTCCGATCTACCTGGAGCTCGGCGCGGCCGCGATCGCCGCCGGCGGCGCCGGCCGGCCGCTCGAGGTCACCCCGATCGACGAGGAGGGCAACCTCCAGCGCGTCGCGGTCCGCCTCGACCACGCGCGGTTCTCGGTGTGGGTCGATCGCGGGCAGATCCTCGCGGTGCTGACCCGCGACCAGCGGATCGACGCGCTCGGCGTCCCGGCGGTCGGCACCGAGGTCCAGGCCGTGCTGCGCGCCGGCGCGACCGTCCTCCGCCTCCCGCACCGCGGTCGCTCGCCCCAGGGCTCGACCCAGGTCCGCTACCTCGGCGCGCTCGAGATCGAGGGCTGGGTCCCCGACGCCGTGCTCGCCGATCGCGGCCCGCCGCGCGGCGGCGCCGGCCGGACCCCGACCGGCCGCAAGACCTTCATGGTCCTCCCCGGCGCCGTGATCCGCGCCGAGCCGCGCTGGGCGGCCAGCGAGCTCGCGCTGATGGGCACCGCCTACTCGCTCGACATCATCCGCGAGCACGACGACGCGTGGACCGAGGTCGGCTACGAGGACGGCGACGTCGTCGTCCACGGCTTCGTGTCGCGCCGCGATCCGCCCGGCCACCTCCACCACTGGCGCGACGGCGATCCGCCGCCGAGCGTCGCCCCCAACACCGGCGCGCCCAGCGGCACCTGCCTCTATGCCCGCGCCGGCGGCGACGCGATCGGCTACCTCGTCGGCAACCGCCCGGTCGCGCTCGAGGACATCGGCAACGGCTGGTGGAGCCTGACGATCGATACCCCGTGGGGCTCGCTCGGCTTCGCGGCCCGCGGCCCGAGCAAGACCGAGCTGTCCGCCTGCGCCCCGCCCGGCGCCGTCCCGCCGGTCACGCCGTAGGAGCCTGCAGGGCGTGGCGCCCGGGAGAACGCAGGCACGCGACTCGCCGGGGGCTGCTGCGCGGATGGGTGTCGGGACCGCGCCCGCCGAATCACCCCCCGTCCTGCGCGGGCGCCGCGAGGTATGTGCGGAGCAAGGAGCGGCCAATCCAGATCACGGTCGCGGCGCCCGACCCCATCCGCTCGCGGTCGCCCCCGGCGCGTTCGCGTTGACGTCTGGCGATCGCCGTTTGTCCGAAACGCGGAACCGGCGAGGCGCCGCAGCGCCCCGCCGGCTTGCGGGACTCGATCGCTTCGACTTCGCTACGACGCGGTGATGTTGAACGCGCCGTAGGGGCGCCGGCGGCCGGTCGACAGCTCGTTGCCGGCCACGACGATCCTCCGGATCTCGCGGTGGTTCCCGGCGAGGTCGATCGTCAGTGAGTCGTTGCCGTCGAGCGTCTTGCCCAGGCCGACGACCTGGCTCTGCCCGTTGTTGAACTGCACGATGACCTGCTTGATGAACGTCTTGCCCGCCGACGCGGTGAGCCGCAGGATGTCGAACTTGCCGGCCTGGCTGCCGACGGCGATCGACGCCCGGCCACTGGTGCCCAGCCGCATGGCGCTCGCCAGCGTCACCGGCCGGTAGACCGGCGGCTTCGGCATGCCGCGCCAGCTCTGGCCGTCCTTGTAGTAGATCGCGTTCGGCGCGGCGGTGGTGTACTCGGTGCCGGCCGCGTGATCGCGGACCACGACGCTGGCGGGCGCCGGGGCCGCGGCCGGAGCTGCGGGGGCCGCGAGGGCGATCGACGACGAGCCGAGGACGAGCGAGACGAGGATGGTCTTGAGGTTCATGACGGACTCCTTGGAACTTGCCTTTGCGGCGTTTCGAGCCCGGGTAGTGCAGCGTCGATGCCATGGCCAATCACCTGAAATCACGTCGGAAACCACATACTCCCCTGCGAGAGCCGCAGCGCCGGCTGCGGGAACCGCAGCCGGCGGATGCGGCGATGTAGTCTCGCGTCCATGACTGATCCGGCCGTCCGGTTCTCCGCCTCCGACGACATCGGGGTCATCACGCTGAACCGCCCCGACAACCGCAACAGCATGACGCCCGAGCTGCTGGACGCGTTCGCCGCGGCCACCGCCGAGGCCCGCGCGGCCCGGCCGCGCTGCCTGGTCGTCACCGGCACCGGCGCGTGCTTCTCGTCGGGTGCCGACTTCAAGTCGAGCGTGCAGCGCGACGCCGACCAGCGCGCGCCCAGCGACCGCTCGTTTGCGATGTACGAGCCGTTCCTGTCGCTGCTCGACATCGCCGCGCCGGTGATCGGCGCGCTCAACGGCCACGCGGTCGGCGGCGGGTTCGGGCTCGCCCTGGTCTGCGACCTGCGGATCGGCGCGCTCGACGCCAAGTATGGCGCCAACTTCGTCAAGCTCGGCCTCGCGCCGGGCATGGCGATCAGCTACCTTCTGCCGCGGCTGATCGGTGTCGCGCGCGCCAGCGAGCTGCTGTTCACCGGCCGGCTGGTCGACGGCGCCGAGGCCGAGCGGCTCGGCATCCTCAACCGCGCGGTCCCCGCCGAGGCCGTGCTCGACGAGGCCCTCGCGCTCGCCCGCACGATCGCCGGCAACGCGCCGATCGCGGTCCGCGCGACCAAGCGCGCGATCCAGCGCGGGCTCGATCTCCAGGTCCGCGACGCCGCCCGGCTCGAGGCCTACGCCCAGGCCGAATCGCTGACCACCAGCGACGCCCGCGAAGGCATCGCCGCGCTGCTCGCCAAGCGCCCACCGACGTTCACCGGTTCGTAGCGTCATCCGGATGCCATGATCGTGTCCCGGGCCGAGGCCGGCGAGGCCGGCTACGAGCCGCCGAGGTCGTCGAGGAACTGCTGGGCGTCGGAGAACCCGGGGTCCTCGCGCAGCGCCTTCTTGGCCCACAGCTCGGCCTTGGCGCGGTTGCCGCGCGCGTTCTCGATCTTGGCCTCCCACAAGAGGGCCATCGGCCGGGTGATCGGCGTCGGGTTGTCCATCAGCGTGATCGCGCGCAGCGGCTTGAGCGCGAGCTCGTAGTCGCCGATCTCGGTGGCGAGCCGGGCGAGCTCGGCGGCGACCTCGGCGTTCTTGCGGTCGACGTCGAACGCCTTCTTGAGCCAGTTGAGCTGGCCGTCGCGATCGCCGAGCCCGGCCGACACCTTGCCCATCCGCTGCTGGAGCACGGCGAGCTCGGGGGTGCGCTTCTTCTGGGCGCCGATCGCGGTCTCCAGGGTGCGGCCGGCGTCCTCGAGCTGGCCCGACTGGATCAGCACGTCGACGTTGAGCATCAGCGCCGCGTGGTCGTCGGGCTGGAGCTCGAGCGCGCGCTGGGCCGGGACCTGGGCGCCGGCGGCGTCCTCGAGCTGGTAGAGGTAGAGCTCGGCGGCGCGCCGGTAGTTGGCGTAGCGCCGGGCCGGATCGTCGCCGTGCTCGGCGTCGGCGAGCAGCACGCCGGCGAGCAGGCGGAACTCGCCGGCGGCCTCGTAGACCTCGCGCAGCTTGTCGCGCACGACCGACGCGCCGGGCTGGTGCTGGTGGACCAGCTCGAGCACCGGCACCGCATCGGCCGGGCGGCCGGCCCGGGTCAGCGCCGCGGCGGCGCGCAGCGCCGCGGTGACCTGGGCCTCGCTCTCGGTGACGTACGCGAGCCGGGTCGCGGCGGCGGCGACGCCGTCCCAGTGCCCGATCGACTCGTCGAGCTCGCACAGCTGGTAGAGCGGATCGGCGTCGCGCGGATCGCGCTCGATCCACGCGACCAGGAACGCGCGGCCGCGCTCGAGCTCGCCGGTGGTGACCAGCAGCTGGGCGAGCCGGAGGGTCGCGGTGCGCTCGGTGACCAGGTCGCCGTCGCGCTCGGCGCGCACCCGCAGCCGCTCCAGGCCGGTCACCAGATTTTCGGGGCCGCGCTCCTTGTCGAGCTCGTAGGCATCGGTCAAGTCGGCGACCGCGGAGGCGTCGTCGCCGAGCTGCTGGCGGAAGTTGGCGCGCAGCAGCAGCAGCGACAGCCGGCCGGCGCCCTGCACGGTGGCGAGCGCCTCGCCGATCGCGCGCTGGGCGGCGTCGAGCTCACCGGCGGCGGCGAGCGCCGCGGCGTGGTCGGTGACCAACTCGGGGATCTGGGGCGCGCGCTGGCGGGCCTTGCGCAGCACCTCGGCGGCCTTGAGCGGCTGGCCGAGGAACCCGGAGTACACGCTCGCGGCCTCGCGCAGCCGCTCGACCGCGGCGGTGTCGGCCATCCGCTCGGCGTCGCGGGTCATCAGCTCGGCGAGCTCGGGCCACAGCTCGCGATCGCGGTACCAGTGCTCGAGCCGGTCGTGCAGCGACGGGTCGTCGGGCGCGCTGCGGTGGGCGAGCTCGAGCGTGCGCTGCACGCCCTTCATGTCGCCGGCGGCCTCCCACATCGTGGCGAGCCGGCCGGCGAGCTCGGGGGCGCGCTCCGGGGTCTCGGCCGCGAGCAGGCGCTCCATCAGCACGGCGCCCTCGCGCGGCGCGTCGTGCTCGCCGAGCTGGGCGACCACGCGGCGCAGGATCTCGCGGTCGTCGGGCGCGACGATCAGCGCGGCGCGGTAGACCCGGATCATGTCGGGCGAGCCGGTGTTCTCGAGCAGGTCGCCGAGCCGGAGCGCGACGTCGACCGTCGAGTCGCGGTGGCCGCGGCGCTGGGCGTCCTCGAACCGCGACCACAGGAACTCGGCGATGCCGTCGTCGTCGCCGAGCCGGCGCAGCGTCGACTCGTAGAGCTCGGCGGCCTCGAGGTTGTCGGCGTCGTCGACCAGCGCGTCGCGCAGCACGTCGAGCGCGTCGTGGAAGCGCTGCAGGTTCTCGATCAGGAACCGGACGTGCTCGAGGCGGAGCGCGTTGCGCTCGGCCGCGGTGACCAGGTTGGGCAGGGTCGACGAGATCACGCTGCCGAGCCGGTCGCCGTCGCCGAGCTCGCGGTAGATCGAGAGCAGCGGCTGCCACACCGCGCGATCGGCCGGGCTGCGCTCGCGCAGGAACTCGTAGACGTCGGCGGCGAGGTCGACCCGGCGGTGGGCGAGCGCGCGGGTCGCGATCCGCATCGCCAGGCCGTCGATCGCCTCGGGGCCGCCGGCGGCGTCGGCGACCGGCGCGATCTCGTAGGTCAGATCGCGGGCCTGGGTCAGGTCACCGGCGGCGAGCCGGCGCTCGGCGAGCGCGAGCACCGCCCACGGCGCCGAGCCCAGCCCCTCGGCGGTGTCGCGCGCCGCGGCGACCGCGCGGACCAGCAGCGCCTCGGCGCGCTGATCCTGGCCGTGCTCGACCGCGAGGTCGACCGCCTCGCGGATCTGCGGCGGGGTCGCGCCGGGCTGCGCGGCGCGGCGCTCGAGGAAGTCGAGCAGCAGCTTGGCGTCGCCGCCGTTGCGCGCGACCCGCTCGTACATCTGGAGCACCCGGTCATCGGCGTCGGCGGCGCCCGCGGCCTGGCGGAGCAGCCGCCCGGCATGGGCCCAGCGCGGCTCGGCGACGAACGCGCGCTCGAGCAGGTCGAAGCCCTGGCGGCGGCGCGCGTCGCTGCCGAGAAAGATCTCGGCGAGCCGGTACAGCGCGTCGACCTGGGCGGGGGTCGGCTCGGCGTCGGTCCCGGCGAGCTCGAACATCTTGTCGAGCGTGCGGGCCTGCTCCGCGGTGTCGCCGAGCGCGGCGGCGACCCGGGCCTGGGCGTAGAACGCCTCCGCCAGCCGCTCGCCGAGGATCTCGACCCGGCGGTACAGGTTGGCCGCGGCGCGCAGGTCGCCGGCGTCCTGCTCGAGCGCCTCGCCGGCGCGCATCAGGAGGTTGGCGATCAGCGGCGGATCGTCCTTGCGGCGCAAGCGGTCGACCACCGCCTCGACCGCGTCGACGAACCGCCTGGTCTGCCGGGTCCGCTTGGCGAGCTCGCGGGCGCGCTCGTGGAGGTCGGTGCGCGACGGCATGACGCCGATCGCGCGGATCAGCGCGTCGAGCGCCTCGTTGTGGCGGCCGAGCTGGCCGTCGAGCGTCTCGGCGATGTCGCCGAGCAGGCGGGCCTGGCTGTGCAGGTCGGGGTTGGTCGCGAGCCGGCGCTCGAGGACCTGGAGCAGGAGCTCGCCCTCGCCGTGCGCGATCAGCGAGCGGCGCAGCCGGCGGACCTCGGCGTCGGACTGGATCGCCGCCTCCATCGCCGACTCGAGCAGCTCCTTGGCCTGGTCGTTGTCGCCGGCGCCCTTCGGCTCGCCGCGGCTCGCCGCGAGCTTGTGGAGCTCGAACAGCACCTCGCTGGCGCCGACCGCGGCCTCGTCGTCGCCCGGCGGCTGGCGGCGGACGACGAGCAGCAGCGCGCGGTAGGTCCGCTCCGCCTTGTCGAGCTGGCCGGCCGAGCGCGCCATCTCGGCGAGCTCCTTCTGGATCGCGGCGTTGGACACGTCCATCTTGGACGCGGCCTCCATCTCGGACATCGCCTCGTCGAGCTTGCCCTCGGCCTGGGCGACCCGGGCGAGCTCGACGTGGAGCACGGCGCGCTCGGGCGAGCGGCGGCGGCCGAAGTCGTTGATCAGCTCGGACAGCGCAGCGCGGGCCTCGGCGAGCTTGCCGGCGACGCGCTGGCCGATCGCCAGCGCGGTCCGCAGGTCCTTGTCGGTCGGATCGAGCTGGAGCGCGGTCTCGAGCGCCGGGATCGCCTTGGCCGGCGCGCTCAGCTTGTGGATGTAGATCGACGACGCCTCGCGCGCCAGCTCGCGGGCGAGCTTGTCGTCCTTGACCAGGGGCAGGCTGCGCGTGAGGTGGCGCGCCAGCGGCTCCCAGGCCTCGGACTTGCGGTACAGGTCGGCGAGCAGCGTGCGCAGCTCGATCGCCGGCTCCTTGTCGTCGAGGTTGACCTCGATCGCGGCGATCGCGCGGTCGGGCTGGTTGGCCGACAGGTGAGCCTTGGCGAGCTGCGACACCACGTGCAGCCGCTCGCCGGCCGGCACCGTGCCGAGCAGGCTCTCGAGCCACGGCACCGCCTGGCCGGGCTGGCTGCGCTCCAGGTTGAGCCGGGCGAGCGCGCGCAGCGAGTCGCTGGTCGGCGCCAGCGCGACGACCCGGCGGTGGCCGGCGATCGCGCGCTCGACCTCCCGGGTGTCGGTCTCGGCGACCTGGGCGTAGCGCGCCCACAGCTTCGCGGCGCGCGCGGTGTCGCCCGCGGTCTCGAGGCGCTGGGCCTGCTGCTCGAGCAGGTCGGCGAGCGCGCGGTGCTGGCCCTTGCCGGCGAGCAGCTCGGCGACCGCCTCGATCGACGGCTCGTGGCCGGGGCGGTCCTCGAGGTTGGCCTTGAGCGCATCGAGCCGGCCGCCGCGCTCCTCGACGATGCCGACCAGCCGTGCGAGCTCGAGGCGCAACCCGAGCTTCTTGTCGGCATCGGGTTCGAGGCCGAGCTGGATCTGGCGCAGCGTGAGCAGCTCGGGGACGCGGTCCTCGAGGCCGAGCAGGTGGGCGAGCCGATCGAGCACCTCGAGGTCGCCGGGCGACTGGGCGAGCACGCTGCGGTACATGTCGATCGCGGCGGCGTTGTCGCCGAGCTCGACGGTCGCCAGCTGGGCGGCGCGCAGCCGCATGTCGCGCCGGGTGTTCTGGTCGAACGGCAGCCGCGCGGCCTCGATCAGGGTGTCGACCGCGGCGCGCGCGCGCCCGCCGGTGCGGTAGAGGTCGACCAGCGCGTCGACCGCCCAGCGCGCGACCGCGTCGATCGAGCGCGCCGAGCGGATCGCCGCGGTGCCCCGCCACGCCGCGGTGGTGCGGCCGAGCACCGCCGACAGGATCGCCAGCGCCTGCTCGCGCTCGCCGAGCCGCGACGCGACGTCGGCGGCGCCGACCAGCGAGTCGAGATCGCGGCCGTCGGCGTCGGCGAGCCGGCGCAGCGCATCGAGCAGCGCGGGGGTCACGCCGTGCTCGCGCTCGAGCGCGACCAGATCGGCGAGCCACGCCGTACGCTCGCCGCCGAGCTCCAGCGCCCGGCGCAGCGCGGCGATCGCGGCGGCCCGGTCGCCGCGGCGATCGCGGTGGACCAGCGCGAGCCGGTGGGCGAACAGCGCGCCGACCGCGGCCGGCAGCTTGTGCTTGTCGAGCGCCGCGCCCAGCGCCGCCGCGAGCGCGTCCGCCGCGCCGGCCTGGCCCGCCAGCTCGAGGATCGACAGCAGCTCGTCGTCGAACATCTCGCGCACGCCGCAGTAGCGCACCACGCCCGCCGCCGCCTCGTCCCACCGCCCGAGCTGCGCGCCGAGGCCGGCAAACGCGAGGACCGCGCGGCGGTTGCCGGGCTCGACCGCCGCGACCTGGGCGTAGGCGTCGCCGGCGCGCGCCCGGTCATTCTGGTGATCGGCGACGATGTCGGCGTACGCCATGCGCAGCCGCGCGGCCTCGCGCGCGTCCGCCGCCTCGGGCATCGCGCGGGCGGACTCCTCGAGCGCCCCGATCGCGTGCTCGTAGGCCTGCGCCGCGGTCGCCCAGTCGTTCGTGGTCTTGGCGAGCGAGACGATCTGGTTCTCGATCAGCTGATCGCGCGGCGCGAGCGGGAACGCGCGGGCGAGGTCGGCGAGCGCGCCGGCGGCGTCGCGCTTGTGCTCGAGCCGGAGCTGGGCGGCCTCGCGCAGCAGCGCCAGCCGGGTGCGGTCGTCGCGGGCCTCGGCGAGCCGCGCCGGCAAGAGGTCCAGCACGCCGCCGAGGTCGCCGTTGACCCGGAACGCCTGGGCCAGCGCGTCGGCCGCCCCGGCGCGGGTCGCCGCGACGTCGAGCAGCGCGGTCAGCCCGGCGCGGGCCTCCGTGCTCGCCGGCGCGATCGCGATCGCGTTGCGGTACGCCGCGAGCGCGCGGACCGGCTGGTCGAGGTGCGCGCGCAGCGCCTCGCCGAGCCGGACCAGCCGCGCGATCGTGCGCTGGGTCGACCGCCCCGACGAGCTCTCCAGCAGGTCGGCCATCTCCTGCCAGCGCCCGGTCTCGGCGAGCAGGTCGGCGAGCGCCGAGATCCCCTCCTCGTCGTCGCGGTTGTCGGCGACCACGCGCTGCCACGCGGCGATCGCGGCCGCCAGATCGCTGCGCTGCTGGTGATGGACCAGCGCGATCTGCACCAGGTCGGCCCGCTTCTGGTTGGGTGCGGTGACCTTGGCGGCTCGGCTCTCGAGCGCGGTGACCAGGTCGTCCCAGCGCTGCTGGGCGCCGAGGATGCCGATCCGCGCATCGAGCCCGGACAGGTCGCTCGGATCGCTGTCGATCCGGCGCTCCCACAGCAGCAGCGCGCGCTCGGTGTCGCCCAGCGACTCGGCGAGCTTGGCGGCCTCGCTGAGGATCGAGCTGCGCGCGGCGTCGGTCGCCTCGAGCTGGGCCTGGCGCTCCAGCATGCCGAGCCGCTCGCGCGGCCGGTTGGTCTGGGCGTACAGCGCGGCGAGCTTGCGGGCGACCGTCAGCTGCTCGTGCTCGGCGGCGCCGGTCGCGCGGTTGGCCTCGACCAGCAGCGCGATCGCGCCGTCGACGTCGCTGAGCCGCTCGATCCGGGTGCGCGCGGCCTCGCGCAGCAGCTCGACCTGGCGAGTCGCGTCGTGCGACGCCCGCGCCGCCGCGGCGACTCCGTCGGCGTAGCGGTCGTGATGGCCGCCGCGCTCGGCGAGCTGGCGCAGCTTCTCGGCGGTCGCCGCCGATCCGGGCTGCATCGCGAGCAGCGCGGCGTAGTGGGCCATCGCCGCCGGCAGGTCGTCGAGCTCGGCGAGCAGCGCGCCGGCCTCCTCGTGCAGCGCGCCGCTCGCCGCGGGGTCGAGCGCGATCACCTTCTCCAGCACGCGGATCACCTCGCGCGGCCGGCCCGCCTGATCGTGGTGCGAGCGCAGCAGATCGAGCGCGGCGTCGCGCACCGCGCGGCTGGCGCCGTCCGACGCCAGGATCCGCTCGAGCAGCGCGGTCGGCTCGCGGTCGTCGTCGGCCTCGCCGAGCAGCGGCTTGGCCGCCGCCAGCGCGCGCTGCGGATCGCCGAGGTTGTCGAGCCACACCGCGGCGATCCGCGCCCGGCTGCGCTCGCGGTCGCGCTTGGACAGTCCGTCGAGCCGGCTCTCCCACAGCGCGATCAGGTCCGGCCAGCGCTCGTGGCGCTCGAGCAGGCGCTCCAGGCTCTGGCTGACCTGGCCGTCCTCGGGCGTCAGCGGCAACAGCCGCTGGTAGTAGCCGATCGCCTTGTCGGGCTGGTTCGCGACGTCCTTGGCGAGCTGCGCGGCCTCGCGCAGCAGGCGGATCCGGCGCAGCTTGTCCCGGGTCGCGTCGACCGCGCGGTCGTACAGCCCGAGCGCGTCGGCCCAGCGCTCGGCGACGGTGTAGATCACGCTCAGCCGCTGCAGCGCGGTGTCCGACGCCGGCGCCAGCTCGATGACGCGGACCAGGATGTTCTCCAGCGTCGCCGGATCGTCGCCGAACCACTCGTCACAGAACCCGCCCGCGCGCTCGCCGATCATCTCGGCGACCTGGGGGCCGACGTCGTCACCGAGCACCTCGGTGTACAGCCGGACGATGTCGTCGGGCTGGTCGAGCTCGGCGGCGAGCCCCTCGACCTCTTCCCACGCACTGACCGCGTGCGGCGAATGTCTGACAGCGGCGGCGGCTTCCTGGAGCTGAGACAGATCGGCCATGAATTCCCCGGATGGACGCGGCGACGCGCGCCGCGGACCGCGCGGCAGCGGGGGCCGATGGTAACATGCGCGTCCGCGCACGGGGTGGCGCGGCCCCGGCTCGGGTGGCCGCTGTACCGGCCGCTCAGAATGCCTTGTGGACGCCGAGCACCGCCGACAGCGGCGGCTGGTACGCCGTGGGCAGCTGGAACGAGGTCAGCCGGTGCGCCGGCGCGCCGTCCACGGTCCTGAGCAACACCAGGTCGCTCGCGCTGCCGCCGACCACCGGCCGGACCGGGTCGGTGGTGTAGATCTCGTCGACGTTGATCGGGTCGCGGCGATCGAACAGGTTGATCACGTCGAGCGCAACGTCGAATCCCCACACGCGCGCCGCCAGCCGCAGGTTGGCCTGGCTGATCACCGGGCCATTGCCCGCCGAGCCGCGCGGCAGCAGCTCGACGACGCCGTCGTCGCCGGCGGCGAGCACGTTGCGCGGCCGGCCGGTCCCCGCGGTCAGCCGGGTCGCGACCGCGAACGCGATGTCGCCGAGCGTGAACCGGCGCTCGACCTCGACGAACATCCGGGCGCCCGAGCGGGTCGGCAGCGGGCCGTACAGGTTGCTCGCGTCCGCGTCCCAGTCCGGGCCGTTGAGCTGGTTGGCGCCCAGCCGCGGATCGAACGGTCCGGTCCACGTCCCGACCGTGCGACCCCACATCACCCCGGCGCGGATCGCGGTGGTCTCCGCCTTGCGGAGCTCGAGCTGGAACGCGATCAGCTCGGTCTCGCGGGTCGCGGGCAACACACCACCCGCGCCCGGGTTGGTGAAGCCGTCGGGCGTGGTCTCGAGGCCGTGGCGCAGAACGCGGCCCTGGCCCCACGCGGTCGCGCGCAGCGCCTCGGCGAGCGCGACCTCCCCGCCGAACGCGACCTCGTCCTGCTCGATCGGATCGGTGCCGGGCACGACGCGAAACGTCGCGCCGGCATCGCGGCTCCGGCCCAGGGTGGTCCCGGCGAGCGCGATGTCGTCGACCGTGCGGTCGCGCTGGATCACCGTGACGCCGAGCCCGGCCGGCAGCATCGCGAACGTCCGGCCGTAGCTCGCCCACACCCGCGACTTGCCGCCGCCGAGCGGGTCCCACACGACCCCGAGCCGCGGCGAGAGCTCGTGCGAGAACTGCAGCCGCGGCCCGACCCACATCAGCTCCCAGCGCACCCCGGCATCGATCGAGAGCCCGTCGATCGGCGCGTAGGTGTCCTCGACGTACGCCGCGAGGTACAGCGCGCGGTAGTCCAGCTGCGACGAGTCCGTGTAGGTGCACGGGCCGGTCGGAGCGTCGCTGCACGGCTTGCCGTGGCTGTCGTCGTAGAACCGACGGCGGGTCAGCTGGCCCGGGACCAGCGAGAAGTCGAGCTCCCCGCCGGTGTAGCGAGTCGTGGTCGCCAGCCGGCTGTACTCGACCGTCGCGCCGGCCCGCACGACATGGTCGGCGGCGATCCGGTACGCGACGTCGGCGGTCGCGGTCGGGCGGTCGGCGACCTGATCGGTCAGCGCGCCCGCGCCGCCGCTCGCGAAGAACCCGAACGGCACTGGACAGTTGGGGACGGTCGGCGCCGGATCGCCGGGCAGCCTGTCGTCGCACGCCCGCGCCAGCGCGGAGTCCTCGGGCAAGGAGCTCGGGACGTAGGCGCTGAGCAGCTGCGGCGCGCCGGCGGCCGTGTCGTCGCGCGCCGAGTCGCTGCGGGAGCTGTGGTGCCAGCCGAGCTGGGCCCGGGCGTGGACGTCGGACCAGGTGCCCTCCCAGGTGGCGATCGCGTCGCCGGTCAGGGTCAGGCGGTCGATGCCGGCGGCCTGCAAGGTCGAGTTGCCGAGGAACCGGGAGTCGCGGGCGAGGTCGCCGACCAGCGACAGCGCGACGCGGTTCGCGCCGAAGTCGGCCCCGAGCCGCGCCATCACCGGCACGAAGTAGTCGCGCTCGCCGGTCTGCGTGTCCTCGATCGGCGCGACCACGACGTCGCCGGGCAGGCCATCGGGGATGCCGTCGCCGTCGCCGTCGACCACCCGGTTGGCGCGCGACGCGAGGCCGCGCGTCGCGAACCTCGGCGCGATGCCGGCGGCGTACCACCCGTTGCCGCCGACCAGCGAGGACAGCCGATCGACCGGCCCGGTCGCGACCACCGAGCCGGTCACGAACGGGCCCGGGTCGGCGGTCAGCTTGCGCACCGTGAAGCTGCCCGACGCGCCGGGCAGGGCGCTCGGTGTCCGCGACAACCCGGTCCACGCGTCGACCTCGACCTCGTGGTGCTCGGTGCCGCGCCGCAGCCGGGCGTCGATCGTGCCACCCGTGCTCGCGCGATCGCGCGCCGAGAACCCGCCGGCGCTGACCCAGATCCCCTCGAGGAACTGGATCGGCACCAGCGTGTCGACCGCGCCCGTGCGAAGGTTGTCGGCCGGCGCGCCGTCGATCGTCCAGCGGTTCTCGAGGCCGGTCGCTCCGCCGATGACCACGCCGGCCTCGTCGCGGAACGCGCCGAGCGCGTAGCTCGCCACGGCGTCCTGGGTCGCATCGGCGACCGGCAGCCGGCGCAGGGTGTCGCGCGACAGCCAGGTCGACAGCGCGTACGGCGTGGCCGGGTCGAGCGCATCGGTCGCGAGCGCGCAGCCGAACGCCAGGCCATCGCCGCACGACGGCGCGGCCGCGGTCCGCGGCAGGCCGAACACGTCGCGCGGATTCTCGGCGCGATCCTTGGGCGGATCGCCGGCGCGGGCCGCGGGCGGATCGCCGGCGCGGGCCACGGGCGGATCGTCGGCGCGGGCCGCGGG
>JBGQCL010000233.1:0-17654 GCA_041495365.1 Kofleriaceae bacterium | reverse complement strand
TGGATCAGCCCAGCAACACCAGGCCTGAACGGTTACGTGCGATGCTCGCCGCAAGGAGAATCGTATGCGCACATCCGTGCTCCTCGTTGTCTTGTCGCTCGGCGTGGGTTGTGGCGGCAGCTCGGCGAAACCGGACGCACCCGGCAATCCGGACGACGCTGCGATCGATACGCCGGCGTCCTCGAATTTCAGCTTCTTCATCACCAGCACCGGCCATCCCAACGGCGGCGACTTCCGGCGCAGCCCCGCCGACGCCGACGGGCTCGCCGGCGCCGACGAGTTCTGCCAGATGAAGGCGACCGCCGCGGTCCCGGCATCGGCGAGCCGGCACTGGCGCGCCTACCTCAGCACCAGCACGGTCAGCGCCAAGGATCGGATCGGCAACGGTCCGTGGTTCAACCGCAACGGTGCGATGATCGCGGCCTCGGTCGCGGCGCTGCACACCCCGGCGATGAACTTGATCAACAAGGCGAACGGGCTCGACGAGACCGGCGCCCAGGTCCCCGGTCGCGGCGACACGCCGAACCAGCACGACATCGTCACCGGCTCGACAGCGGCAGGCGTGTCGAGCGGCAACACATGCAACAACTGGACGAGCTCCGCCGCGTCGGGCGTCACCGCGACGCTCGGCCACTTCGACCGCATGGGCGTCGCCGGCAACATCGATCCAATGTCGTTCGTCGAGGCCCACGCGAGCCAGGGCTGCGCGGTCGCGTCGTTCCCGCCGACCGGAGGCCGCGGCTCGATCTACTGCTTCGCCGCGGACTGAGCGAGCATTCGACCGTGCGGCACGGGGCGCCGGCGCGAAGGTGATCAGAACGGCGGTCGAGCGCCGAATATGAATGCCGTGGCCGAGCGCTTTGGGGCAGCGCACGCCGGGAGGTCCCAGGCCAGATGCTGCTCGTTGACGACCAGCATCTGGCCTGTCTGCTACGCCAATACCAGAGCTATTTCAACGAAAGTCGCCCGCATCAAGGACTCGGCCAACGCATACCAGCGGATCCTGTGATGGTCATCGACCCGTCCCAGGTCCGCGACCGCCGCCCGTTTTGCGCGCGATCGCCGGGCGCTGGCAGGCGGCGGTGGACGCGGCGAAAGCGGGATCGGCACCACCGCCGCCGGATCGACCGCCGCCGTTGGCGGGAGTGCCGTGGGATGTCGCGCAAGACGTGATGCAGGCCGAAGCTGTGGTGCTCCTTGCGGGAGCTTGCTCGATTTCTGCCTCACGCTTGTATTACGATGTGACTGTACTGAGGCGAGCCTGTAGCCGGGTCGGCAATCGACGTCGATTTCATCCTGCGAGAATCTTCACCTGTGGAGCGTCCCGCGGAGGGAAAGTCTCCGCGGGGACCAGCGAACGCGCGTGTTATCACCGCGAGCATGCGTCGTGCGGTGATCGTCGGTCTCGTCGTGGTGATGGCGGTGGTCGCGGTGTGGAAGCTCGCCGCCCCGCGTGGCTCGAACGACGCGCCGGCCGCGGGCACGTCGGCGGCCGCCCCGGCAGCGCCGGGCCCGCGCATCGCCCGGCCCCCGGCGGTGCCCGCGGCGCTCTCGGGCCGCGTGACCCGGCGCGACGGCGGCGCGGCGCTCGCGGGCGCGGTGGTCGCGATCGCATCGAAGCCGGTGGGACAGCGGACGGGCGCGCTGCCCGAGATGCCCAGCACGATCGTGGTGACCGATGCGAGCGGCGCATGGAGCGCGACCGCGATCGCCGCCGGCAGCTACAAGGTGACGGCGAGCGCGGTGGGCTTCCTGCCGGCGTCGACGAGCGCGCTCGCGATCGCGGCGGGCGAGCGGAACGATCACGTCGATCTCGCGCTCGCGTCGGGAGGCACGACCGTGTCCGGCACCGTGAGCGACATCGGCGGCGGCCCGATCGCCGGCGCACGGGTGACGATGCGCTCCGAGTCGATCCGGGGCGCGCGCAGCGCGACCGACGAGGTGATCGCGCTGTCGGGGGACGACGGCAGCTACAAGCTGACGCTCCCCGAGGGCGGCTGCGCGGCGCGCGTCACCCACGACGATTACACGAACGGCGGCAAGTGGTTCCGGGTTGCCGCCGCGCCGCTCGTCGTCGATTTCGTGCTCGTGCCAGGCGCGACGATCCGCGGCCAGGTGATCGCGAGCGATGGCGCGCCGGTGCCGGGCGCCGAGGTCACCTCGCGCACCGACCGGCGCGGGTTCGGCGGCTACGGCCGCGCGACCGCCGACGCCGACGGCAGGTTCACGCTCAAGGGCATCGGCGCGGGCGCGCTCGCGCTCGCCGCGTCGGGCCGCGGCCACGCATCGCGGAACCCGACGAAGATCACGGTCGGGGTCGGCGAGCAGGTCGACAACGTCAAGATCGTCGTCGATCGCGGGTTCTCGATCTCGGGGATCATCATCGACGCCTCGACCCGCAAGGCGATCGCGGGGGTGCGCGTCCAGGGGTACGCGGTCCCGGGCGGTGGTGCGGCGAGCTCCGAGCCGACCGGCGCCGACGGCGGGTTCGAGCTCACCGGCCTCGGCCGCGGCAACTACGTGCTGTCGGCGGAGGGCGACGGCGTGATGCCGGAGTACGGCAAGTCCGCCGAAGTCAGCGACAAGGACGTCACCGGCATCGTGATCGAGATGGCCGCCGGCGTCAGCCTGTCGGGCCGCATCGACCCGCCGGTCGCCACCGCGGTCCGGATCGAGGCCGACAAGGACAAGATCGGCCGCGGCAACAATATGATGAACGCAGCGAGGGCCTCCGGGGTGGCCGCAGACTCGGATCCAACCACCGGCGCGTTCGTGCTCCACCAGGTCCCGCCCGGAGAGTTCTCGGTGATCGCCACCCACGCCGACGGCCGGATCGGCAAGCTCGCGGTCACCGTCGCCGACAAGGACCAGGCCAACCTCGTGGTCACGCTCGAGCCGCGCGCGTCGATCGCCGGCAAGGTCATCGACGCCAGTGGAGCCGCGGTGCCGGGCGTGCGAGTCGCCGCCGAACCCGAGGTCCCGGGCCTGCCGAGCCGCGCGCTGCGGGTCGTGCCCCCCCAGCGTGACGCAGTGGTCACCGGCGCCGACGGCTCGTTCCAGATCGTCGGGCTCGATGCCGGCACCCTCGAGCTGATCGTTCGCGACGATCAGGGCAGCCTCTCGCCCGCGCACGGCGACAAGCTCGCCGAGGTCGAGCTGACCCGGGGCCAGGCCCTGACCGGGCTCGTGCTCACCGTCGAGCCGCGCGACGGCAAGATCACCGGCCGGGTGATCGGCGCCGATGGCAAGCCCGCCGCCGACGCCTGGGTGACCGCGGCGTACCAGCCCAGCGGGGCGAACCCCTTCGAGGCGCGGCTCGCCCGGATGTTCGCCAGCGGCCTGCCCGCGCTGACCAGCGCCGAGGGCCGCTTCGCGCTCGAGCACCTGCACCGCGGCAGCTACCAGCTGGTGGTCGACGGCCCGCGCTGGACGTCGCGCGCCGAGGCCACGGCGAAGGTCGGCGACGACGTCACGATCACGCTCGCGATGCTGGGCACGCTGTCCGGACACGTGGCGGCCGGCGGCGCGCCGGTCAAGACCTACGAACTCGACTGCCGCATCGCGGACGCGCCGCGGTTCTCGCTCCCCGGCGGCAGCGACGCGTTCGAGCAGCACGTCAGCACCGACGACGGCAGCTACTCTGCCGAGCACATCGTGCCCGGCAGCTACGTCTGCACGATCACCAGCGAGCGCGGCACCGCGAGGGACCCGATCACCATCCCGAGCGGGCCGATGCAGCACGACTTCGCGCTGGTCCCGTTCGCCTCGGTCACAGGGACGATCGTCGACGCCACCACCGGCAAGCCGCTCGCCGGCCTGACGGTGCTCGACGCGAGGCCAGGCGGCGCGAGCTTGTTCGCGGGGATGACCTCCGGCAACGGGCACAAGACCGACGCGAGCGGGCGGTTCGAGCTCACCAGCCAGCCGCTCGGCGACGGCCGCCTGATGGTGCTCGACGGCCACACGCCGATGATGCCCGCGGCCGGCGGCTCGCCGCGGTTCACGCTCACCGCCGGCCAGCGGCTCGACCTCGGGACGATCAAGGTCACCGAGATCCCGCGGTCGACCGGCAATACCATCACCATCACCAGCCAGGCGCCAGCGCGCTGAGCCCGCATCCTGCGCGGTCACGGCGCCGGAAACCGCCACCACCAGTGTGAGCGCGGAATCCCGGGCTCGGCGAGGGGGGCACCCGTGCTGGCTACCCTGCGCATCCGGGCGGGATCGTGGCGGGAGTCGACGATCGCGAGCGGCTCGACCGGCTACCTGGCATGTGCTCCAGGGAACCGCGCATGCGCACGCCGGTCAACGGTGGCGCGGCTCGTTCACGGCGGCCTGCAGCGCAGCGGCATGGATCGCGGCGAGCCCGGCGAACCGCTGCGACGCGATCGCGGCCAGCCGCCCGTGCGGCAGCGGGCCGCGGGCGGCGATCATGTCGTACAGCGGCGTGCCGCGCGCGCGGCTGCTCGTGGTCGACGAACCGTTCAGCGGGACCAACCCGGCGCTGCGGGTGCCGATCGTCGTCGAGGTGCTCGATCACCTCGCGCGGCATGACCTCGCGATCGCCGCGACCCACGATCTCGACGTCGCCGCGCAGGTCAGCCCGCGCTTCGTGCGCGCGTACTTCCGCGAGCCGGACGACGAGACCGGCCAGTTCGACCGCAAGCTGCGGGCTATCCACAGGAGATCATCGCCGCGGTCGAACGCCGCGTCGCCAGCACGGGCGAACAGCCCGAAACCTATTCTGTCCTCGAGTAGTGCTGCGCCCACTCCTCGTACGTGCGCTGGATCGCCGAGTCCGCGACCGACGTGTGGCACACGACGGGTCCTGCGCAAGACGTCGGGTCACTGGTAGGTGATCGTGACCTCGTCGCTGACGTTGCCGCGCGTTGCGACCACGCGGTGCGTGCCGGGCGTGGGCACCCAGCGGTCGGCGGGGACGCCATCGATCGTCCAGCGCAGCGCCCGATCGGCGGGCGAGGCCGCGAGCAGCGGGCGCTGCGAGGTCGCGGCGCGGTTAGATCGACCACGAGCGCGTACTCGGGCGCTGCGCCGACGCGGCCCGCCGCAGCCAGCAGCACCAGCAGCGCGACCTCGTACGCCGTCTGGACCGACTGTCCGCCCGCGAGCTGCTGGTAGAGCGTCGGCGCGAACAGGATCGCCGAGTCGTCGTCGATCGTGCGCGGCACGCCGATCACCGCATCGACGTGCGCGGTCAGCGCTGTGGCCAGCGCGTCGGAGTAGCAGGCGTTGAGCACGACGAGGCGGACCTGGCCGGCGTAGGCATCGAACAACCGCGCGAGCCCCGCCACGCCGATCCGCTCGCCGGCGCCGCTCGGCGTGCTGAACTCCAGACTGCCGTCGGGATGGCCGTGCCCGGCGAAGTGCACGATCGACGGCGCATGGCTCAACAGCTGCCCGGCGACCTGCTCCCATGCGGCGGCCGGCACGTGCTCGATGGCATCGTGCCACGCGTGCCACACCCCGAGCCCCTGCAGGGCCGTCATCACCCGGTTGTACTCGCGGTCGACGGCGTTCCCGGCGAGTTCGGGTGGCCGTCCACGGCAGCTGGTAGCGCGCGCAGCCCGGCGCCGATGCGCGCCATGGCGGGGTGCCACCCCACGGGGTTACTTTGAACCGGCGTCTCCTGAAAGCGGCGGCGCTCCTTCGGCCGGAAGCGGCCGAGATCGCAGCCGCAGCGGCACGAGGCGTGGCACCCTCGCCTGGTAGCGACGGTACTCGTCGCCGAACGCGCGCACGAGGTCGCGCTCCTCGTGGTGGACCCCGACGAGGACGTAGGCCGTCATCGCCGCCGCGAGCAGCAGGTGGCCGCCGGTCATGGTCGGCGTCACCCACAGCCCGATGATCAGGCCGAGATAGAGCGGATGCCGGACCCAGCAATAGAGCCACGGCGTGCGCAAGGCGGCCGGTGTCGCCGCGTGGAACCCCTGGCGCAGGCCGAACAGCTCGAAGTGATCGAGGAGAAAAGTGCTGAGGATCGCCACGGCCCACCCGAGAAGGCTGCCGGCGCGAAGCACGAGCGCCGTCGCTCCCGTCGCGTGCCAGAGCTCGACCCCGGCAAGCGGCCGCCAGAGCCAGCACAGGAGCGCGAGCTGGGCGGACGCGACCAGCACGTAGACGCTGCGCTCGGCGGCGGGCGGGATCAGCCGCGTCCAGGCCCGCTTGAAGGACGCGCGCGCCATGGCGGTGTGAACCGCGCCGAAGAAGACCACCAGCCCCACGTCGATCGCCACGGCCAGCAGCGCCGAGGTCGCCACGCCATCATCGATGGTCTTGGGAACGGCGATCCCGGTCACGAAGCCAATGAAGTATGTGAACACGCCCAGGAAGAAGGCGTACGCGCAGAGCGCGAACAACCGGATCATCGTCTGCTGTCCTTTGCCGTCAGGGCGCCCAGATCCGGACCCGCGAGGCCGCCAGTTCCGATCTGGCGAGACCGACGCTCCGCGCCGGGGGTGGGAATGGGCCGCCGAGGTGATGTTCCGCCACGCGGTACTGTCAGCTCCGACAAGACAGCATGGATGGTACCGCAGTTGCGCAACTCCACAATGAACGGCGGCGCCCATCGCGATCTCGCGGTGGGGTGGTGTGCTGCGACTGTTCCGGTACGTCTGCGACGGGCACCAGACGCCGCGAGTCGACGGCGGTCGTTCGGGCGCGCTACCTCCCGAGGCCGAGGAGCCTGAGATCGATCGACTCCGCCATCGCCTTGTAGCCGGCGTCGCTGGGGTGGAGGTGGTCGGCGCAGGCGAAGGCGGCCTGCAGGCGCGCCGGCCGCCTGGCCTCGCGGACGAGCGCGTCGAAGTCGATGACCGCGTCGAAGCTTCCGCGCTCCCGGATCCACTGGTTCACCGCCTGCCGCGCCTTCTCCTTCTCGGGGCTGTAGAAGTCGGCGAGCGGGTCGAAGGCACCCTTGAACGCATCCTCGAACGGCGTGAGCGTCGCGCCGATGACCTTGATCCCGTGCATGTGCGCGCGATCGATCAGCTGGCGGTACCCGGCGATGATCCGCTCGACCGACGCCGGCGGGTCGCCGGGCGACAGCAGCTTCGCGCCCGCCCAGCCGATGTCGTTGATCCCGATCATCACGATCACGGTGTCGACGTGCGGCTGGGTGAGGACGTCGCGGTCGAAGCGCGCGAGCGCGTTGACCCCCATCCGGTCCGCGAGCAGCTTGGCCCCCGAGATGCCCTGGTTGAGCACGGCCACGGGCGGCCCGCCGGCCTTGACGAGACGCTCGGCGAGGACGTCGGGCCAGCGTCGGTTGGCGTCGATGGTCGAGCAGTCCCCGTCGGTGATCGAGTCGCCGAACGTGACGATCGCCCGCGCCGCCGCCGGCGCGTCGACGAGGATCTCGGTCAGGAACGCGTGGGCGACAGGGCGGTCGTCGGGCTTGAACTCGACCTCGGCGGTCTTGTTGCCGGAGACCAGGAACGCGGTCTGGCGTGCATCGTTGTGCCAGGTGGTGAACGGGGTAGCCTCGGGGAGATACAGGCTCACCGCGACCGACGCGAGCGGCGCGAGCGGGAGCGGGAGATCGACGGGGTCGCTGACGACCGGCGCTCCCGGCGGGATGATCACGGTCCTGAGCCCGCCGAACGTCAGGACGCGGTCGGAGCCCGCAGCGATCTTCACGCCTCCGTCGGAGATCGCAATGTGCGCCGCCCCGATGGTGACGGGCCGGGTGCCGTACTCGTTGGACAGCACCACGCGAACGCGCGACCCGCCGATGGACACGCGCGCGACCTGGCGGATCGTCTGGTTCCAGAGCGTGCGCGGGAACTTGATGCCCGGAAAGAAGTCGGTGTCCCAGACCGGCTGCGCGCTGGCCGTCCACGTGCCGATCCAGCGTGGCGTATCCGCGGCACGGGCGGACGGCGTGGCGAGCAGAACGGCGGCGAGCACGAGCACGGCGACGCGTTGACAGGCGCTGGTCATGGGGAAGGGCCTTCCGCGGCCATCGTAACGCAGCCCGAGCACCCCTGGCGAGCGCCCGCGCGTGGGCGCGGATGCGACCAGGTCGACCGCGGCGTCCAGCGCGAGCAGGGGGACCTCGTCGATGTCGCATGGCCGCCGGCGATCGCAGTGAGGGCACGCGCACAGTCTCGCGGAAACGTGGTTTCACATACAGCGTCGACCGACCACGACCCAGAACGCCACGAGCTCGAATGAAATGTCGTTTCACATACAGGGATAATGATTGTATTGCTCATTCAAAACCACGCGCGACGGCGAATGCGATCGCGGGGTCAGTGTCAGGGCGCAGCGCCAGGCTGCGGCGCCTCGTGAAATGCCTGATCTGGGTTCGATGCGTATTGACGAGTAGCGCCCTGCCGATTACCTTCCGGTCGGTCGAGATGTGACTCAGCGTCTCGAACCACCTCACCTGGTGAACCCCGGACGACGGAGTTCCTGGAAAGGATCCCTAGACCATGCGCACGGCTGCATCGTCCCACCGCGATCACGCAGGATCGCGACCATTGCATCGTTCCACCCGCGGGGCCACACGGCCGCGCCGCCCCGCTGTGCTCGTCGGATCGCTCGCCGCGGTGGCGAGTGCGGCGACGCTCGGCTTGCTCGGCGATGTGGTCACGGCGGCCAACCCCACGCTGCCGCAGCTGGCGGAGGCCCAGGGCCGCTACAGCGGCGGTGAGATCACCGCGAACTTGCTGTCGAACGCCACGGCGAGCAACGTCGCCGCCACCAGCTTCGACATGATCACGCCGGGCAACGAGATGAAGTGGGACACCACGGAGCCGTCCCGCGGCAACTTCAACTTCGGGCCCGGCGATCAGATCGTCGCGTTTGCCCAGTCGCACAGCATGAGGATCCGCGGCCACAACCTGGTCTGGCACAGCCAGCTGCCGTCCTGGGTCTCGAGCCTGCCGCTCAACCAGGTCCAGGCCGCGATGGAGAACCACATCACCACCGAGGCGACCCACTACAAGGGCAAGCTGTACGCCTGGGACGTCGTCAACGAGCCCTTCGAGGAGAACGGCACCCTGCGCAACTCCGTGTTCTTCCAGGCGATGGGCGCTGGCTACATCGCCGACGCGCTGCGCACGGCACACGCCGCTGACCCCAGCGCCAAGCTCTACCTCAACGACTTCAACATCGAGGGCTCGGGCACGAAGGCCGACGCGATGTTCAACCTCGTACAGTCGCTGATCGCCCAGGGCGTGCCGATCAACGGGGTCGGGTTCGAGAGCCACTTCATCCTCGGTCAAGTTCCGGCGTCGCTGCAGGCCAACATGCAGAGGTTCGCGGCGCTCGGGATCGACGTGGCGATCACCGAGCTCGACGATCGGATCGCCCTGCCCGCGACGGCCGCCAACCTGACGCAGCAGGCCACCGAGTTCGGCAACGTCGAGAAGGCTTGCCTGGCGATCTCGCGCTGCGTCGGCGTGACGCAGTGGGCAGTCGGCGATGCAGACTCCTGGATCCCCGGGTTCTTCTCGGGCTTCGGTGCCGCGACCATGTTCGACAGCAACTACCAGCCCAAGCCGGCGTTCAACGCGCTCGTCACCGTGCTCGGGGGTGCGACACCGCCGCCGCCGCCGCCGCCGCCGCCGCCCGGCACCTGCGACGTCGCCAACGTGGTCAACGCCTGGAACACCGGCCTGGTCTCGAACATGACGATCACCAACCACAACACGACCGCGATCTCGGGCTGGACCCTGCGGTTCACGCTCGCGCCGGGCCAGGTCATCACCTCGGGCTGGAACGCGGCCTACAGCCCGGCGAGCGGCGCCGTCGCCGCGGCGAACCTGAGCTACAACGTCACGATCGCGCCCGGTCAGTCGACCACGCTCGGGTTCCAGGCCACCCACACCGGCAATGCGGCGGTGCCGGCGAGCTTCACGCTCAACGGTCAGACCTGCACGACGCACTGAGCGTCGGGTCGCACCGCCGGGCGGTGCTTCACCTGCCGGTCGGTTTCGCGAGCTCGGCGTCGAAGAACGACGTCCACACCTCGAAGAGATGCACGAGGTGGGCCGGCTCCTGCGGGCCGTGCGGCTCGCGCGGGAACGTCCAGAACGTCACCGGCACGCCCTTGTCGACGAGCGCGCGGTAGAGGATCTGGCTATTGACGAACGGAACGCGGGTGTCGTTTTCCCCGTGGAAGATCAACACCGGGGACTTCGCGTGACCGAGCGAGCGCGCCGGATTCGAGCGCTCGAACGTGTCGGTCGACCACGGCCGGCCCTTGTACTCCCAGTCGGCCGCGGCCGCGTGTCGTCGTCGTAGGTCTTGCGCGCGTGAGCTCGGAGGGCTTCGACATCGCTCCGGATCACTCGACGACCACGGCGCCCTGATCGCCGAAGATGTAGCGGTCGAGGAACCGGTCGACCGCCTTGTACGTGCGGGCGATGCTCTCGGTCCGCGAGAATCCGTGACCTTCATCCTTGAGCACCAGGTAGTGCACGGGGACGTTGCGCTGCTCGAGCGCTTGCACCACGCGGTCCGATTGATCCTTCTTCACGCGCGCGTCGTGGTCGCCCTGCACGACCAGGATCGGCCGCACGACCTTGTCGAGGAAGTACAGCGGCGAGCGGTCGTGCTGGTACTGCGCATCGGCCGGGTTCCTGGGGTCGCCGAACTTCCGGTAGATCGATTCGGCATCCGACATCCAGTACGCCGGGAAGCCCTCGACCAGGGACTTCAGGTCGGAGACCCCGAACAGGTCGACCACCGCCGCGAACTCGGTCGGCGTGAAGGTTGCTGCGGCGAGCGCCATGTAGCCGCCGTAGCTGCCGCCCATCACGACCACCCGCCGTGCGTCGACCGAGGCGTGCGCGGCGAGCCATTGCTTGCAGGCGACGACATCCTGGAGCGGTCCCCCGCCGAAGTCGTGGTTGTCGAGCTTGGTGTACGACTTGCCGTAGCCGGTGGAGCCGCGCACGTTGGGGACCAGGACGACAAACCCCTTCGAGACCAGGTACTGGCGGAAGCCGCCGAAATCGCGGCGCGACTGCGACGTGGGGCCGCCGTGCACGTCGATGATCGCCGGGAACGGGCCGGCGCCGGGCGGCTTGAGCAGGAACGCCGGCACGGGCTTGCCGTCGAACGACGGGATGTGCACGATCTCGCCGACCGCCATCTCGCGGCTCCGCAGCGCCTCCGGCAATGGATCGACGATCTTGCGCGCGGTGCCGGTGGCCACCTCGATGAGGTAGGGCGTGGCCGGCACGGCATCGCTCTGCAGGCGCACGCCGATGTAGCGATCGTGCGGCGAGGTGGCGAGCGGGACCCATGCACCGCCCGCGGGTGGCGCAGGCAAGGCGACGGCGCTGCGCGACCGGGCGTCGCGGAGGTCGAGCTGCGGCTGGCCGTCGGCGTTGGTCACGACGTAGAAGTACCGGCCGCCCTGGGAGAACTGCGCCGAATCGACGTCCCACTCGGGCTGCGCGACCGGCTTCACGGCGCGGTCTCCGAGGTTCATCGCCATGAGCCCGGCGAACTCGCGGCCCTCGTCGGAGGTGAAGTACAGCGTCTTGCCGTCCACCGACAGATCCGCAGGGCGGTAGGCGATGTCGCCGTGGTGGGGCGTGAGCAGGACGGGCCCGGCCTTCGCACCGCGCTCGACGAGGTACAGGTTGGCGTCCGTGTCGGACAGGGTCTCGGTGAGGAGGAAGCGGCGGTGGTCGCGGCTGACCGTGGCCAGCGCGAGCTTGCCCGAGGCCTCCCACAGCCGCTTCGAGCGGCCGGCGGCGACGTCGTACTCGTGGAGGTCGAGGTAGCGCTCGTCGCGCGCGCTCGACAGGAACAGCAGGGTCTTGCCGTCGGTGGCCCACTCGACGAAGTCCGCCCGCCGTCCGGCCGGCAAGTCCGCGGTGATGTCCCGGGGCGCGGCGCCGGTCGAGTCGGTCAGGAACACGTGCGGCAGCTCGTCCCCGCCGGTGTCCGATGTGTAGATCAGCTGGTCTCGGGTCGGCGAGAACGCCAGACCCTGGATGAATCCCTGGACGTGGCTGATCTGTCGGCCGGCGCCGCCGCCGACCGGCTGGACCCAGACGTCCGTGCGGCCGCCCTCATCGCTGAGGTACGCGACGAGCTTCTCGTCGTGGGAGAATGACAAGAGGATGCCCGAGCGGCTGCCGACGCGCCGGATGTTGAGGTACTCCTCGAGGGCGATCGGTGCCCTGGGAGCGTGGCCGGCCGCCGGCGCGGTCGGCTCGGCGGGCGCCGGTGTGGGCACGGCTGCGGTCGGTGTCGACGCGGCCGCGGCTGCCGGCACCGGTCCCGCGGGGGGCTGCGCAGGGCTTCCGCCGCATGACACCGCTGCGACCACTGCGACAAGTGCGACTACCGCGATCGGTACTCTGGTCATTGGTCGGTCCGCTTTCCCTCGTCGGGTCGACGAGTGTTCCGTACCGACGTAGATAGCTCGCGGTTCGAGTCGATGTCGAGGGCCACGGCGCCGCGCGGCGCCGGTCCCGCGGACGGCAGCGCGATCTTCGTCGGATCGAACGGCGATACCCCGGAGCGTCGATGGGTACCTGGGTAGACGGTCCTCGCGACCGCCACGGCGTGAATGACTTGATCAGCGCGCGGCTCGTGGTCGCCGAGGTGCCGTTCTTCGATAGCGGGTGCCCGGAGGGCTGGCGCGCCGCGCTCGGCGAGATCGCGGCGACGCCGTTCGTGCGGCTGATCCCCGGGCACGGCGATCCGATGACGCGCGAGGCGTTCGCGCGCTGGCGCGCCGCGTTCGACGCGCTGCTCGACTGCGCGGCATCGCCGGCGGCGGTCGCGAGCTGCGTCTCCGGGTGGCGCGCGGGCGCGGCCGCGTTCATCCCCGCCGGCGACGAGGCGCGGATCGACGAGTACGCCGCGTACTACGTCACCCAGATCCTGCGCTCGCCGGCGGCGCACGAGCGGTTCTGTCACCCGCTGCGCGCGGAATGATGGCGCCGGTGGAGCCCGAGAAGGCCCGAGGCGCCTTGCGAGTCGAGCGGGATGCGGCATATGCTGCGCGCGACCTGACGGCCACCACAGCCGTGTAAAGGACCGCGTCCTCCCACATACGGTCTCCCACATGCGCACTCGCCCGCTGTTCCCCATGCTCATCGTTGCTGCGCTGATGGCCGGCGCGGCGACTGGCTGCGAAAAGAAGTCGGGTACCGGAGGTACCGGCTCCGCTACCGGCAAGGCCGACCCGGCGGCGAGCACCAGGCCGATCGTGATCGGCTCGACGCTCTCCCTGAGCGGCGCCTTTGCGGCCACCGGTCAGATCCACAAGATCGCCGGTGAGGAGTTCCTCGACCGCCTGAACAAGGCCGGGGGGCTGCTCGGCCGCAAGGTGGAATGGATCGTCCGCGACGATGAGTCGGATCAGGCGAAGGTCGCCACCCTCTACGAGCAGCTGATCTCGCAGGACAAGGTCGACCTCATCATGGGTCCCTACGCCACCCCGAACATCCTGTCCGCGATGGCGGTGGCGGAGCGGCACGGATACGTCCTCCCGCAGCACACGTCCGTGCTCGCACCGCTCATGAAGTATCCGTGTCAGTTCCCGGGGTGGTCGCACGGGTTCGCGCCCAACGAGTTCGTGCCCGGCCAGCTGTTCGACGCGATGGCCAGCCTTCCCAGGCCGCCGAAGAAGATCGCCATTCTCACCAATCAGAACGGCTCGACCGACTTCGTGTCGTACGGCGCGGGCGACAACAAGAAGGGCTTCGTCTCCATTGCCAGGGACCGCGGCCTCGAGGTCGTCGCCGAGATCAAGTACCCGCCCGGCGCGGCGACCAGCTGGGCACCCCTGGCCACCCAGGTCCGGGACGCGAAGCCCGATCTGGTGATCAACAGCGGGCTGGGGATCGATCCGGTCAATCTCCTGCAGGCCATGGCGCAGCTGAACTACTCGCCGCCGCTCATGTTCAGCCTGTTCCCGGCACCCGGCCCGCTGCTCAAGCTGGGGCCGACCGCGGACCGCGTCCTGGCCGTGTCGATCTTCGAGCCCAATCCGGCCGTCCTGGCCAAGTCCGGTCCCGTGGTCGCCGAGATCGTGAGCGATTTCAAGAACCGCGCCACCGAGGCCAAGCTGCCGTATACCGCGTTCGAGACCCAGGCGACCGCTTCCTGGAACGCCTGGGAGATCCTCGTGTCGGGGGTCAAGGCGGCGGGCAGCGTCGACAACAAGGCGATCTGCGACGCGCTGCACAAGACGGGAGCCGACACGACGTTCAGCGGTCACCTGACCTTCGATCCGGCCCAGAACAACTTCTGGCCGCCGACCACGTCGGGGCTCAAGCAGATCCAGGATGGAGACTGGGTCATCGTCTGGCCTGCCGAGCGGGCTGCCGCTCCCATCAAGCCGCCGCCAGGCTGAGCATGGCAGCGATCACCGAGGGTGGTCTGTCATGAAGTTCTTGCAGGCGGCGCTGACTGGCATGCTGCTGGGTGGCCTGCACGCCCTCATGGCGGCGGGGCTGTCGCTGTCGTGGGGGGTGCTCCGGATCATCAACCTCGCCCACTTCGGACTCATCCTCCTCGGCGCCTACCTCACGTTCCAGATCGCCTCGTCGTGGCACATCGACCCGATCGCCACCCTGGTCGTCACGATTCCGGCGCTGTTTGTCGCCGGTGCCCTCCTCCAGTGGGGGTTCGACCGGCTGGCGGTGACCGAGCTGAACTCGCTCCTGCTCAGCTTCGGGCTCCTGGTCGCCATGGTCCAGGCGGTGAGCAACCTCTGGACGGCTGACTTCCAGCAGATGACGGCCGCCGTGAACCCGTACGCCACCAGCTCGCTCTCGGTCGGCCGGCTGGTGTTTCCCACGACCACGCTGATCGCCTTCGTGCTCTCCGTGCTCATCATCGGCGGGGGTCACCAGGCTCTCCAGCGCACGTTCATCGGCCGGGCGCTCCGCGCGTTCGCCATGGACCGCACGATCGCCGCGGCGTTCGGCATCGATCATCGCCGCGTCTCCATCCTCCTGGCCGGCATCGCGGGCGGCTCGGCGGCGGTGGCCGGGATGCTGTTCGCCCTGTCGACCCCGCTGGCTCCGTTCGCGGCGTTCGAGTGGTTCGGCATCGTGTTCGCCGTGGTCATCCTGGGCGGGATCGGAAACGTCGTGGGGACGCTCCTGGCCGGCCTGCTCGTGGGGGCACTGTCCAGCCTGGCCTCGGTCATCCACTCGCCCGCCACCGAGCCGTTCGTGGTGTTCTCGCTCATCGTCGTCGCGCTCCTCGTTCGACCGCAGGGGCTGTTCGCGCGCGCGGGTGGCTCTTGAGGGCGGCGCGGAGTGCGTTCGCCACGGGCCTGTGGGCATTTCCGCTGGCGACCGCAGGGCTCGCGGTGCTCTCGCTGTACCGGGAGAGTCTTGGCCTCCCGGTCTCCTACCTGTCGCTCCTCACCCTGATCCTGGTCTGGACCATTCAGGCCACCAGCTGGAACATCCTGTCCGGGTTCAGTGGGTACTTCAGCTTCGGCCAGGCGGCCTACGTGGGGACCGGTGCGTACGCGACGGCGGTGCTGTACGGCCGCCATGGGGTGAGCTTCTACATCACGCTTGTCGTGGCGGCCGGGCTGTGCGCGCTGCTCGCGCTGGCGATCGGTGGCCTGGCGTTCCGGCTCCGCTCCTTGCGCGGCGAGATCTTCGCCCTCCTCACCCTCGCGGTGCCGTTCATCCTCGGTGCGCTGGCGCGGACCAGCCGCGCGATCGACGGCGGACAGGGCATCCCGCTCCCGGTTCCGAGCTTTCCGGCCCAGCTTGGCCTGTTCCAGGACTTTCTCTATCTCGTGGGTCTCCTGGTCGCGGCCGGAGCGGTCTGGACGGCCTTCGCCATCGCCCATTCGCGATTTGGCTGGGCCCTCGCCGCGATCCGCGATGCCGAGCAGGTGGCCGAGGGTCTGGGGGTGGCCACGTTCCGGTACAAGCTCCTGGCGCTCGTGGCCAGCGCGGTGATCGGCGGAGTGGGCGGGAGCGTCTTCGCGCTCTACATCGGATTCGTCACGGTCGAGAGTGTCTTCAACCTGAACTTTCCGCTGTTCGTGATCGTGATGAGCGTGCTGGGCGGACGGACGCACTGGCAGGGGCCGGTCCTGGGCGCGGTGCTGGTCGTCGTGCTCCAGAACCGGCTGGCCTCGTCCCACTTCGAGTCCTGGCAGCTGATCGTCCTGGGGGCGATCCTGGTCGTCCTCGTCGCGGTCGCCCCGGAGGGGCTGACGAGCGGTGTGCGCAGGCGGCCCTGGCCGGTCCTGGGGGCGGTGTTCGGCACGACCGTGATCCTGTGGCTGGCGCGCGCGCCGGGCCAGCCGCTCGACTGGATCCTGGTCGGCATGCTCGCGGCGGCAGCCGTGGCGGTCTGGCCCGGGCGCAGGCGGCGGGGGTTGTCGATCGCGCCCACCGAGCCGGCGGCCGTCCAGCCCTCGTCGCCCCGGTCCTCCGCATCCGCGCCGCCGGCCAGCGCGCCGCCCCCGAGCGAATCTGCACCGCTCGCGCCAGCCGCACCGGATCCCGCTCCGGCCGCTCCGGCAGCTCCGGCCGTCCTCGTCGAGTGCCGCAAGGTGGCCCGGTACTTTGGCGGTGTGCACGCGCTCGAGGACGTCACCCTGCGCATCCACGAGGGCGAGATCGTGGGCCTCGTGGGCCCGAACGGATCCGGCAAGACGACCCTGGTCAGCCTGCTGTCCGGGTCGCTTCGACCGACGCGTGGCCACATCCTGGTCGCCGGCCACGACACCCGGACCCTGGCTCCGCACCAGGTCGCCCACGCCGGCATCGCCCGCACCTATCAGATCCCGCGCCCGTTCGCGTCGATGACGGTGCGGGACAACGTCGCCATGGCCGTGATGTTCGGCCGTGTGCCCAGCCGCCTGACCCAGGCGCGAGCCAGGGCCGAGCAGCACATCGCGTTCGTCGGACTCGGCCCCCTGGCCGGCGCGCTGCCCTCCGCCCTCAACCTCCATCAGCGCCAGCTCCTGGAGATCGCGCGTGCCCTCGCCACCGAGCCGAAGGTGCTGCTCCTCGACGAGGCCCTGGCCGGCCTCAACCCGGCCGAGATCGACAGCGCGGTCGAGGTCGTCCGCCGGGTCCACCGGGCCGGCACGGCGATCGTCATCGTCGAGCACCTGCTCCGCGTCGTGAACCAGCTCGCCACCCGCGTGGTCGTCCTCGACCGCGGGACCGTCCTCGCCGACGGAGAGCCGCGGGCGGTGATGAGCGATCCGGCCGTCATCCAGGCCTATCTGGGGAGGAGCGGCGCCCGTGCTTGAGGTGCGCCAGCTCGATGCCTTCTACGGCGACGCCCGCGCGCTCTGGGGAGTGGACCTCGACGTCCGTGCAGGAGAGACGGTCTGCGTCATCGGGCCCAACGGCGCGGGGAAGTCGACCCTGGTCAACGCCATTGCCCGGCTCCACACCCGCACGCGTGGCCGGATCGCCGTCGGCGGCACGGACGTGTGCGGCGTCGCCACGCACCGGGTCTGCTCGTGTGGCGTGGCGATCGTGCCCGAGGGCCGGCGCGTGTTCACGCACATGACCGTGCACGACAACCTCTGCCTGGGCGCCTACCGGCCGGCGGCACGAAAAGCCTACAAGGAGCAGCTGGCGCGGGCCTACGAGCTGTTCCCGCGCCTCGCGGAGCGCTCGGGTCAGCTCGCCGGCACGCTGTCGGGCGGCGAGCAGCAGATG
>JBGQCL010000232.1:0-17683 GCA_041495365.1 Kofleriaceae bacterium | reverse complement strand
GCTCACACGTCGAGGATGCCGGCGATCGGGCCCTGGCCCTCGCGGATCAGCGTGACGTTGTCGCCGTCGACCTCGATCACCGTCGACGGCTCGGCCGGGGTCTGCTCGGTGTCGATCACGACGTCGATGTGCTTGCCGAACACCTCGAGGATCTCGTCGGCGTCGCGGCACGGCTCGCCGGTCGCCGGCGCGATCGCGCTGGTGGTCAGCAGCGGCCGGCCGAGCGCCACGGCGAGCGCCTGGGCGATCGGATGGCCGGTGACCCGGATGCCGACCGTGCGGCGCCTGGCGTCGGTCAGCGTGCGCGGCACGCTCCGGGTCGCCGGCACGACCAGCGTGTACGGCCCCGGAAAGATCCGCTGGGCGAGCCGGAACGCGGTCTGCGAGAACATGCCGAACTCCGATGCGGTCGACAGGTCCGGGCAGATCAGCGCGAGCCGCTGGTTCTTCTTCATGCCCTTGGCGCGGTAGATCCGCTCGATCGCGTCGCGCGCCTCGAGCGCGCAGCCCAGGGCGTAGATCGAGTCGGTGGGGTAGGCGGCGACGCCGCCGCGGTGGAGCACCTCGACCGCGGCCTCGATCTTGCGCGGCGCCGGCGGGCCCCAGCGGTCGATCACCAGGCGCAGCGGCGAGCTCACGGCGCAGCTCCTCCGGCGCGCACCACCCCCGCGCCCGTGCGCGCCGCCGCGCCGCGGAACCCCTTGCCGATCACGTACTGCTCGATCGAGATCTGGCGGCTCGATGCCGGCTTGGCGGTCCGCTGCACCGCGAACCGCGCCCGCACCGCCTCGGTGAGCCGCTTGAAGTCCGGGCCCTGGAACAGCTTGCCGACGAAGTTGCCCCCGGGCGCCAGCACCGCCTCGGCGATCTCCAGCGCGCGCTCGAACAGCGCCTCGGACCGGGCCTGATCGAGGTGGCGGATCCCGGTGGTGTCGGGCGCCATGTCGCTCAGCACGATATCGAACGCCGGCAGCTCGCCGAGCAGATCAGGGATCCCGACCGCCATGACGTCCCCGACGACGATCCGCACGTCCGGCGGTGGCCGCTGCAGCGGGCCGCGGTCGAGCCCGACCAGCTGCCCGGGCGTCCCGATCCGCTGGCGCGCGTACTGCAGCCACGACCCCGGCGCACAGCCGAGATCGAGCACCCGGGTCATCCCGCGCTCGAAGACCGCGTGGCGCTGGTCGATCTCCTCCAGCTTGTAGACCGCGCGCGCGGCAAAGCCCTCGCGCTTCGCCTTCCGGTGAAAGCGATCGCGGCGCGTGCTGCGGTCATCGAGCTTGGCCATACGCGAAGCGGGGAGAGTCCACCACGACGGTGGCAGAAGCCAAGTGCTCACCCGGGCGATCCCGCCGGGCGGCGCGCCACGCGAATTCGGCCCCTGGCGCGAAGCGACAGGCCGGACGCGAAGCGGACGGAGACCTGCGAAGCAGGTCAGGACGAACCGAACGACAGTGAGGAATGCCGCGCAGCTGGTGCGCGCCCGACACGCGCGGATGCGAGCCGCGTGCAGGCGATGCGCTCGGCCATGTGTGCGGCCTGTGTGCTGCCTGTGTGCTGTGTGACCGGCGGGCGCAACGCCGAGCCCGCGCACCGGAGCGTCCGATCAGCCGCGGCCGGCCGCTGCCTTCTTGGACGCCTTGAGCGGGTTCTTCGACCGCACCTCTTCCTTGCCGACGCCCTTGCGCTTGTACGCGGTGCGGGTCGCCGCGTTGGTCACCACCACGTAGTCGTTGGCGGCGCCGGGCACCGCGCCGCGGACGAGGATGACGTTGTCCTCCGGCATGATGCGGAGCAGCTGGAGGTTCTGGACCGACTTCTTCTCGTTGCCCATCTGACCCGCCATGCGCTTGCCCTTGTGGACGCGCTGCGGGGTCAGCCGGCAGCCGATCGAGCCGCCGTGGCGGAAGTACTCGTGCGTACCGTGGGCGCGCGTCATGCCCGACATGTGGTGGCGCTTGATCACGCCCTGGTAGCCCTTGCCCTTGCTGGTGCCCTCGACGTCGATCGGCGTGTTGTCCGCGAACACGTCCTTGGGCCCGAGCACCTGGCCGACCTTGTACCTGGCGACCTCCTCGGCGGGCAGCCGGAGCTCGCGGATGAAGCGCTGCGGCTTGACGCCGTTGTCCTTCATCGCGCCGAGCTCGGGCTTGCTGGCGAGCCGCACGGGCTTCTCGTCGAAGCCGAGTACGAGCGCCGAGTACCCGTCGCGCTCCGCGGTGCGGGTGCCGATCACGTGGCACGGACCGGTCTGGATCACGGTGACGGGGACGGCCTCGCCGTCATCCGCGAACACCTGGGTCATGCCGATCTTCTTGCCGAGCAGGCCGATCTTGAGTGCCATGGCGAACAGCTCCTACGCTGCCGAAACGAAGGCGGAATCTATACCCGTCCCGCCGGGACGCGTCAAGCGGCTGGCAACCGGAACACCCGGCACGTGTTGCGCGCCGTGAGCTCGGCCAAGTCCTCGAAACTCATGCCCGAGCAGCGGGCCACGACCTCGGCCGTGTGGGTCAGGAACGCCGGTTCGTTGCGCTTGCCGCGGCGCGGGACCGGCGCGAGGTACGGGCAGTCGGTCTCGATCAGCAGGCGGTCGCGCGGCACCAGCGGCACGGCGTCGCGCAGCGCCTGCGCGGTCTTGTAGGTGACGATGCCCGAGAACGACACGTGGTAGCCGAGCTCGGCGTAGGCCCGGGCGTCGTCCGGCGTGCCGGTGAAGCAGTGGATCACGCAGTCGGTGACGCCGCCGGCGCGCAGGATCGCGCGGGCGTCGTCGTGCGCGTCGCGGATGTGGCACACCACCGGCTTGCCGACCGCGCGCGCCAGCTCGATGAACCGCGCGAACGCCGCCTGCTGCACGTCGCGCGGCGAGTGGTCGTAGTAGTAGTCGAGCCCGGTCTCGCCGACCGCGACCACCCGGGGATGGCGGGCGAGCCGCTCGTGGATCTCCCACCACGCCGGCGTCAGCTGCGCGGCGTCGTGCGGGTGGGTCGCCACGGTCGCCCAGATCTCGGGATCGCGCTCGGCCAGCGCGACCGCGCGCTCGGCGCTGTCCGGGCTGCCGACCGCGCCGATCACCACGATGCGCTGGACCCCCGCGGCGCGCGCGCGGGCCAGGACGTCCGCGCGATCGGCGTCGAACTCGGGGCCGTCGACATGGGCGTGCGAGTCGATCAGCATCACGCGCTGCCCTCCGGGCCGGTGCGCTCGGCGATCGCGCGCAGCGCCGCCGCGATCGACTCGCCGAGCTCGGCGCCCTTGCCGCTGCGCCCGAGCTTCTCGAGCGGCGCGATCGCCCACGCACCGCCGATCTCGCCGAGCTGCTCGACCGCGACCCCGCGGACGTGGACCTTGCGCGCGGCCAGCGCGGCGAGCAGCACGCGGCGCGCGGCGTCGCGGTGCGCGCTCGCCGGTGCGATCTTGAGGATCGCCCCGGCCGCCAGCACGGTCGCCTCTGGCGGTGTGTGCTTGCCGAGCAGCGCGCGGCCGAGCACCTCGGCGTCGTCGGCGGTGGCCAGGCGGGCCAGCGCCATCACCGCATCCCACGCGCGCTCGGTGTCGCCGAGGCCGGCGGCCAGCGCGTCGCGGCCGGCCGGATCGCCGAGCTCGGCGAGCGCGTACGCCGCGTCGAACCGGGTCGCCGGCTCGCGATGGTCGATCCCACGGATCAGCCGCGGCACCGCCCGCGGATCGCCGATCGCGCCGAGCGCCAGCGCCGCCGCCGCCACGACCTGGGGGTCGCCGTCGTCGAGCGCCGCGATCAGCGGATCGTACGCGCGCGCCCGGTCGATCTCGGCGAGCGACGTCGCGGCCTGGAACCGCAGGTCGGCCGGCCCGTCGCGCAGCGCCCGGGCGAGCGGGTCGAACCCGTCGGGGTCGCGCAGCGAGCCGAGCGCGATCGCGGCGTGCTGGCGGACCGCCGCGACGCCGTCGTCGAGCCGGCGCACCAGCACCGCGAGCGCCGACGGCTCGCCGAGCTCGCCGAGCGACGCGCAGGCCTCGGCCCGGACCTCCGGTCGATCATCGTCGAGCGCACGGACCAGGGCGTCGACCGCGCGCCGCTTCTCGGTCGGCTCGGTCACGTCGCCCAGCGCCTGCGCCGCCGCGGCCCGCGCCCGCGGGCTGCCCTGCGCGAGGTCGCGCAGCGCCGCGTCGAGCGTGATCGTCGAGCTCGGGAACAGGAACGACACCGGCCGGCACCGTAGCAGACGGGCCGGCCGCGGGCGCGACTTCAGTGGCGCGCCGGTGCCGGATCGACCTTGTCGAGCGACGCGACGGTCTGGACCTTGTCGGCCGGCACGTGGGCGAGGATCACCTCGACCAGCGCGGCGCGGTCGGCGATGTCGTACGGCGCGGGCGCGCCGTCCCCGGGCACCAGCAGGCTGCGCTCCGGGCTGCCGCCGTCGACGAAGCACGAGCTGGTCGCCGGCGAGGCGACGACGCGGATGACCTCGGCCCAGGTGAGCTGAAATCGCAGCTTGCTCGGCGAGCCGACGCGCAGCCCGCCGTCATCGACGGTCACCGCGATCCGCCAGGTCGGAGAGCGCAGGTACGCGGCGCCGAGCGCGACGCCGAGCGCGCCGGTGACCAGCGGCACGGTCACCAGCCCGAGCGCGGCCCCGACCGCCGCCACCGCGCCGCCGACCCCGATCGAGCTCCACGCCAGGGCGCGGTAGCGCGGCCGGAACGCGAACGAGCGCTCCGTCACGATCGGGCGACCAGCGTGGCGATCGCCGACCGGATCTCGAGCGGGATCGACTCGAACAGCACGCCGAACCCCTTGGGCAGCGTGATCATGCCCGCCGCGGCCGGCAGCTCGCAGTCCTCGGCGCGCTGCCACAGCACCCAGCCGACGGCATCGACCGAGCCGATCGCCTTGAGCTCGAACTTGACCGCGACGCGCGACAGCAGCGGCAGCGGCGCGGCCGAGATGAACGCGCCGTTGGTCGACAGGTCGCGCACCACGGCCGGGAACCGCTTGCCGACCGTGGTCGGGTCGGCCTGGACCCGCCGGAACACCGCCGCCAGGTTGGGGTGCAGGTGCATCGGGCCCTGGCCGATCGACTCGACGATCGCGGGCGCGTTGACCACCAGGCGTGCAGCGCGGCGCAGCTCGGACATATCCAGCCAGCCTATCGTACCCGCGTTCCGGGGGCGACGTGGCGATCGAGCGCGGAAAGCCCCAGGACCTGGCCGTCGCCGGCGGCGAGTAGCATACCCTGCGACGCGATCCCCCGGATCGTCGCCGGCTCCAGGTTGGCGACGACGATCACCTGCCTGCCGACGATCTGATCGGGCGCGTAGGTCTCGGCGATCCCGGCGACGATCGAGCGCGGCTCCGGCTCTCCGAGATCGACCGAGAGCTGGAGCAGCTTCTTGGCCTTGGGGACCGCGGCGGCGGACAGCACGGTGCCGACCCGCAGCTCGATCCGGGCGAAGTCCTCGATCTTGATCGGCGCCAGCGCGGGGGACCGCGGCTCGGCGGGCGCGGGCGCGGCAGGCGCGGGTGCGCCCGGAGCGGGTGCGGTGGCAGGGGCCGGGGCAGGGGGGGTGGCCAGGTCGGGCGGCACGATCTTGTCGAGGATCGCCTGCTGCAGCTTGTCGTCGAGCCGCGGGAACAGCGGCGACGGGGGGTGCGCGGTCAGCCCGGCGGGCGCCAGCGGCAGCACGCGGCCGGCCGCCGGCTCGGGCCACGCCATCGCGGCGTCGCCGTCGCCGATCCAGCCGCGCAGCGCGCCGGCCGTCGCGGGCAGGACCGGCGCGATCAGCCGCGCGATCAGCCACAGGCTCGACTGCAGGCACCACAGCGCGTGGCCGAGCGCGGGGTCCTTCGACTTCACCATCGTCCACGGCTGGGTCTGATCGATGAACCGGTTGGCCATCGCCACGAACCGCCAGATCGCCTCGAGCGCGCGCGACGGCGCGAACTGGTCGAACTGCGCGGCGGTATGGCTGCACGCCTCGGCGGCGTGGACCTCGAGCTGCCAGTACGGGTTCTCGCCGGCGCGGTACAGCGCGTCGTCGCGCACCGGCGGGGTCTGCGCCGACAGCTTGACGATCAGGGTCAGGCTGCGATTGATCAGGTTGCCGAGGTCGTTGGCGAGCTCGGCGTTGAACCGGCCGAACAGCGATTCGAACGTGAAGTCGCCGTCGTTGCCGAGCGGCATCTCGCGCAGCAGGTAGTAGCGCATGGCGTCGATGCCGATCGCGCGGCCCAGACCCGGGAGCTGCGAGCCGCCGCCGAGCGCGTCGGCGAGCTTGATCGGATCGATCCGGGTCGCCGGCATCGACTTGGAGATCTTCTGACCGCGCACCGTCCACCAGCCGTGTGCGAAGATCCCGCGCGGCAGCGGCAGCTTCGCCGACATCAGGAACGCCGGCCAGTACACGGTGTGGAACCGCAGGATGTCCTTGCCGATCAGGTGGACCGCCGCCGGCCAGTAGTGCTCGACGTCGCGGCCGGTGATGTCGCCGCTGTCCGGGCACAGGTCGGTCAGGTAATTGGTGAGCGCGTCCATCCACACGTAGATCACGTGGCTGCCGCCCCCGGGGTCGTCCTCGGGGACCGGGATGCCCCACGCGAAGCTGGTGCGCGACACCGACAGGTCGCGCAGGCCGCTGCGCAGGAACGCGACGATCTCGTTGCGGTAGGCCTCGGGCCGGATGAACTCCAGGTGGGCCTCGATGTGGCGGAGCAGCGGCTCGGCGTACCTCGACAGCCGGAAGAACCAGCTGCGCTCCTTGTCGAGCCACGCCACCGGCTTCTTGTGGACCTCGCACACCCAGACGTCCCCGTCCTTCTGCAGCTGGCTCTCGGTGTAGAACGCCTCGCAGCCGACGCAGTACCAGCCCTGGTAGGACGCGAGGTACAGGTCGTCGGGGTGGACCGCGCGGATCCGGCGCCACAGCGCCTGGACCACGCGCTTGTGGCGCTCCGACGTGGTGCGGATGAAGCGATAGCCGGTGATGCCGAGCGTCTTCCAGGTCTCGTCGAACCGCGGCGCGACCTGGTCGACCAGCTGCCGCGGGGTCAGGCCGCGCTTGCCGGCGGCCTCCTCGACCTTCTGGCCGTGCTCGTCGGTGCCGGTCAGGAACCGGGTGTCGTCGCCGCGCATGCGGTGGAACCGGGCGAGCGTGTCGGCGACCAGGGTGGTGTAGGCGTGGCCGAGGTGCGGGACGTCGTTGACGTAGTAGATCGGCGTCGTGATGTAGAAGGTCTGGGTCATGGCGCGGAGCTCGGATCGTCGTCGGGCGGAGCAGGGTCGTCGTCGGACAGCGCGTCGGGGAGCGAGCCCGGGACGGTGCCCGGGAGGGTGCCCGGGAGGGTGCCCGGGACGGTGCCCGGGAGGGTGATCGACAGCGGATCCGACAGCCCGTCCGGGAGCTCGATCGCGTCGTCGCTGCCGTCGTGCGCGTGGCCGTCCTCGCTCGCCCCCGGTTCGGCGTCCCGCCCGCGCGGCGGATTGCTCGACGGGAACATCGGGCGGACCTCGGACGCCGCGACGACCTCGGTGTCGCCCGGGGCGTACGAGATCCGGACGCGCTGGCGCAGCACGTCGACCTCGACGACGCGGCCCTCGCCGCGCGCGCCGATCACGCGCTTGCCGAGCTTGGGCAGGCCCTTGCGCAGCTCGGCGTAGCCGGCCTGCTCGTAGACCAGGCAGCACTTGAGCCGGCCGCACTGACCGGACACCTTGGTCGGTGACAGCACCAGGCCCTGGTCCTTGGCCATCTTGATCGATACCGGCACGAAGTCGGGCAGCCACGTGGTGCAGCACAGGGTCAGACCGCACGAGCCGATGCCGCCGACCGCCTTGGCCTCGTCGCGCACGCCGAGCTGGCGCAGCTCGATCCGGCCGCCGATCGCCGACGACAGCTCGCGGATGAAGTCGCGCAGGTCGAGCCGCTCGTCGCTGGTGTAGTAGACGTTGAGCCTGGCGCCGCGCCCGAGCTGGCCGAACAGCTCGACCCGGAACACCTTGAGCGGCAGGCGCAGCGCCGCGGCCTTGTCCTTGGCGAGCCGCAGCGCATGGGCGCGGTCGGCGTCCCCCGCGCGCTCGCCCCGCAGGTCCTGCTCGCTGGCGCGGCGGATCACCCGGCGCATGCTGCGATCGCGCACCGCCCGGCGCGACGGCGCGACCGCGATCCAGGCCAGCCGCGTGCCGCGGTCACCGTCGACCACCACGCGCTCGCCCGGCGCGTAGTCGGCCTCCCCGACGTCGCACCACTGGATGCGGCCGCCGGCGACAAACCGCACCCCGGCGACGCCGGCGACGTCCTCGCCGAACGGCGCGCTGGCCGCCTCGAGCAGCGGGTGGGTGAGCGGATCGGGATCGCCCGGCGGCGCGTCGTCCGGCAAGTCCGGGGCGAGCACGACCTCGGCGGGCGGCCCGTCCTCGTCGGTGCCCCACGAGATCGGCGCGGGCGTCGCCTCGAGCTCGGGGTCCTCGGCCGGGGCCGCGGCGCGCCGGGGATCCGGGCGGGGATCCGGGCGGGGATCGGGGCGGGGATCGGGGCGGGGATCGAGGCGGGGATCGAGGCGGGGGGACCACGGGTCGAACGCCGTGCCGGTCGGCGTGCGCTCGAGATCGGCGTCGGGGACCGCGATCGCCGGCGCAGATTCACCGGTGCGGGAGCCGGGCTCCCCGCCGCGACTGACCGGCTCGCCGCGGACGTCGCGCCGGTCGCGGCCGCCCCGGTCGTCGCGGCCCTCGCGCTTGCCGTGCTCGTCGCGGCCACCGCGCTCGTCGCGGCCCCGGCGCTCGTCGCGACCGCCGCGCGCGTCGCGATTCTCCGGGCCTCCCCCGGGGTCCTGGCGGCGCTCGGGGCGCCCCCGGGGCTCGTCGCGCCCGGGCCGTTGGCGTCGATCGGGCTCGCCGCGCCCGCGCTCGGGGCCGCTGGCCGGTCGGGCCGGCTCGCCGGGCGGCGGCGCTTCCTGGCTCCGCGCGGGCTCGGGGCCGGCATCGCCGCGGCCGGGTTCGCCCTGCGGGCCCGCCGCCTGCGGCGGGGGAGGCGGCCGTCCGCCGGCGGGCTCGGTGCCGCGCGCTCCGGGCTCGTTCGCCGGCTGCGCCGCCGAGTCACCGCGCCGCCGCCTCCGCCGCCTGCGCCGGCGCGGCGCTGCCTCGCCACCTCCCGCACCGGCCGCGCCAGGTCCGCCCCCGGCGTCGTCGGGGTCCCCGGCGTCCCCGCCGGCGCCGGCGTCGTCGAGGTCCGGACCATCGCCGCCGTCGCGCACCGGCTGCTCGCCGCCCAGCGGATCGGGTGTGTCGCCGGGCGAGCTCATCGCACGCCGACCTCGGGCAGCTCGCGCAGCTGCGCGAGCAGCGCATCGATCGCGAGCTGGGGGTTGGCGTTGTGGATCGCGACCGGGATGTGCCACGCGAGGATCGCCTGGGCGCGCGAGCCGGCGCGCCGCGCGACCTCGAGGTCGCCCGCGCGGGCGGCGGCGTGGGCGCGGAGGTGGAGCGCGCGCGCCGCGGCGACCAGCACCGGGGCGGCGTCGCCCTTGGCCTCGGCGATCCGGGCCGACAGCGAGCCGTCGTGGAGGTCGCCGGCCAGCTCCGCGCCGAGCGCGGCGACCCGCTCCGCGCGCGCGGGGTCGGCGTCGGTGGGCAGCGCCGAGCCGGCCGCGAACCGGACGCGCTGGCAGCGGCTGCGGATCGTCGGCAGCAGCTGATCGGGCGCGGTCGTGCACAGCACGAACATCGCGCGGCCGGGCGGCTCCTCCAGGGTCTTGAGCAGCGCGTTGGCGGCCGGCGGCGCCAGCGCGGTCGCCTCCTCGACGATGAACACCCGCAGCGGCCCCTCGTGCGGCGGGTATCCGATCCGCGCGATCACCTGGTTGCGCACGCTCTCGATCGGCACGATCTGCGCGGCGCCCTCGCGAACCAGCGTCACCACGTCGGGGTGAATGCCCGACGCGATCTTTGAGCAGGCCACGCACATCCCACCGTCATCGCCATCCCCGCGGGGCACCGCCGGGTCGGCGTCGCAGCCCTCGCCGGGGGCGCGCTGGCACGACAGGGCCATCGCGAGGGCGCTGGCGGCGTCGACCAGCGGCGCGCCGGGCGGCCCCGAGAACAGGTACGCGTGCGGTACCCTGCCGCGGTCGATCGAGCGGCGCAGCTGCGCCACCGCGCGTTCCTGGCCTGCGAGTCCCTGCCAGACGGACACGCCTCACGCTAGCACACGGGACGCGGAGCACCGCCCCGATCGGGGGAAACTCTCACCGTCCCCGGGCGCGGCGTCCGCCCCCCGGACCCGCGGATGCGGCACGGCGAGGGCCACAATGTTACCCTGCGCGGCGTGACGACGCTGCCGCGTATCAAGACCACCGGCGAGCCCGAGGACGCCGCCGCACCGAGCTTCGCCGCGTTCCGCGACGTGCCGCGCACCGGGGTGATCTACGTGACCACCGAGGCGCAGCGCCGGGGCTACTCGTCCGCCTCCGAGGACTGGTGCAACCTCGGCCAGGGCATGCCGGAGAGCGAGGCGCTGCCCGGCGCGCCGCCGCGGATCTCCGAGCTGCCGATCCGCGAGGGCGACCACGAGTACGCCCCGGTCGCCGGGCTGTGGGAGCTGCGCGAGGCGATCGCCGGGTTCTACAACGAGCTGTTCCGCCGCGGCATGGGCAGCAAGTACAGCGCGGAGAACGTCGCGGTGTCGGGCGGCGGCCGCTCGGCGCTGACCCGGGTCGCCGCGTCGCTCGGCCACATCAACCTCGGCCACTTCCTGCCCGACTACACGGCGTACGAGGAGCTGCTCGATGTGTTCCGGCTGTTCTCGCCGATCCCGATCCTGCTCGAGAGCGAGCGCGGCTATGCGTTCTCGGCCGCCGAGCTGCGCCGCGAGGTCGCCGGCCGCGGGCTGTCGGCGATCCTGGCGTCCAACCCGTCCAACCCGACCGGGAAGGTGATCGGCGGCGCCGACCTCGCCGAATGGGTCGCGTCCGCCCGCGAGCTCGACTGCGCGCTGATCTTCGACGAGTTCTACTCGCACTACGTGTGGCGCCCCGATCTGGTCGCGCTCGGCGGGATCGAGACCGCGGCGCGTTACGTCGGCGACGTCGACCGCGATCCGGTCGTCATCCTCGACGGCCTGACCAAGAACTGGCGCTACCCCGGCTGGCGCGTGACCTGGGCGGTCGGGCCCAGGCGCGTGATCGAGGGCGTGGCGTCGGCCGGCTCGTTCCTCGACGGTGGCGGCTCGCGGCCGCTGCAGCGCAAGGCGATCGACCTGCTCGCGCCGACCTCGGCGATGGCCGAGACCAGGGTGATCCACGCGGCGTTCGGCAAGAAGCGCGCGAAGCTGCTCAACGGCCTGCGCGACCTCGGGTTCACCGTCGACCTGCCGCCCGAGGGCACGTTCTACGTCTGGGCGTCGGCCGAGCACCTGCCGCCGCCCCTGCGCGACGGCATGGCGTTCTTCCGCGCCGCCCTCGAACGCAAGGTGATCACCGTGCCGGGCGAGTTCTTCGACGTCGACCCCGGCAAGCGCCGCGGCGGCCGGGCGTCGCGGTTCCGCCGGCATCTGCGGTTCTCGTTCGGCCCGCCGATGTCGCGGATCGAGCTCGCGCTCGACCGGCTGCGCGAGCTGGTCAGCTCGGCGACCTGACCGGACCGGTCACGGCACCTGGCTGCGGGCCGCGCGCTCGATCGCGCGGATCGCGTCGGGGACCAGCCAGAACCCGTCGCGCACCGCCTGGATCGCGCCGCGCGCGAACTGCGACACGTAGTCGCCGTGGTTGCGATACAGCGTCTGCAGCTTCGCCGCGTCGAACGGCAGGTTGTAGCCGTACAGCACGCAGAACCCGGAAAACGCGGTGACGTGCGCGACGCTGTCCGCCGGCACGTAGGTCGTGATCGGGACGTCGACCAGCGGCGTGCGCACGCCGCCGACCGCGTTGCCCTGGACGTCGCGCACGATGTGCGGCGGCGTCGTGGTGGTGTCGATCTGGATCGGCGCGCCGTGCGCCGGTGCGATCCCGGTCTCGATCCAGCGCACCAGGCTGTGGAACGCCGCGTTCTGGACACTGGAGAACGGGAAGTTGTCGGGCGTGATCACGCCGGGGATGCCGCGGACCAGCCCGTTGACGAACTCCTGGTGGGCGCAGCCGAGCGGCGGCGAGTCGGCGAGCTGGAGCTTCTGGATCTGCGCCGCGTCGCGCTCGATCGCGGGCGCGGCCTCGTCGAAGTCGTTGGACACGTGGGCGGCGCCGGGCACCTCCCAGATCCGGGTGCGATCGCCCGGCGCGTCGCTGTCGGGGCGGCGGAACAGCAGGCCGGTCGGGGTGAGCGTGCCGAGGAAGATCTCGGTCTCGGTGTCGATGTGGATCACCGGCGCGTCGCGCGGCTGCATCTTGCGGCGCGGATCGGTCGCCGGCAGCGCGCCGGCCGGGGTCAGGCCGAAGTCGATGTTGCTCGGCCCGTTGGTGCCCATCGGCACGTAGCCGTCGTAGATCGGTCCGCCGCCGGGCATGCGCTCGATCGCATGGAACACGTCGGCCTGGGTGAACGTGAAGCCGCCGTCCTGGGAGAACCCGCTCTCGATCACGTGGCGGACGCGCAGGCCGTGCAGCGGGCTGCCGTGGCCTCCGGTCTTGATCAGCGCGCCGATCTGCGCCGCGATGTCGAACGTGATGCCGTCGTTGACGCCGCTGTTGCCGCCCGGCACGAACGGCAGGTAATCCCAGTGCAGCCCGGCGTAGCGCGCCGGGTTCCACAGCTCGAGCGCGTTGACGATCACCGACTTGGACGACCAGCCGATGAAGATATCGCCGCTGGCGGTGAACAGCTCGCGCGAGCGGTCCCACACCGCGGCGATGTCGAACCCGCCGCTGGGGTTGAGCGCCTCGATCACCACGGTGCCGCTGAACTCGCGGTCGCGCTTCGGGCGCTTGACGATCATCCGTGTGGTGTACGGGATGCCGGTGCAGCCCGAGGTCGCGGCGGCAGGGCACGGCGACACCACGCGGATCCCCGTCGGCGTGAACTCGTAGAGGCTGCCGGCGCCGGACACGAAGAACTCCTCGATGACGTAGCCGTCGGGCACCGGCGGCTGGACATCGAAGCCCTCGATCGCGAAGCCGAAGTTGTCGGGCGTCGACGGGATCGGGCCGGTGACGGTCGGCAGCGCGACGGCGAACGGCTGGACGTCGTCGGCCGCCGCGATCGCCGCCGGCGCGATCACCGCGAGCACCGCGGCCAGCCCGGCTGCGCGGCGCCGCCGGACGGTGCGAGGGCATGGCTGCACATCACTGCGTTGCATGGGACTCCTCCTCCGGATCGGGGTTGGCGGTCGGCGGCGAGGCCGCCCGCGGGGGGCGCTTGACAGCCTCGCCAGCCAACCGGCCGGTCGAACCCGGCGAGGGATAGATGCGCCGGATTGGATCGCGATCGCAAGCATTGTTTGATCGCGCGGCTGCGCAACGCGGCGCGGCGCGCGTGCACGCGCACCCCTGCGTTGCGTCAGCCCGATCGCCATCGCGCTGTTCCGTAAGCGCGCTAGCGGATCGCGGTCGCTCTGCAGTCGCTCTCACGCCGCGCGGTGCCGCGCGTTGCGATCTGCGCGTCTCACGGGAACCACGGGGTTCCCGTTCACGCTCCAGAGAGTTCACCGTGGGTGTGCCCGTCCAGGAACCAGCGCGTACCCACCGTGTCTGCCCGGCGCTGCGCCGCGATCGGTGCGGTGTTCCGCAGCGCAGCGATGCGACGAGGCGCGCGAGCGGGTCGCGATCCCGGCGCGCGAGCGCGCGTTGCCCGGCCGCCGAGACCGGCGATCCGGCCGGTATCAGATCCGGAACGCGAGGAAGCCGGCGGGGGCGAACGAGCCGCCGTGCGCGAGGTCGTCGAAGCCGATCGACAGCCCGACGTCGAGGTACTTGCGCGGCGCGTAGCGGAACCCGGCGCTGATGAACGTGGTGAGGCACTCGCCGGCACAGCCGTCGGTCTTGCCGGTCGCGAAGTCCTCCATCTGGATCCCGGCCCGGCCGATCACCGCGAAGTTCGGCTGGTACTGGTACACACCGTACAGCGAGACCCGGAGCTCGCCGGCGGACTGCGTCGTGTTGGTCATCGTGCCGCTGGCGGCGGTCGCGTTCTGGAGCTCCTGGTAGAACGTCGGCGCGAAGCGGTCGAGCTTGATGTTCAGGAAGTCGTCGAGCCCGCCGATCGCGAACTTGTCGCCGAACGTGAACTTGATCGGCGCGCCGAGCGCGAGCGACACCGCGAACGGGCTGATGTACAGCGGCACGCCGACCTGGACGCCGATCCAGTCCTGCAGCATCACGGTGACGTCGAGCCCGACCGCCTTGCCGGAGTGGAACGCCTGCCCGGACTGGACGGTCGACGGATCGTCGAAGATCGCGCCGATCAGGTAGGTCAGGCCGAGCTGGACCTTGGGCGTGACGCCGTAGCGCACGCGCAGCGCGGTCGACGCCGCGTACGGCGAGACCTGCATGTGCGGAATCACCGAGACCTCGGACAGGTTCTGGGGCAGCGCGATCGGCCGCAGCGCCTCCTCGATCGGATACCCGGCGGGGCGCGCCGGCGCCGCCACCGCGGTGACGGCAGGCGGGTTGTCGCTGTCGAGCATCGAGTGCGGCGCGTCGGGGTTCTCCGCGGTGCCGGACATGTCCGACGGCGGCGGGTCCTCGACCATCTGCACCGCCGAGCCGGCACCGGCTCCCGCTGCGCTCCCCGAGCCCGCGCCGGAGCCGGCTGCGCTCCCCGAGCCCGCGCCGGCGCCGCTGTCCTTGGCAGGCGCGAGCGGCGCCTTCTTGCCGGCCTTGCCCTTGGCCTTGGCGGGCTTCTTCGGCGCGGGCTGGGTCGCGGGCTGGGCATCGACGCTGGCCGACACCCCCGCGCCAGCGCTCAGGGCCACGGTCAACACGGAGATCAGGCGGCGAGCCGTCATGCGCGCAACATTACCTCAACTGGAGGCGGTCCCGACTGGCAGCGCCGAGCGAGACCTCTCGGGCGTGCGATTCGCCTCGCACCGCTTGGGGGAGATCGAAACCCTGTTGCCCTCGGTGCTCTGCAACCCTCCCGCGCACTTGTTCCCAGTATGATCCATCGTAGCCCGTTCCGTCCCGCTGGATCCCCTCGGTTGTGTCAAACGCCGTGCCAGCAAGCGTGCGCGGCTCGGGGACGCCACTGCATTAGCTCGAGGCGATCGTTACAGTCACCCTCCAGGTGCTCGAACAAGCACGAGGGAATCACTCCACTGAAGCTTCGTTGCCGCAAGAAGGGTGACTTCCCCCACCGGCGCATCGATCGGTCGCGCTACCTCGGCGCAAGGCCCGCAGCGCATCACCGGAGCTTGCGCAACGTGGTGTGGTCGTTTTCAATGGAAGGCATGGCGCGCGTGGGAGCGGTGCGAACACAGGTTGAGTACGTCGACATCGTGATCTTGACGGTCATCCCGCCCGAACTCGAGGCAGCCCGCCGAGCGCTCCAGATCGACGACCTCGGTCGAGAGAAGGACTCCGACGGGACCGTCTACTTTCGCGGTTCGGTGCGATCGAGGCTGGCCGACCGGGACTACGCCGTTGCGCTGGGTTGCATCGGCGGCGCGGGGAATCCCGGCGCCGCTGCGGCGACCGCAGGCGCGATCGCGAGGTATCACCCGCGCGCCGTGCTGCTCATGGGAATCGCGGCGGGGATCCGCGACAAGGTCCGGATCGGTGAGGTCGTACTGTCGGATCGCGTGGTGGCGTACGAGCCCGCGGCACTCATCCGGTCGGCCAGCGGCGCGAAGGAGCAACCACGGCCGGAGATCGATCGCGCTCCTCACACCATGATCCAGGACGTCGTGAGCTACCGACCCGAGCCCCAGCGTCTGCGCGCCGCATTTGATCTCGCCGGCGGCGTCCTTCCCGCCGCACCGGCTGGCCGAGAGGACGAATTCCGCGCGTATGTAGCGAGCGCGATCGCAGCCCGCCTGGGCACCATCGCCAGCGGCGAGAAGCTGCTCCGCGATCCGGCCAAGCTCGTCGCGGTGCGCGAGCTGCATGGCAAGATCGAGGCCGGTGAGATGGAAGCGGCGGGCCTCGTCGACGCATGTCGGCGTGGCGCCGTGCCGTGGCTGGTGATCCGGGGGATCTCGGACTTCGGCGATGAGCTCAAGGACGACCGGTTCCACGCGTTTGCGTCCTGCGCTGCGGCCGCGGTGCTGCACGACTTCCTGGCGCACGGGCTCGACCTCGGGCCGGCTTCCGGTGAGGGCCCTCATGCTCACGTCGCCGGAGTGCCGGCACGCAACCCGTTCGTCTTCGGGCGCGCCATCGACCGCGACGACGATTTCGTCGGCCGCGACGATGAGCGGCGCTGGCTGCGCGAGGCGATCGACAAGCGGCAGCCGGTGCAGCTCCTGGGCGAGCGACTGATGGGCAAGACGTCGCTGCTCCGCTGGGTGGAGCGCACCGTGTACCTGGATCGTCCGGTGATCTGGCTCGATCCCTCGCGCGGAGTCACGCCGGTGTCGATGGTGCAGTCGATCGCACGCGCGCTCGGCAAGCCGGAGGCCGTGGCCAGGCTCGACCGACCCGACGCAACCGCGGACGAGGCCGGCCAGCTGCTCGACGCGCTGGTGCCCTTCGTGCTGCTGGTCGATGATGCAGACGCGCTGGGCTCGCGCGGCCGGGACTTTGCCGATGGATTCTTCGAGGCGGTGCGCGCGCTGGTGCAGCGCGGAGCGCTCACCTGGGTATCGGCGTCTCGCAACAGCCTGTACGACACGTTCAAGACCCGCGGGCTGACCTCCCGGTTCCTGAACGATGCGCTCAAGCTGCGGGTCGGGGCGCTGTCGACAGCCGCCGCCGAGGAGCTGGCGCGCCGCGGCGCTGGAACCGGGGTGGCTGCGAAGCTGATCGATGCGGCCGGTGGGTTCGCCTATGGCCTGCAGTGGCTCGGTGACTTCGTGTGTCGGCGGCCGGGCCAGCTCGATGCGGCGTGCGATGCGTACGCGGACGACGTGGCGTCGATCTTCCAGTGCTGGTGGGCCGGCCTCGACGCCCACCAGCGCCAGCTGGTGAAGCGGTGCCTGCCGGGTGACGTGACCGTGGACGGGCTGGATGATCGATCGCGCCGGCGGCTCCGGGGCTTGACGGAGCGCGGGCTCGTTGCCGAGCGCGCGGGCCACTTCGTCGTCGACGGCGAGGCATGGCGAGGCTTCGTGGCCGATGCCGAATGAGTTACCCACCGACGAGGCGCCGCCCGTGCCGGGCGTGTGGCGGCTCGGATGGCTGCTGTTCATGCAGCCCATCGCGCTGCATCGGATGTATCGCGCCTGGGGACTCGAAGGAGACGCCTCGGGAATCAAGCTCTGGCGACGCGCGCGCGCGCGTGATTCGGTGGCCCGCACCCTGCTGGTGAAGTACGCGCTGTGGCTGCTCGTTGGCATGCCCTTGTTGACCGGACTGATCGCGAGCGCGCTGAGGCTGTCCGGTGTTGCCGTCGACGCGGTCCGCGTGGCGTTCGGCGTGGCGGGCGGCGTGGCGGTCGGCGTGGCGGTCGGCGTGGCGGGCGGCGTGGCGTTCGGCGTGGCGGTCGGCGTGACGTTCGGCGTGGCGTTCGGCGTGGCGGTCGGCGTGGCGGTCGGCGTGGCGGTCGGCGTGGCGGTCGGCGTGGCGGGCGGGGTGGCGTTCGGCGTGTCGTTCGGCGTGGCGGTCGGTGTGACGTTCGGC
>JBGQCL010000231.1:0-17684 GCA_041495365.1 Kofleriaceae bacterium | reverse complement strand
GGTCTTGCCGGTGCCCGGCGGGCCATAGAACAGCGCGGTCAGCCCGCGCGACGTGGTCATCTTCGCGTCGTAGCCCCATTGCTCGTACACCGTGCGGCGGTGGCGCGCGCGGCCGATGAACTCGCGCAGGCTGTCGAGCAGCTCCTCGGGCAGCGCCAGCTCCTCCCACGTCGCCCGGCGCTCGACCCGGCGGGCGACGTGATCGAGCCGCGCGGCGACGTGCTGGCGGACCTGTTCGTCGAGCGCGGCCGTCGCGTCCCCGCGGCCCGGCCAGCGCGCGGCGAGCTCGCCGACCACGGTGCGGATGACGCCCGGACCGATCCGGTAGCGCGAGGCCAGGAGATCGCCGTTGCCGCGGAGCTCGGCGGCCGCCAGCGTGCTCGCCCACGCGCCGGCGCGCTCGGTCTCGAGCAGCGGCGGCAGGGTGATCGAGACGAACCCCGGATCGAGCGGGAGGTTGCCCTCGGGGCTGGTCCGCATCACCACCGCGCCCGGGTGCTGGCGCAGCACCTGGCGGACCGCGTCGCGCAGCTCGGTCTCGGTCGGCTCGACCAGCTCGAGGCCGCTCAGCACCGGCACGAGCCCGTGCATGCTGGCGCGGAACAGCGCGGCGCGCAGCGCGGACACCACCTCGCGCCGGCCGTGCGGGAACCGCGCGGTATCGATCGCCACGATCTCGCGCTCGACCCGCGCGGCGAGCGCGGCGACGATGCTGTGCCGACCGCTGCCGCGCCGGCCGCGCACGACCAGGCGCAGCGGCGCGTGATCCGGCCTCGGGGCGGCCAGCGCGGCCACCAGCGTGCGCTTGACCTCGGCCGGGATCATCAGCTCGTCGAGCGCCACGTCGGCGCTGCGGACCGCGGTGGTGTCGTCGACGCGCACCGGGGACAGGCCGCGCAGCCGATCGAGCAGCGCGTCCGATACCGACAGCCGGGTGAACAGCGACACCGCGCCGGGCTCGACCTGGACCACGCCATGGCGGACCAGCGCCGCGTCGCTCGACAGCTCGCGCGCGATCTGATCGCGCAGCGTGCTGCGATCCCCGGCGACGACCTGCTCGACCAGGAAGCGGTCGACCATCGGCCGCGCCGGGTCGTTGGACAGCACGCCATACAACCGCGCGATCTCGCCGCGCAGCGCCGGGGCGGCCACCACCAGCAGGATCTGCGCGGCCACGCCGGACAGCTGCAGCTCGCGGGCCAGCGACGGGAACGGCAGCCGGATGCCCTGGGCCGCGCTGGCGTGCGCGCGCGCCGATGCCTCCTCCTGGTGCTGCTGCAGCCGGGCCTTGGTCTCCGTCAGCTTCTCGGCGGCGAAGCTGCCCGAGCCGCCGAGCAGGGCCTCGACCTCGAGCTCGTGCGGCCGCCGGGTCGCGTGGGTCGCGCTCAGCCGCCCGCTGTTCCACGCATCGGCGATCGCGACCGCGGTGCGCGCGGCGACGATGTCGAGCAGCGCGTCGAGGTGCGCCCGGGCGCTGGGGTAGGGCGAGCCGACCGGCGCGGGGCTCGGGGCCGGCGGAGGCGGTGGGCCGAGCGCCAGCGGCAGATCGTCGGGCACCACGATCCGGGGCGGCCTGGGCAGCGCGTCCTCGGTCGGTGGCGCGCTGATCCGGGCGTCGACCGGCGGGGCCGGAGGGACCGCGGTCTCGATCATCACGCCGATCGGCGCGTCCTGTGCGGGACGCGCCGGCTGGAAGGCTTCCGGGGCGGGCGCAGCGTCGGTGTCGCGCGCCGCGGACGATCCCACCGGCATTACCAGCTCGCTGGTCAGGGCGTGGATGACCTCGCCGTCGGTCCCGACGAGCACGGCGTGGCGGCCGTCCTGATCCACCGCGAGCTCGGCGGTGGCGATCGGCGTGCGGCCGGCCGCGACGATCCGGCCGTAGCGCAGGTCGACCCGGGTGAGCCTCTGGTCCTCGCCGAGCAAGAACGCGTGGCCGAGCTCCTCGGCGACGGCCCAGCGCTCGACCCGGGGCACGGTGACATGGTGGATCCGCGCGCCGGTCCCGAACAGCATCGAGATGATGTCGTCGCTCGCGCGCCGCAGCAGCAGCGCCACCACGCGGCCGCCGAACAGCACGGTCGCGGCCACGACCTCGCCCTCGAGCCGGCCCACGGTCCACAGGTCCCCGCGCCGGCGGTCGGTCGCGCGGATCGCCCCGGCGCCGGCGACGTACAGCCGCGTCCCGTGGACCGCGACGATGTCCTCGCCGTCGTGCAGGTCCTCGATCGGCTCGACCAGCAGTCCCTGGTTGACCGCCGTGACCCGGCACGGCGGCGTCCCGGTGACGAGCGCGTCGCTGGCGCTGTCGCCGACGCCGGCGACCAGCCCCGTCGGCCGGCCGGGCAGGATCGCGCGGGTCGGGAGCACGGCGAGGTCGCCGGGGCTGATCCGCATCAGCTGCGCGCCGTCCAGGCCCCACACGTCGCGCCCGACGAGCTCGACCGGACCGTTGATCGCCGGCAGCGTGCGCGCCGGCATCGCGCCGAGCAGATCGATCAGGTCGACCTGGTCGTCGCGCGAGTTCAGCAGCCAGCGGCCGGTCCGCGACATCGAGATCTGCCGCCTCGCCCGGCCGTTCGCCGCGCGCGACAGCGCGGTCGTCACCGATTGCGACAGCGTCGTCACGCTACGCCCAGCGATCGCGGTAGGTGTCGTGGGTCTTGTCATCCACCGTCATGTTGGTCGGTGGCACGCCCATCTGCTCGAGCACGTCGAACAGGCCGGCGCCGACGAGGTCGTTGGGATTGAGCAGCATCCCGGACTCGCGGAAGTAGATGTTGATGCCGAGCATGTTGATCTTGTACTCGTCGGCGGCCAGGAAGTAGTGATCGCCGAACGCCCAGTAGTAGTACTGGTGGCGCTTCACGCCGATCATCCCCTGGTGGACCATCTGGTTGACGACCTTCACGGCCAGCCCGGCGAGCCGCCCCATCATCACGCGCAGCGCGTTGATCAGCGCCGGGATGCTGTCGAACCCGATGCCGAACGCCTTGCCCATCAGCTTGAGCGCCCACGGGAAGAAGTCGGCCGCGTTGGCGGGCGGTGCGGTCTCGAACAGCTGGAGGATCTGCTCGGCCGAGCCGGCGGCCGCGTTGATGATCGGCTCGATCACGTCCCACACGTCGGGGCCGACGATCTTCTGGATCAGCTTGGGCAGGTACGCGAGGCCCTGCGTGGCGAACCCGTTGAGCACCTCCTCGAGCTGGGCCTCGATGCCGGCGAAGAAGTTCTTGAACGCCTTCACGACGCGGCCGAAGAACCCCTTGATCTGGTCCCAGACCTTGGCGGCCTTGTCCATGAAGCCGCTGATCGTCTGGTAGCCGGGCAGCCCCTTGAGCGCGCCCATCAGCGACGACATCTTGAACATGCTGTCGTCGGCGGCGCCGCCCGCGGGCGCGGCGGTCGGCGGCACGGTGTCGCGGCCGGGCCCGTTGTCGCCGACCTGGTTGGTCTTCGGGGCGTCCTGCGGCAGCTGGCGGGCCGCGCTGGGCGCGGTCGGCGCCTGCGGGCTCGTCGGGATCTGCGGCTCCTTCGGCTTCATGTCGCCGGCGAGGTCGAGCGTGAAGTTGAACAGCTCCTTGGGCGGCAGGATCTCGAACTCGGTGAGCGCGTCGCCGGTCCAGTTCGGGTTCCACATCCCGTCGAGCACCGCGGCCTCGGCGTACGGCTGCACGGCGCCCTTGATGCCGAACGTCAGCTGCATGCCGATCGTCGCGTCGCCCTCGACCCCGCCCGACGGCGAGTAGCCGACCGACAGCGTGGCCTTCGGCGTGAGCAGCGCCTCGGCGGTGATCGGCATCTTGAGGCCGCCGCCGCCGCGCAGCAGCGACGGGCTGATCGCGAACAGGCCGAGTCCGAGCTTGGGCGTCGCGGTCAGCGCCGCGCGCAGCTGACCGGTCAGCTCGATGATCGCGGCGATCTTCTTGTACTCCCAGGTGTCGAACGACAGCCCGTCGAGCGTGATCGTCGGCTTGAGCCCGAGCTTCATCGAGAAGTCGAAGTCGAGGTCGAGGCCGAGGTCGAGGTAGATGCCGATGATGCTGTAGAACGAGACCAGCGGGATCTGCTTGGAGAACTTGAACAGATTCTGCTTCTTGCTGAGGTCGAATAACGTGATCTCCTGGACCGTCAGCGAGACGTCGATCGCGTTGGTGTCGCTGTTGTAGGTCAGCGTCCCCGTCGCGATCATCCCCTCCTTGATCTTGACGTTGAGCGTGCCGGTGATCGCCAGCCCGGTGGTCTCGGCGTAGCCCACGTCGAGGCTGCCCCACATCTTGTCGGTCGGCGCGCCGAACGATGCGTGGATGTGGGCGCTGACCACGTGGAAGCCGGTCTTGTCGATCCGGCAGCCGATCGAGGCGTTCTCGAGGTGCTTGATGTTCTTGATCGCGATCGAGAAGTCGCCGGTGACCGAGCCGTCGTCGTTGATCGTGGCGCTGACCGACGGGATCTCGAAGTACTTGCCGAACTTGAGCGGCGTGGTCGTGCCGATCGTGCCGCCGTAGCTGCCGTCCGCGTTGACGTGGGCGTCGACCCGCAGGCCGAGCCCGCCGTCGCCCGCGATCTTCTGCAGCGCGGGTACGTTGATCTTGGCGGTGCCGCGGATCGCTCCCGAGAACTGCTCGTTCTCGTAGGTCAGCGTCCCGCCGACCGTGCCCTTCAGCGCCGGCTTGTCGCTCTTGGCCGGATAGCTGAGCTCGGGCGAGTCGTAGGCCAGCGATGCCTTGGCGAGCTTGTTGTCCTTGAGCTCGGCCTGGGCGGTGGCCGTGCCGAACATGCCCAGGTCGGCGGTGAGCTCGGCGCTGCCCGAGAACGTACCCTTCTTGAGGTCGTACCAGACGCCGTACGCCTTGCCGGTCAGCGTGACGGCGCTGAGCTTCTTCTGGTAGACGACGTTATCGCAGCCGACCGACCACGCACCGTTCTCGTACTTGACCTTGATGTCGAACGGCTGCAGGCCGTCGACCATCCCCAGCGCAACCGTCGCGGTGCCTTCGAAGTTCCAGTCGCTGCCGTTCCACGACGCCGTGATCTTTCCCGAGATCTTGCCGCTGGTGTGCGCGATCCCGACCTCGCCCGTGACGCTGAGGCCACCGTCGGTGTAGGTCGCGGTGATCTTCGACGCCGTGAGGTTGAAGTTCGGGATGCCGCTCGGGCCGGCCTTGATGTCCACGCTCGCCTCGACGCCGGAGTCGATGAGCTTGGCGTCGACGTCGAACCGCTTCAGGATCTGGTCGAGGCCCTTGGGCTTGAGGCTGGGGAACTTGTTCTCGAGCGACGCGTTGCCGGCCGCGGCCGGGCGCAGCGGCTTGACGATCGAGTCGCCCTTGAACCCGCCGCCGAGATCCATGTCGAGCGTGACGCTGCCCGAGGCCAGCTCCGGGCTGCCCTCGCGCTTCAGGGTGACGTCGACTTGCTTGGTCTGCGCGCCGGGATGGAAGATCGGCGGACTTGCGACCGTGTGGTGCGTGCCGCGCTGCGGGAGGTCGATGCTGAACGTCGGGTTGACGTCGTAGAGGAACGTGATGCTGTCGAACTTCGGGACGATCGACAGGTACTTGTTGCCAACGCCCCCGAAGATGTCGCTGAGATCGCCGAACCACTGCCTCGACACATCGCCGGTCGGGAAGATGTACACGCAGTGGTTGAACGGCTTCTCCTCGACGGTTCCTCCGACCTTCCGGTAGCCCTGGATGCCCTTGCCACCGTCGGCGCCGACCGCCTTGGCGTAGTCCATCGCCTGCTGGCGGATGTCGCCCGACAGCGTCTTGCGATCGAGCTTCTTGCCGTTGGCCCCGAGCTCGAGCTGGTAGGCCTTGCAGTCGGCGACGATCGCGAGCTTGTCGGCGCCCTCGACCTTGAACTCCACGACGCTGCCGTCGCTGGTGCGCGTGTACTTCTCGCCGTCGTTGTCGCCCTCGATATCGAACTTGAACCGCTTGCTGTCGTACTTGGTCTTGCCACCGGCCAGGCTCTTGGCGACCACGGCCTCGAACGCGTTGCCGACCAGGCCGGTGTTGAGCTTGAACGGCTCCTCCTTGACGATGTCCTTGTAGAACGCGCCCCACTCGCCGGTCATCGTCGCGTACTTGGTCGCGATCTCTTCGAACATCTTCTGGCGGAACAGGCTCGCCTCGCCGAGCGCGTAGACATGGTCCGCGTCCTTGCCGGCGAGCAGGTCCTTGTGCATCGTCCGCTTGCCGACGATCTCGAAGTCGAAGCCGAGCTTGTCGCACCACTTCGTGTACTCGACCCACTGCTTGTTCGGGTCGGGCTTGGAGCGGCGCTCCTCCTCGATCTTGACCACGTAGTCGTGCCAGGTCTCGGTACCGCTGGTCCCGATCCAGGCCCAGGTCTGCGAGGTCTTTTCACGCCCCTTGGTCAGTCCGATCGTCGGTCCCTTGTTCGCCGTCGAGTACAGGTACTCGAGGTCGTGCTTCTTGGCCTTGCCCTGGAAGCTGGCCCAGCTCGACGAGCTGGTGAGGTAGGTTTCCCGGAAGAACCAGTCGGCGGTGCTGACCGTGTACTGCGGGTCCCATACCGGCTGCTGCTCGATCTTCTTGCCGCCCTTGTCGTCCATGACCTCAACCGGCATCGTCGAGCCGAACCAGCCGAACACCTTCTTGCCGTTGTTCTTGTGGCTGTTGATCCAGGACGTCGTGAACTCGGCGAACCGGGTCAGCGGGGTGCCGTTGTCGCCGCCGTCGGGCAGGGCCTCGGGATCCGTGCTGCCGCCGGTGTCGCCGTCGCGGTGGATCGTATCGGCGTCGGCGTGCACGGTCGGCCGCGCGGCACCGCCGCGGGCCTCGACCTCGGCAGGATCGTCGCGGTGGCTGATCTTCAGGGTGCCGGGCGCGAACAGCGAGGGTGCGCTCCGGTTGCCCATCTGGACGATGTGGGTCAGCTCGTGGAGCAGCTTGTCGCGCCGGGGCGACGCGTCGGCGAACGCGACCACGCCGCGGACGGCGAACGCGCTCGCGGCCATCGCGCGGCATGCCAGCGTGGCGGCGTCGCCGACGTAGGCCTCGACGTGCCCGAGCGATGCGCCGAGCTCCTTCTCGATCTCGCCCAGCCCGGGCACCTCGAGCCGGCGGGCGTCACGCCGGACCTGTTCGACCAGCGATGCCGGGTCGGAGGCATCGAGCGGCCGGCGGAACGAGCGGCGAAACCGCGCGGCGAAGTCGTCGGCGCCGACCTCGCTCGCGTCGCCCGAGCGCGAGACGCGGCGCGCCCCGGGCCCGGGCTTGCCGTCGCGCCGCTGCTGCGCAACGTGCGCGATCTCGTGAGCGATCAGCTCGATCCCGGACTCGGAGCCCGGGTCGTATGCGCCGGCGGCGAAGTGGATGTCGTTGCCGATCGTGAATGCCCGGGCACCGAGCGTGCGCGCCGCCTGGTCCGCTGCGGCGTCGGTGTGCAAGCGCACGCTGCCGAGATCGATGCGGAGCTCGCGCTCGAGCCGTGCGCGCAGCTCGGCGGGCAGCTCCGCGCCGCGCGCGTCGGCGATGAACTCGAACGCCGATGCGAGGGCTCCGTCGTCGATCTCGGGGATCTCGGCGCGGCGATCGACGCGCGGGGCGCTCGCGATCCAGTCCGCGTAGCGGATCGCGGCGGCCGGCTCCATGGTGTCGCGCCCGGCGTCCTCGAGGGACAGCTTGCCGGGCGCGAGGTTCGCGTCGGCGGCGCCCGCAGGCTCGAGCCGTGCGTGGTCGACGCCTTTCCCCGGCGTCGGCCGTCGCGGGCTCGCGCGCAGCGCGTCGTCGTCGTCGTCGTCGACTTCGAAGCGCCGCCGCGCGGCGGCTGTAAGCCTCTGTTTGGTTGGAATCCCGGCGGTCATCAGCTCCCAGCCCTTGTTAGTACGGTCCAGCCCGGACGTAGCCCCCCTTGCAGCGTATCTCGGCGCTGATGTCGCTTGGAATGCGGAATTGAACGATCTTACGGCCAGCTACGCGGACACGGGAACCCACAGATCACCGTCCGCCGGATACGCAACGCCTGCCAGGCCGTCTCTGCGTGCTCGCTCGGCCAGGGCCAGGGCATGGTCGCGCAGAGGCACCACGGCGTAGATCGCTTCTAGATCCTTGAGATCCGGCAACATCTTCCGGGCGGCAGCCACGGCGACCGCCCACGACGCCTCATCGATCGACCCGTCGGGCAGCACCAGGACCGTGCGGAATCCTCGCTTGTGTGACGCGTCGATGAAGCTGAGCGGCGGGGCCTGGACCGCTGCCGTCGCGTGCAGCGGCCGATCTCCTGCGGGAGCGGGCGGAGTTGCCGAGAGCCGCTCCACCATCCACCGCTGGTGGGCGTTGCGCGCCCGGACAAGCTCCTCCGGGCTCGCCGGATCCGCGGCCCAGAAGTACAGCACGACGTCCCCGATCTCGACCTGGCGCACACCCTCGGGAGGCGGCGCCCCCAGCAGGCGCGCGAGCGCCTGCCCCGGCCGTGAATCGGGGCGTGCGACCGGCAGCCGGCGATCGAGTGCGTCGGCGATCTGATCGAACTTCATGGCTGCGGAGTCCGGCGGGTTGTGCAGCGGGTCGCGCGGAAGATCCGGCATGAACTTCATCGTGATCCCGCTGGCGGGCATCACGAGCGCCTGGCTGAAGCCGGTGGCAAATACGGCCAGCACGGCCTCGAGATCTCGCGCGTGGCGGCGGAAGTCGTCCTCGAACAGCTGGAGCCGGAGATCGACCCGCGGTCCGTCCCGGAAGCACAGGAACTCGACGTCCCGGTCGTCGCCCGCGTCGAGGTACCACGAGCGATTCTTGACGTCCCGGACGATGGCGTCGAACCGCTCGGGCGTCAGCGGGCCTGCGGCTCCGTTGTCGGGCCGCAGCGTGGTGAACCTCGACCACACCGGCAGCGCGCGGACCTTCGCGGCGAGCTCGTCGACGACCTCGGCGTACCAGCCGGTACGCCCGAAGTCGAGCGTGATGTTGCAGGCCAGACCCGCGTAATTCGTCACCTGTCCAGTCTACGCCGGCACGGGGTGGCCTACCATGCGCGCGATGCGACCGATCTGGTATGTCTCGCTCGTCGCCGCGCTCGCCGCGTGCGGGCGAGAGTCCAAGCCGAAGGCGAGCCAGGAGGCTCCCGTGCCCAAGCATGACGATCAACCTGCAGCGCCGCCTGCCGGCCAGCCCACCAGTCCGCCTGCGGCGCCGGCCGGCGCGGCGGTCGACCGCGAGCTCGACGTCGCCAGCGTGAACCTGCACGCCCGGGTGCGGGTGAAGGTCCCCGCGGCGTGGACGACCAGCGGGCTCCAGGTGGTCCTGCGCGACGAGTTCCAGGAGGCGGTCGCCGGCGTGCAGTTCACCGTGACGTGCGACGGCGCGTGCGGCGACGACGAGGTCGCGAAGCTGCCGCAGATCGTCGATCAGACGTTCGAGACCCGCACGCGGCCCAACATCGGCACCGGCGACCCCGCGCTCGATGCGGTGCGCATGAACCTCGAGGTCGTGGACCAGGGCGACGTGCCGAACGGCAAGTTCCGCGTCGGCCGGATCACCAAGCCCGCCGACCTCCAGGGCCCGTACCGCAACCAGCTCTACGCCGTGTGCGCGCGCGCCAGGCCGGGCAGCAAGATCGTCGCCGCGCAGGCGTGGGCGCCGCTCGCGCGCGAGGCCGAGCTCGGCCCGATCATCGTCGCCGCGTGCAAGACGTTCGAGATCCTGTAGCGATCCACGCGCGCGAGCTCGCGGCACGCACAGGATGGTGCCAAGGAAGTTCGAGGCCGACGTCCGCTCGCCAGACTCGACCAGGTGACGACGCCTACGGGGGCGTGATCGAGAACTGATCGCTGAGCTGGATACAGGCGTCGACGGTCGCGTACGCCTCGTAGGCCGGTAGCCCCGACCACACGCCTCCGGCACAGGCGCCGCCCGATCCATAGACGGACGACAGCCAGACGACGCTCGCGCCGGTCCACAGGCTGCGCGTGGACTCCGTCCAGCTTCGCAGGCACACCGCCTTGAGCCCGCCACGGAGCCGGCAGTACTGATCGAGGAACCCGTTGCCATTGCCGATCAAGCACAGCTCGTTGCCGGTGTAGTTGGTCTGATCGAAGAACTTCGTCGCATTCCAGTCGCCGCAGCTATCGATCGCGACGGTGCGCCGCTGCCCGTCGGCGACGGCGGTCTCGTGCTCGAGCTGTTGCTCGGTCGCCGTGACCGGCTCGGTCGTGACGGTCGCGCCGCCGTCCTCGGCGAAGTGGACGATCGTGCGGGTGTAGGTCGCGGAGTCGTCCGGCGGATCGATGTCGGCGATGCAGCCGAGTGCGGGAAGCAGGAGCAGAAACGAGACCGTCAACTTGGACATGGTCGGCCACGTTGCAAGCGACATACCTCGCCGGGCGGTGGTGCGGGTTTCGCGGTTTCAACGACTCGCAGGCTGGCGCGCCCCGCGCGTGACGACACGTGTGACAGTGACACGCAGGTCGTCGCTTCAGCGGCGCCTTGGGACTGATTGCGCGCGCGGCCTGGCACAGGATGGTGCCAAGGAAGTTCGAGGCCGACGTCCGCATCCGAGGTGAGCCATGGTGGCCTGGGCGAGCTGCCTCCGATGCCTGCCCAGGGCCGGCAACGGTGCGGTGGGGCTCTGGGCGCCCGATCTGCTCGACAAGGGTCTGCCTGTCGGGCGAACCGGCACTCGCGGATCCAGTTGCGCTGCCCGCGCTGGCATCGCCAGTCGGCCGACTGCTTCGCTCCGTGCCACTTCCCATGGCTACCTCCGGCAGAGACCGTAACACGGCGTCCCCACCACCACCACCACCGCCCTGCGGCGCTGTCTTGTAGAATCGTCGAGGACACGTGCCGCTCGCTCGCGAGGCCGAGCTCGGCCCGATCATCGTCGCCGCGTGCAAGACGTTCGAGATCCTGTAGCGATCCACGCGCGCGGGCTCGCGGCACGCACAGGATGGTGCCAAGGAAGTTCGAGGCCGACGTCCGCATGCCGGTGCCCGAGCGGGTCCGGGGAGACCGATCCGGACGCGCGGCCCCCGGCGATGGCACTCCGGGTCCCGCACGACACGACCGCGACGGTCCGCGCGGTGGCGCTGCGCGCGGTGTCATCGGGCGCGATCAACCGACGCGCGAGAAATACCGAGTTGTCCGATAGCCTGAGAAGTGAACTCGACAGGAGGGATATCGTGACAAAGCACATCGCAAGCATGTTGATCACTGCATGTACGCTCGGGGCCTGTGTCAGCAGCGCGCCCGACAGCGCGCCAGCCACGGCGAGCACGGCCCAGGCGCTCGCCGGCCGGGGCTGCTCCGAGGCCGACGACGGCGACGGGCACTACGCGGGCTGCGTGGTCATCTACGACGAGGGGGGCGGATACATCCTCCCGGGGCCGGCCAACGGTCACGGCGGGCTGTCCGAGGCGGCCTGCGACCTCTGCGGGGTCGCGGTCAGCAACGACCTGTGCGTGATCTACAACGAATGCGCGGGCGCCAGTGGTGCCGGCGGCGGCGGTGGCTGGGGCGGCGGCGGCGGCAATCCGTGCGGCAACGGCTGCTTCATGGATTCGGCCAACGATTGTCACTGTGGCGGACTCAGCTTCTGATCGGGTGGCAAGCTCGGTGCATCAGACCGCAGCGGGGCAGCGGTCCCCACGGCCCCGGCCCGAGGGGCTCACCGGCGCCCTGCGCGTGTCGGCAGGAAACGCAGATGCGCCGCGCGCCCGAGGCGCTGATAGCGCCGCGACGCACGCGATGTGCTCCGACCCGTGCACGGATCGATCGCGCTGATATGCTCCGCGGATGCGCCTTGCGGTCGTGATCTTCGCTGCTGCTGCCGCCTGCGGCAGGATCGGCTTCGACCGGTCGCCGTCCGGCGATGCCAGCCCATCCGACGACGCAAACCTACCCCGCGACGGCGGTGCCCGTGAGCGCCACGCGCCGCTAAAGCGCCGCCCGGCGCCGCACCGGATTCGGTGCCAACATGACGCGAATGAAGCGGCAAGACATCGCGCCGATCACCGAGCTCAAGCGCGACGCGGCGGCTCTGATCGAGCGGGCGAGCGAGCAACGCTCACCGATCGTGATCACCCAGAACGGGCGTGCCACGGCGGTGTTGCAGGATGTCGAATCATTCGAACAGGATCGCCGTGCGTTCGCCTTGTTGAAGCTCGCGTTGCAAGGCGATACCGACATCGCCAAGGGACGCGTGGTTTCTCGTGCCGAGTACAAGAAGCGGCTCGCCGCCCTGATCAAGGCGCGCCAGGCCACGTGACACGGAAGGTTCAGACGGTGCCGAGCTGCGCGGCGGCGGCAGCGCGCGGCACTCCGGCGATCTCCAGCAGGTGAGCGATCGTGGCCTGGGCGAGCTTCTGCGCCTTCGATGCCTGCCTGGGGGCCGGCATCGGTGCGGTGACGCCCTCGGCAGCCCGATCGCCTTGGCACCGTACACCGATAGGTGTACGATGTGCCCGTGAAGCGGCAGGAGCTTGAGTCGGCGCTACGGGCGCTGGGGTGGTACTTCCTCAAGCATGGCGGCAGCCACGATCTGTGGGCTCATCCCGAGCGCAGCCGCAAGCTTGCAGTGCCGCGTCACAAGGAAATCAAGGAGTACCTCGCCCGGAGCCTGCTTCGGCAGGCCGAGATGGCAGATTGATCCCGAGCATCGGAGCACCCACATGATGATCACTGGTCGACTCTGGAAAGATGGAGCCTGGTGGCTCGCCGAGTCCGAGATCGCGGACGTCTGCACGCAGGGTCGATCCCGGAAGGACGCGGCGCGAATGCTCGCCGACGCGTTCGAGACGCTGATCGATCGGCCGGGTTGCAAGGTGACCGTGACCGATGGCGGGCGCGCCGACGGCGAGGTGACGATCGAAGCGAGCGAACCGGCGGCGCTCGCTGCGTTCGTCCTGCAGCGGCTGCGCCAGAACAGCGGCAAGTCGCTGGCCGAGGTTGCGCACGCGATGGGTCGATCGTCCAAGAATGCGTTCGCGCGCTACGAGCAGGGCCGGGCCGTGCCGACGATCGACATGTTCGACGAACTGCTCCGCGCCGTCTCGAGCGACACCACGCTGATCATCGGCTCGCGGCGGCTGGGTGTCAGGAAGGCGCCGCTGCCCACGAAGCGCAGGAAGCGCCGGGCTGCATAGACCTCCGGATCTGCAGCTCGTGTGCGCATCGGCCTCGTGTTCATGGAGTGGATCGACGGCGATGTCATCGTGCGCGTTCACCTCCACTGGACCGCCGTTGCGAGACCGGACCGGCCGATACGCTGCCCGCGCTGCCACCCGTGGTGCGGCCGTACCCGCGGGTCGGTGACCACGGCAAGCTCGAGCGCTCGCCGCACGGCCTCGCGTACGATCGCGGGTTGCTCTACGTCAGCACGCGCAAGCGGATCTGCATGGTCGATCCGACGACAAGGACGGTCCGTGTGCTCGTGGGCGCACGTCTTGACGTCGGCGATGGTCCTTCCGAGGAGGTACGGTTCGAGCCCAGCGGGCTCGCGGTCGCCGGCGACGTGTTGTGGATCGCCGGTCCGGGGTCGGACATGGTGCGACGGCTGGACCTCGCGAACAACACCCTTCTGCGATGCCTGCAAGCTCCGCTGGCTCGACCTGCAGCGCCGGTTCGTGGTGACCTGCTTCGCCGGTACACGGTGAAGAGTCAGAAGAAGCAGGTCACGTCAGCGCCGGCGCGATTGACGTCGAGGTTCCACGTCTGGTTGTTGCCATTGAAGTACGAGTAGACCTGGGCGACGGTGTTCGTGAACGCACCCTGGAACTTCGTCGGTGCGCAGCCCATACCGTTCTGGCTGGGAGAGTACGACAGCGGGTCGAATTTCGAGAAGTCGTACCAGCCAACGGCCCCGGCGACCGTCGCGTTGTCCCAACACGTTGCCTGTGCGCTGATCGTGTGACCGCTCCCGACCGTGCCGCCCAGGCGCCAGTGTCCGCTGGTGTCGAGCCAGGTCATCACGTTCTCGCTCGAGGTCTGCAGCCCGGTGGTGTTCGTGATCCCGCTGATCGCGCACTGCCGGCCCGTACCGGCGCCGAGGTCGGCCGCGGTGTTCTGCCAGGAGTTCCAGGACATGTCATTCGAGCTGGTCACGCCCGAGATGCATGTCGCCGCGGCGGCGAGCGTGCGATTCGGCCCCGGGCGGACGATCAGGTTCAGCGCGCTCCCGAGCTGGCTGCCGCTGAACGTGATGCTGCCGAACGACAGATCGCCCCTGATGCCGGAGATGTAGCAACGTTGACTGAACTGAACCGTGCCAATCGGGAACGAGCATCCGGCACTGCTCGAGCACGATTCCCAGCCGGTCATGCCGATGCCTAAAATGTCCTGCACGGCGGCGCCCGTGTCCAGGTCGTCGGCAATCTTGTCGTCGAGGGCGCACGCACCGAGGGTGGCTCCACACAGAGCTGTGATCATCCAGCGAGTCATCATTTGCGTTCCTTTCGTCGTGTTCGCAGGGATAGACCCGGCTGGATCGATATGTGACCGAAATTGAGACTGGCCGCGGTCCCGGGGTTCGAGTACATTGCGCGGGTGAGCGACGATGGAGGTGAGGACGGGCGCGCGGCCCTCGAAGCGTCGATCCGGGCCGACGTCGAGCTCGGTGCGCTGGCGCCGGCGACCACTGCCGCGCTCCGGTTGTACGGCGGCGAGCTGCACGCGTACCTGCGCACGACGGCCGCGAACGACGACCTCGCGGCCGAGGCGTTCGCCGATCTGTGCGAGGACCTCTGGCGCGGGCTGCCGAGCTTCCGCTGGCGGTCGTCGCTGCGGTCGTGGCTGTACGCGCTCGCCCGCAACGCGCTCGGCAAGCTCCGCCGCGACCCGCGGCGCCGCGACGCGCACCACGTAGCGCTGTCGCAGGCGCCCGAGGTCGCTGCGTTCGTGCGGACGATGACCGTCGAGTTCCAGAAGACCGAGGTCAAGGTCGCGTTCCGCGCGTTGCGCGAGCAGCTCGCGGCCGACGAGTACGAGCTCCTGATCCTGCGGATCGACCGGCGGATGTCGTGGAAGGACATCGCGCGCATCCTCGCCACCGAACCGCTCGACGGCAGTCGCGAGCTGACGGCGCGCGCGGCCGCGCTGCGCAAGCAGTTCGAGCGCGCGAAGCAGCGGCTGAGGAAGCTCGCCCGCGAGCATGGCCTGGTGGGCTCGGCGCCGGACGATTGACCGGAGCGGCGGCAGCGAGGGTCAGCCCGCGCACGATGTCGATAGCTCCGGCGACGACGCTCGCGCCGCGCCCCGCGAGGCTCCTGTTCCGTCATGCAACTCGGACGCTCCCTCACCGCGCCACCTTCGCCATCAACTCCTCGCACTCCTTCACCCGCCCCGTTGCCTTGAGCTGGTCGAACACCGCGTGCGCTTCGCCGAGCAGCGCGCGGGCGTGCTCCGCGTCGATGCGGCGCGCGACGAGCGAGCGGCCGGCCTCCATCGCGGCCCACCCGCGCGCGAACACCGGCTCCCTGGCGACCGGCAGCGCGAGCACGTCCATCGCCAGCGCGTAGGCGCGCGTCGGATCCTTGTTCAGGTTCGCGATCGACGCCTGCATCCCGAGCGCGAGCGCGTGGCGGTTGGTGCCGGGAAGGCGCACCGCGTAGATCTCGGCCGCGCGCTGCGCCGCGGCGAACGCCGCGTCGTAGTTCGCGGTCTGGCGGAGCGTGGCCGCGAGGTTGTACAGCGAATCACCGACCCGGCTCGCGGTCGGCCCGAGCGCGTGCTCCTGGATCGCGATCGCGCTCCGGATCCGCGCCGTGCCCTCGGTGAAGTGCCCATCGGCGTTGTCGAGCAAGGCGAGGTCGCTGTCGATCTGGCCGACGTCGGCGTGCCGTGGGCCGAGCGAGCGTACGAGTCGCGCGCGCGCATCCTCGAGCAGCCGGCGCGCCTCGCCGAACTGGTCATGCTTGTCGAGGTTGATGAGCATCGACGCGAGCGAGGCTTCGGTGCGCGCGACGTCCAGGCTCGACAGGTCGTGCGACTGATCGACGATCCGCTGCGCCTCGCTCGCAAGCACGAGCGACTGTTCTCCACCGTGATCCGAATCGCTGTGATCGAGCGCCATCGCCGCGAGCAGTCGGCCGACGCGCGGGTGGTCGGGCCCGAGCAGCTGGCGTGACAGCGCGAGCGCGCGATCCTCGTTCGCCAGGCACGCCTTGTACTGCCCCACCGCGCAGCCCGCGTAACCGAGCGCCTGCAGGGCGTCGACCTGCGCGAGCGTGTTGGTTCCTTCGACGAGCGCGAGCGCGCTGCGCGCGTGACCGAGCGCCTCGTCGTTCTTGTCCTCGAGCGTGCGCACGCGCGCCACCTCGGCGTAGACCGCGGCCGCGGCTCTCGGGGCGCGCGCGCGTGCGCGCCGGGCGTCGGCCAGGCCGATGCGGACCCACTCGTCGGCCGCGGCATGATCCTCGCGGATCTCGCCGATGCCTTCGATCAGCTTCTCGGCGGCGGCCAGCGTGACCTCGACGTCGTCGATCTCGCGCGCGCCGAAGTAGGCGTCGCGATACTCCTGCTCGCTCGCGGCGGCTTGATCCTCGGCGCGCAGCACACCGGCGTGCACGAGCTGGATGCGCGCGGCGACCGACGGCTCGGTGGCCACCGGTGCGTCTCGCAGCCGGTCGAGCACGGCGCGCGCCGGCGCGAGCCGCGCGAGCGCGATCTCGACGGTGGCGGCGTCGAGCCCCGCGCGCGCCGACACGACGGCCTCGAGCTGTGTCGGATCGGTCGGCGGCACCGGCATCGCCGCGAGCGTGGCGGGATCGACGCACGCGTCGAGCACGGGCATCTGCTGTACCTGTTGAACGACGTCAGCGGCGTCCGCGCGCGCGACCTGATCGGGCGTGACCAGGGCCGCGGCCGTACGCAACCGGATCGCGAGGCACGCGGCGGCCCTGCTGTACAGGCCATCGGGCCACACGCGCTCGATGCGCGCGGCCCGGCACGCATGCCTCGCCGCGGCGCGGTACTCGCGCGCGAAGCCATCGAGCGTCGCGGCAACGCGCTCGCTGCCCTCCACCGCGAACGGGCCGCCCGCGGCACGCAGTCGTCCGACGAGCCCGCGCGGCAGCAGCGTCGCGACCTCGGCGCCGGCGTCGTCGCAGGTCGGTGCCGTCCCGTGGCGCCATGCCACGAGTCCGAGCGAGAGCGCCGCGGCGAGCCCGACCGCGGCCAGCACGTACGGCGTGCGCGCGCGGGTCGCGCCGCGTAGCGCGGCGAGCAGCTCGTGCATGCTGCGGTAGCGCATCTGGGGCTGGACCGCGAGCCCGCGCTCGAGCACGCGGCGGATCGCCGGCCGGAGCTTCGCGGCGCGTGGCGGCCGACGCGGCCCGCGGCGGATCGCCGCCACGAGATCGGCGAGGTTGGCGCGGTTCACCCTCGCGAACGGCCGCTCGCCGCACAGGGTCTCCCACGCGACGACGCAGAACGCGAACTGATCGGCGCGCGCGTCGACATTGCCGCTCAGCGCCTGCTCGGGCGCCATGTAGCCGAGCGTGCCGACCACCGCGCCGGTCCGGGTCAGCGGCCTGACCAGCTTGCTGCGCTCCTGGTCCAGGGGCGGCGCCTCGACGGGCGCAGGCGGCTCGTCCTGGCTCTGCGAGCCGCGCGCGAGCCCGAAGTCGCCGACGCGCGCGCGCTCGTCGGCGCCGAGCAGCACGTTCTCGGGTTTGAAGTCGCGGTGCACGAGCCCGGCATCGTGCGCCGCCGCGAGCCCCG